>DATFXR010000279.1:0-26241 GCA_035315685.1 Vicinamibacterales bacterium | reverse complement strand
CTCTGGGGCCGTCATCTGGCGCGGTCCCGATGGACACCGATTGCATACCTATGGCACGACGCGGTCGTCGTGCTCGGGTTCGCGGCAGTCGATGCCTGGCTCGCGCGCCGCGAGCGTGCCGCGTGGGCCCTCTATGCCGTCCTCGCCGGTTATGCGGCCATCAACGTTCCGGTCATTCGAGTGCTCTCGACGGCACTGACGACATCGATGTGGCGCGCGACGAGCGGCGCGATCGGAGATTCGATCCGGCTCTACGCGACGCCGGCGAACCTGCTGCTGATCGCGATGGTGTCGGTGCTCGCATGCTTCGCGCCTCTGTGCACCGCGCGAGTGTCGCGGACGCGACTCGCGGCCGCGCTCGCGCTGTGTGCCGCGCTCGGACCGGCGGCAGCCGCGCGCGTCGACACGCTGGGACTCGGGCGCAACGCGTGGACCGCGCTCGCAGCGTCGATGCTGCCGCATGTCTCGGCGAACGCTGGCGACGGGGAGTGGCGATCGAGCGGATTCGATCGCACCCGGCGTGACGACCTGTCGCGCTTCCGAGGCGCTGCGGCGGGACGCAGCGTCGTCGTGGTGAGCCTGGAATCGACGGCCGCGCGATATCTCGGCATCTACGGCGCGACGCCGGACGTGATGCCGAACCTGTCCGCGCTCGCACGATCCGCGATCGTGTTCGACAACGCATATGCCGTTTATCCGGAGAGCATCAAGGGGCTCTTTGCGGTCCTCTGTTCGACGTTCCCGTCCTTCGACACGACTGCCGCGCTGTACGCGGCGATGCCATGCCCGTCGCTCGCGGCGTCGCTGTCGCGCGCGGGATACGCGACAGCGCTCTTTCACTCGGGTCGGTTCAGGTATCTCGGCATGGAAGCGATCGTCCGCAATCGGGGCTACGACCGCATCGAAGACGCCGGAGACATCGGCGGACATCACAACTCCAGCTTCGGTGTCGATGAGCAGGCGACCATGGCGCGCCTTTTCGAGTGGATCGATCGCCTGCCGCCGAATCAGCCGTTCTTCGTCACGTATCTACCGATTGCGGGACACCACCCGTACGATACCCCCCAGGCTGGCCCGTTCCCTGATCGCGACGAAATCGGCCGCTACCGCAATTCTCTGCACTACGCCGACGCCGCGCTCGGCTCACTCGTGCGCGGCCTCGAGGCGCGCGGACGGCAACAGAGCACGTTGTGGATCGTCTACGGCGATCACGGCGAAGCGTTCGGCCAGCACGAGGGCAACTTCGGGCACACCTTTCAGTTGTACGAGGAGAACGTCCATGTGCCGCTCGTCGTGGCGATGCCAGGAATCATTCGCGAAACCGTTCGCGTCCAGCGCACGGTCAGCCTGCTCGACATTACAGCGACGACGATCGATCTCGTGGCGGCCGGCTCGCGAATCGTTGCACAGGGAAGAACGATGCTGGACGACGAGCCGCGGATGGCGCTGTTCTTCGCCGACTACTCGCTGGCGCTGGTCGGCCTTCGTGACGGCCCGCTGAAGTACATCTACGAGTTGGACTCAGGACGCGACAGGTTGTTCGACGTGACAACGGATCCGGATGAGCAGATCGAGGTGAGCAGCACGCACCCGGCAGAAACGCGGCGCTACGAGGAGGTGCTGCGGAGATGGAGCGCCGCGCAGAAGGCGGCGCTTCGCGCCGCCACGGCAATTAAGAATTAAGAATTGAGAATTAAGAATTCGTCGCACGGCGTCGCAACCGTGATCGCGAATTCTTAATTCTTACTTCTTAATTCTTTAATTACTTCACTGTCACCCCCACATGAGCAGTAGTCCAGCAGCACTGAAACCCCCCTCCCCCTGAGCCCGTCGAGTCGTTGCCTTCGAGGCGGAGGATGTACTCACCCGGCATGGCGAAGGTGACGTCGACGGTCGCCTTGCCGCTGACGCTTCCGGTCGGCCCGTTGGGCGTGCTGTCCACGTCGAGCTTCGGCTTCGCGTTGTCGAACTTCACGTCGCCGGGGCCGCGATACTTCGACCACGTGAGCGCGAGCGGCGGCGGCGGAACGAACTCCGGCGGAGTGGCGGCGTCCCCGCGACCGCCGCCGCGGCCTCCTCGACCGGCCGCATCGCCGCGTCCGGCGGCTGCATCACCAGTTCCGCCGCGTGCGGCGTCGCCGCCGCGCCCGCGTCCGCGTCCGCGACCGCGCCCCTCCGGGATGTTGATCTTCGGACCTTCGTCGCTCGCCCACACCGTGATCGCGAGCGGCGTACCCGCGGTCGCCGTGTACTTCTCCGCGATCCCTTTCGGCGCGCCGGCGGCCGTCTCGCCGCCGCTTTCCTTGAACCTCAACGTCGGCGGCGTGTTCTTGTTGGCGGCGTCCTCGAACGGCTCGACGACGTAGTCGGGTTTGGTGTGGAGCGTGATGGCGTTGGTGAAACCGTTGGCGACGAGCGTCCAGGTGAGCTTCTTGTCGCCGAAATCCTTCGGCACAGGAATCGAGAAGACGCCCCATCCGCGTCCTGGACCGAAATGCGTCGGCTGCCCCATGTCGGGACCGCCCGGCTCGATGCGGTTGTTCGGGCCGACCGGGATGTCGAATTCCTGTTTGAGATTCCGATTGAAGTAGCCGACCAGCAGGCGGACGCTGCCGTCCTTGTCGTAGAACCAGCCTTCGAATGCCGGCGTGACGCTCGACCCGCGCTCGCGGACCGACTGCGTCAGCGGCAGCGGGCTCGGCGTCTGGCCGATGCCGCCCTGCGGCTGTGGCTGCTGCTGACCCGAGACGACGAGCGTGCCGGCGGCACACGAGGCGAGCAAACCGAACAAGGCGACTGAACCTGCGCGCATCCGCGTGCTCCTGATCCCCACTGAAAAAAAGGCGCCGCCCAACCGGACGGCGCCTTTGTCAAAAAACGAGGTCCCGAGCTGTTACTGCTGACGATCCGCCGCGGTTGTGTTCACGGTCTTCGCCGCGCGCGCCGAGACTTCCGCCTTGAACTCGTCATCGTTGTAATAGGTGATGTTCAGCCACGCGTGGCCCATCTCGTCGACCGTGCGGTCGCCCCAGCCCACCCACTGATCCGGATCCGGGTTGTCCTTGTTCGCCTTCGTGTTGTCGTACCACGCGAGCAGATGCAGGATCGTCCCCTTCGGCAGGAGCGGCGCTGCATCGTCGTCGTAGATGTACATGTTGTGCCAGTTGAAGTTGAAGTTCGTCACCTGGCTCAGCATCTCGCGGCGGCCGTCCGGGTAGATCGCCTCCATCGACATGCCCTTGCCGCGCAGGTGCATGTGCGCCTGGAAGTTCTCGATGCGGGCATTCTGCTTCAGTGTGACGAAGCTCTCGGTGGTCGTCACCTGATTCGGCTGAATGTCCAGCGAGCGCGCACCTGGCACCGAGCCCGAGAAGGTGTTGAAGAGCGCCAGCACCTCGCGGTGCTTCGGCTCCTGGCCCTTCGGATAGAACCAGACCGCGAGTTCCGTGTGGGCGCTGATCTCCTCGCCGACTGCGTGGTAGTGCATCTCCCAGACGATCTTCGAGTTCGGCAGCATCAGGCGGCCAGAGTCCGGCCGCATCTCGTCGCCGTTCTTGCCAACCGCCCACTCCATGAACAGGCCATCACCGGCGACGTTCGGATCGTTCGTGAACAGCGCTGGATCCAGGTCCTCCGGCTGCTGCAGGCGCGCGAGCGCGTGGTGCGTGATCTTGCGCGCGTTCTTGCCGACCGGGCGAATCTCAATCGCACGCACCCAGCGCGGCTCAGTGAGATTCGTCGGCACACTCGGCCGCCACCAGGCGTCCTGCGCGACCGGCGGCATCGTGTACTCGGGCGACTTCACGATCAGATCCGGCTGTCCGTACTTTTCGCCGAGCGACCAGCCCGACTCGTCCTTCCAGACGCGCGGCGGCGGCATGTCCTTCGGATCGCCCTTCGGCGCACCCGCGTTCACCCAGTTGACGATGGTCTCGATCTGCTCGTCGCTGAGCGAGCGATCGTTCTTGAACTTCTGGATGCCGATGGTCTTGTCGATGTGCCATGGCGGCATCTGGCGCGCCGAGATGCGGGCCGCAATCGACTTGGCCCAGGGACGCGCCTCTTCGTAGGTCATCAGCGACATCGGGGCCATGTTGTCGGGCCGGTGGCACGCCTCGCATTTCTGCTGGAAGATCGGCGCGACGTCCTTCGTGAACGTCGGGGTCTTCGGCGCGTCAGCCGCGGCTGCCGGAAGTGCCGCCACCATCAAGCCGCTGAACGCGAGCGCCATCGAAACACGCAACATCATTGGCTCCTTTCAACCGGACGACTGCTGACACCACAACACAAGGCCGCGGACCGGCCCAGTGAACGGCAACGGACATTATAGAGAGGATCCCACGGACGAACTTGTCTCGTTTTGTCACACCTGTCGCGCTGCTCACGTTCGATGACAAACCTGCTGAATTCCGACGAACTCGTGAGCGCCTGTCGGTGCTCATTGAGGCGCAAGTTAGCCATCAGCCATTAGCCATTAGCCATCAGCCATGACGCGGCTTTACACACACTCTACCGGCGGACCGTGTGCGTCGACCAGACGGCATCTCCGTTTGCAGCGTAGATGACCAGGTTGCCGTCATCCTGCATGACGAGCCGAGCGCCGGGGTGGCCACCGGTGTTCGTGGCGGCGACGACTCTCGACGCGGCGTCGTAAAGGACCAGATTGCCGTCGCCCTGCATGACCAGTCGGCCCGGGCTCGAGCCGGCGGTGCCGCTCGCCCAGATCGGGCCGACGCCGCTCTCGTACACCACGAGGTTGCCGTCCATCTGATACTGAAGATAGAAACGACCGTCCGCCGAGACCAGCGACTCGCCGGGTAACAGGGTCAGCGGGCTGGATGGACATCCGGCGGTTGGCGCTCCACGACCCGTATTGGTGGCCCACACGGGGACGCCATTCGCGTAGATGACGGCGTTGCCGTCGTCCTGCATAAACAGGGACGCACCGCCATATCCCGCGGTGCCCGACGCCCACACCGCCGCGCCCGAACCATCGTAGAGCACGAGATTGCCATCACGCTGCATCTGCAACAGACCAAGCGTGCTGCCAATGGTTTCGCTGTCCCACAGGGCAACGCCCTGATCGTAGACAACGACGTTGCCGTCGAGTTGATAGAGGAATACGTACCGTCCGTTTTGCGACGCGATCGATCCGTTGGGCGACAGCAGATCGCCCGAGTCCAATCTTCCAGTGCCCGGCACGCAGCTGCCTCCGGAAGGAGGCGGGATTGGTGGCATCGGTTCCGGAGTCGGCGGAATCGGTTGCGGAGGGATCGGTGGCGATGGTTCAGGAGGGTTCGGCGGAACGGGCCTGGGCGGAATCGGCGGTAACGGTGGAACGGGTCCAGGAACCGGTGGCGACGGCGGAATGGGTTCGGGCGGATTCGGCGGCGACGGCGGCGACGCAACCGTCACCGAGCTCGTCGCCGTATTGTTCGCCGGCACTGGATCGACCACTGTGGGCGGCGCAGCAATCGAGGTCGTGTTGACCAGCGTCCCGGTTGCTGATGCACCAACTAATCCGGTTACCGTGAATGTTGCGCTGCCACCATGAACGAGCGTCACCGTCGTCGAGATCGAGCCGACGCCGTTCGCGGCCGCGCATGCCGATCCTGGCGTCGCCGCGCAGGTCCAGGAAGCGCCGGTGAATGCCGCAGAAAACGTGCTCGTAACCGTGGCGCCCGAGGCGTCCGCGGGGCCGGCGTTGCTCACGACGATGGTCCACACGAGCGTCGCGCCTGGGTCGACCGTGGTTGCGCCTGGGGTGACCGTAACGGCGAGATCGGCGATGACCGAGGGCGTCAGCACGACTGACATCGCATCGTTGGCGGGATTGGGATCGGCCGGCGCGCTCCTCTGCAGCGCAGCGACATTCGTCACGCTGCGCGGCTGATCGAGCCGCGCGGTGATCGCCAGCGTCTCGGATCGCGTGACCGGGATCACACCGAGCGTCCAGTCTCCGGTTGCCACCTCATAGGTCCCCTGCGACGCGGTGGCCGACACGAACGTCAGCCCCGCCGGCAGCAGATCTCTGACGGTCGCGAGGATTGCCGGGCTCGGTCCGAGATTGGTCACGGAGATTGTGAACGTCACAGGCGAGCCCAGGGGCGGCGACGGGTTGCTGACCTCGAGGCTGACGTGCAGATCCGCGGTCGCCGCAGCGTTGACCGAAGCCGCGTCGCTGTTGTTCAGCGGATCCGGATCAATCTCCGCCTGGGAGGCAACCGACGCGTTGTTCACGAGCACACCCGGAGCCGTCACTGTCCCCGCGATCGTCATCGTCGGAGCCGCGCCGACGGCAAGCGAACCGATCGCCCAGAGCCCCGTTGCGGCGTCGTAGCTGCCCTGCGCCGGCGTCACGCTGCTCAGTGCGAACCCGGCCGGCAGCAGATCGGCGATCGTCACCCCGGTCGCCGGACTTGGGCCGCGATTGGTCGCCGTGACGGTGAAGGTGACCGTGCCGCCGACGACGGCGCTGACCCGATCGACGACCTTGCTGACGGCGAGATCGGCCGCCGCAGCGACGTTGAGGACGACCGCGCCCGAGTCGTTTGCGGTGATCGGATCCGGCTCGTTTTGCGCAGTTTTCAGCGCGAGATTCGTGAGGGAGCCAGCCTCGGTGGCCGTAGCCGTGATGGCAAGTTGCGCTGTGGCGCCGGCCGCGAGCGCGCCCACGGTCCACACACCCGACTGGCTGTCGTAGCTGCCTTGCGCAGGCGTGGCCGACACGAATTCCATTCCGGCAGGCAGTTGATCGGTGATGGCAACCCCGGTCGCCGCCTGTGGACCGTGGTTGACGGCAGTAATGGTCATCGTCACCGTCCGGCCCACGACCGCGTTCGGCGGAGCCGACTTGGTCACCTCGACGTCCGCACCGGTCTCGACCAGCGTGGGCGCGGACGCGCGGTTGTTCGCAAGCATCGGATCGGGTGTCGTCGAGACGATCGTCGCGGTGTTCACGATCGGCGACGGCGCGATGTACCCGAGAGGCACGTCGAAGATTGCGGTGATCGTGCGTGTCGCGCCCGCCGGCAACGTTCCGAGCGCACAGGGGAAGGTAGTGAGGCAATCGCCGGAGGTTGACACGAACGTCAGCCCGGCCGGCGTTGGATCATCCACCGCGACGTTCTGCGCGGCCGACGGGCCCGCATTGCTGACGGCGATGGTGTAAGCGACGCTGCTCCCGGGAATGACGCTGGCGGTTCCGGTTTTGCCGATCGCCAGATCGGCTGCAAACCTGACCGCCGTCGCAATCGTGACGGCATCGTTGAACGGATTGGGATCGAAGGCGCTGGTCGCCGCTGCGGTGAACGTGATCGGATCGGGCCCGGCATAGTTGGCGGGGACAGTGAAGCTGACGGTGACGACTCCCGTCTCCGCTGGCGCAAGGCCGCTGAGCGTGCACGGGACCGATACGCATCCACCGGTCACGCCTGTCAGCACGAGGCCGATCGGAGTGGGGACGCTCAGCGTGACCGTCCCCGTACTGGACGGTCCTCCGTTGGCGATGGTGATCGCATAAACGGCCGATGATCCGGGATCGACGGACACCGGGCCGGTCGCAGTCACCGTAACATCCGCGACAGTCGTCAGCGTCACGGTCGCGGTTGCGTTGTTGTTCGTGGGATCTGGATCGGTCGTCGCGGCGGGGACCGCGACGCCTGCGGCGTTGACGAGCGAACCGGCGGCAGCCGGCGATACGGTGCCCGAGGCGACGAACGTCGCGTGCCCGCCCGAGATCAGATCCACGGTCGTCGCGATCGAGCCGGTCCCCGACGGTGTCGCGCAGGTCGAGCCGATGCTGGCCGTGCACGACCAAACCGTTCCCGTGAACGCCGGCGCAAAGAGATCCGTCACGGTGACGCCGGCCGCGTCGCTCGGGCCGTGATTGGTCACGAGAATCTGCCAGCTCAGTGGCTGGCCGGCGACCACCGCGGCCGGGCTCGGTGTCTTCGCGATCTCGAGATCGGCAACGAGCGAAGCCGTTGCCGCAGCGGTTCCGCTGTCGTTGGACGGGTTCGGATCGGCGGGTGCGCTCGACTGCCGCGTCGCCGTGTTGTCAGCGGACGAGGCTTTTATGATCGCCGTGATCGAGAGTGTCTCGTTTGCCGCGACCGGCATGGCGCCGAGCGTCCACACACCGGTCGTCGCATCGAACGTGCCCTGCGACGGTGTCGCGGACACGAACGTCGCGCCGGCCGGCAGCGCGTCGAGTATCGCGGCGCTCGTCGTGGCGCTGGGGCCGAGGTTGGTGACGGCGATGGTGTACGTCAGTGGCTCCCCGACAGCGGGCGCGGTGTTGCTGACAGCCTTCGTCACGCGCAGATCGGCGCTAGTAGCAGCGTTGACGGAGGCGGCCGAGCTGTTGTTGAGTGGGTTCGGATCGATCTGATCCAGAGAAGCGACGACCGCGTTGTTCACGAGGGCGCCGGGCTGGGTGACCGTTGCAACAAGCATCAGCGTCGCCTGCGCCGATGCGTTGACGCCCCCGACCGTCCAGATGCCGGTCGTCGCGTCATAGACTCCCTGCGAAGCCGTGGCCGAAACCAGCGACAGTCCGGCCGGGAGCGCATCAGCGACAGTCACACCGGTGGCCGCGTTCGGCCCGCGGTTGCTCGCGATGACAGTGAACGTCACCCTCTCTCCCGTGAGCGCGTTGCTTCGATCGACTCTCTTGGCCAGGGCCAGATCCGCCGTCGGCGCGGCGTTGATCGCGGCGGCTGCGGAGTCGTTGCCGGTATCCGGGTCCGGCTCGTTCTGACCCGTCTTCAGCGCGAGGTTCGTGATCGCGCCGCGCGACGTCACCGTCGCGGCGATGACGAGCTGCGCGCTCGCGCCGAACGCCAGCGAACCGACACTCCACTGTCCAGTCGCCGGGTCGTACGTGCCCGCGGTCGCTGCGGCGGAGACGAACTGCAGGCCCGCCGGCAGCAGGTCCGTCACCTGGATGCCGGTAGCGGGATTCGGACCGCGATTGTGCGCCGTGACAGTGAACGTGACCGTATGTCCCACCTGCACGCTCGGTGGCGCCACAGACTTCGTCACCTCGACATCCGCGTCATGGTTCAGCGTCGTCTCGACGGTCGCCTGGTTGTTCGACCCATCGGGATCGGGAGTCGCGCTCGACACGGTCGCCGTATTGACAATCGGAATCGGACCGGCGTAATTGGCCGGAACCGTGAACGTGGCCGTGATCGTTCGCGCCGCGCCCGCCGGCACCGCGCCGAGCGCGCACGGAAACGCCGTCGCACAGTCGCCGGCGTTCGATACGAACGTGAGGTCGGCCGGCGTCGGGTCGCTGACGATCACCGCCGCGGCGTTCGACGGGCCGCGGTTCGTCACCGTGATCGTGTAGACGACCGCATTACCGGGGACGATCGACGCCGGCCCGATCTCGGTGATGACCACATCGGCCTGCGGCGTCAGCTGATCGGAGTCCGTGTTGTTCGCGGAGCTCGGATCGGATGCGCCCGGACCGGGCGTCACCGTCGCGGTGTTGACGAGGACGCCGACGGCGTCGGCCGCGACGGTTGCTGTGACTCTGAATGTGACGGCGCCGCCGACCGGCACGTCGACCGTCGCATTGATGTTGCCGCTGCCGGCCGGCATGCTGCACGCGCCGCCGCCCGCTCCCGTGCACGTCCAGGTCGCGCCGGTGAGCGCGGCGGGAAGCGTATCGATCACCCTGGCGCCAACCGCGTTGCTGGGGCCCGCGTTGGTCACGGTGATCGTGTAGGTCACCGCCGAGCCCGGCACGACCGTCGTCACTCCGTTGGTCTTGGTGATGCCGAGGTCGGTCACCGGCGCAGCGATCGCCGTCGTCGCGATCGCGTTGTTGTTGCCGGTCGCCGGATCGGCGGTTGTGCTCGACACCGTGGCGGTGTTGACGATTGGATCGGGTGACGTGTAGCCCGCAGGCACCGCGAACGTCGCGGTGATGGTCACCGGTGCGGCGCCCGCGACGATCGTTCCGAGCGAGCATGGGAAGCCGCCGCTGCACGCGCCGCTGGCCGACACGAAAGTCAGCCCGGTCGGTGTCGGATCGCTGAGCGTGACATTCGCGGCGTCGGATGGCCCCGCGTCCGTCACCGTGATCGCGTACGTGATAGTTGATCCGGGCGTTGCCTGCGCCGGTCCGCTCTTTGAGATCTGGAGATCCGCCACCGGCGTTACCGTTACTGCGCTCGTGGCGATGTTGTTCAGCGTGCTCGGATCGGTGACTTCTGACGGCGCCACGACCGAGGCGGTATTGACGAGAACACCCAGCGTGCTCGACGCGATCGTTCCGGCAGCGGTGATCGTCGCCGAGTGGCCTGCTTGCAGATTGACAGTGGTCGCGATGTTCCCGCCGCCGGACGCCGCGCCGCAGGCGGAGCCGCTGTCCGCGACACACGTCCAGCCCACCGCGCCGAACGCAGCGGGAAACGCATCGACGACGCTCGCACCGCTCACGGCGCTCGGCCCGTTGTTCGTCACGACAATCGTGTAGCTCGCGGACAGGCCCGGGATCGCCGGCGTCGTCATCGTCTTCACGATCGCGAGGTCGGCGATCGGCGGGACGACCGTGGTCGGCTCGGTCGCCGTGTTGTCGCTGAGATCGAAGTCAGGTGGCCCACCGGTCGTCACCGATGCCGAATTGATCATCCGATTGGGGACGGGAACGGTCTGCGGCGCCGACGCCAGGATCCCGATTTCGATGCGGCGGCCGCGCAGCATCTCTCCGAGCTGGCATGTGATGGTGGCGGTACCGGTACAGCTGCCCTGCGTCGCGGTCGCGGATATCGCTGACACGCCGGGCGGCAGCACGTCGGTCAACGTGACCGCGGGCGAAGTCGCCGGACCGCGATTCGCCACCGACAGGGCGTAGGAGAAATTTGTGCCGGCGATCACGGGATCGCGGGAATCGCGCTTCACGACAGCCAGATCGGTGGCCGTCGCTGGCTGAATTTCGGTCGATACCGCGGCACCATTGTTATTGACATCGGGATCCGGCGTGACGGAGGTGACGCTCGCGGTGTTCACCTCGGTTGTCGGCGTCGCCACTCCCGCGGCGACTATGAAGGCCGTCTGGATGACTACGGTGTCACCAGGCCGAAGCAGGTCGAACGTGCAGGGAAATGGTGTGAAGCAATCACCGGAGTTTCCGGCGAACGGGAAATCTGCGGGCAGCGAGTCGAGCAACTGGATGTGCTTCGCGTCGGCCGGCCCTCGGTTGGTTACGGTGATGCGGGAGAAAGCGGTTTCGCCCGGCTCCAGGAGCGAGGGACTCGACTTCGTGACGACGAGATCTGCCTGATCCGCGTCGGCAACCGTCGTCGGTTCGCTGGAGGCGTTGTTCGCGGGGACCGGGTCGGTCTCGGCCGCGGTGACGCTTGCGGTGTTCACGAACAGGCCGACGGTCGATGTCGCGGCGACCAGCGTGACCGTGGCGGTCGCCGACGCGGTCAGCGTGCCGAGCGTGCACGTTGCGCCAGCGCACGTGCCCTGGCTCGGCACTGCCGACACCAACGTGAACTCCGGCGGCAGCACGTCTGTCAGCACCACGTTGGTCGCGTTCGCGGGGCCGGCATTGCGGACAGTAATCGTGTAGGTCACGTTATTGCCGGAGATGACCGGGTCTGGACTGTCGGTCTGCTTGACGGAGACGTCGGCATCGGTCGGCGCCGCGACGAGCGTGATCAACTCAGTGCGGCCGTTCTGCGACGTGAAGTCCGGAGTCGGCGAGGAGACCACTGCGAGATTCGTGATGACAGTGCCGGGCACGAGATTTGACGACATCTGCACCGTGAAGCTGAACGCTTCAGATGCGCCCGGTGCCAGGACCGGAGTGAGGCACGAAACCAGGTTGGCCGTTCCGGGCGGAGGTACGGTGCAGGTCGTCGGGGGCGGCGGCACCGTTCCACCGGTAATGACTCCAACGGCGGGAATGACGTCACTGGAGGTCACGTTCAACGCCGTCCCCGGCCCCAGGTTCGTCACTGTCGCGACGTATTCGATGACGCCGCCCGGCGCGACGACACTCGAACCCGAGAGCGTGACCGCGAGATCGGCCCGGTCCGGAATGACGAGCGTGGACACGGACGACGAGTTGTTCGACGCCACCGGATCGGATTCGGTGGCGGTCACGCTCGCGGTGTTGACGAACGTGGGCGGGCCCGAGTAGTCGAACGGCACCTGCAAGTCGATGCGCGTCGTGCTGTCCTCGCCGGGCTCGAGCAACGGGATCGTGCAGGGAAATCCCGCCGCGCACGGGCCGCTGCCGCCTGCCAGCGTGAGGCCGGCGGGAAACGGATCCGAGACCACGACGTTCGTAGCCGTCGAAGGCCCTCGATTCGTGACGTCGATGAAGTAACTCCCTACGGCCCCGGCGATCACCGCCGGCAAGCCGAGTTTGGTGACGGTCACGTCCGCCTGGAACGACAGCGTCGACGTGATCACGCCGCGGTTGTCGAGCGGCGTCGGATCCTGCGCATCGCTGCTCAGCAGCAGCGCCGCGTTCGTGATTGCCGGTGTTCCTGGGCTTTGCGGCCGGTAATCAGGGGGAATTGACAGTCGCACCGTGAAGATCCGGCTCGCGCCCGGAGCGAGAACGGGAATGGTGCAGACGGGCGCGACAAATGTGCGTGCGACCTGCTGCACTGTCTGGTTCACGCAAGTCGAGTCGGGCGGTGCCTGAATGCTTTCGATCAGCTCCGGCCGGAACGGGCCGGCGAACAACGCGCCGCCATCCTGCGGCGCCTCGACGAAGGCGAAGTCTCGCACACTCGAGGGACCTGCATTGGCGACCGTGATCGTGTAGTCCGCGGTCGTTCCGGCGACGATTTGTGCCGGCCCGCTCTTGACGATTGACGTGTCGGCCACGGCGACGACGGTGTCGGTGTCAGTGGAGACGTCATCGGGCTCGGTCGGGTCCGTCACGCCCGCCGCGACGGACACCGTGGCAGTGTTTTCCACGATACCGCGTGCGTTGCTGCGAACGAGCGCCTGCGCCGTGATCACGACCGCGTTGCCGGCGCCCGGACTGACGTCGATTAGCGTATCGATGTCGCCCGACTGAGTCCCGCTGGCCGCGCAAGACGAAGTACCGGATGCGATGCACTGCCACTGCACGCTCGCGAACATCGCTGGATCGAACTGGTCGACGACGCGGCTGCCCGGCGCCGACGCAGGACCCGCGTTCGTCACCGTGATGGTGTAGGTCGTCGTCAGACCGGCGGTCACCTGGCTGACTCCATTCGTCTTCGTGATGGAGACATCGGCGACTGGCGCCAGCAGCGACGTCGTGGCACGCGCGACGTTGCTGGCCGGGCGCGGATCCGGCGTGCCGGCAGATGCGGTGGCCGTGTTCACGATCGGGTCCGGCCCGCTGTAGGCCGACGGGACCGCGTACGTGACGCTGAGCGTCTGGCTGCTGGCCGCGGAAATCGTGCATCCGGGCGCAGCTGCGCACGGACCAGCGAGCGGAGTGACCAGCGTGAGGCCTGCGGGCGTCGGATCGGTGACGACGACGTTCTGCGCGTCTGACGGCCCGTCATTGGTGACGGTGACGGTGTACGTGACGTTGTCGCCGCGCTGAGTGGAGGCCGGGCCGGCTTTCGTCACGCGCAGATCCGCCTGCGGCGCGATCGCCGCGCTCGCCGCCGTCGTGTTGTTCGAGAGATTGAAGTCTGTCGCCGTCGCAGGCGCGGCAATCGTCGCCGTGTTCGTGATTGTGCCGGGCGGGACGTTCGCGGGCAGCGTGCCAGCAATCGTGAAGGTGGCGGCGCCTCCCGCCGGGAGCGACACCGTCGAGTTCGGGGGACCGGAACCGCCGGCCTGACCGCAGGTCGCGGATCCGTTAATAGGTACACACGTCCAGTTGATGCCCGCGAGCGCCGGCGTTGTGCCGGCATCCGCGACGACGGCACCGTTGACGGCGCTCGGACCGCTGTTGCGGACGACGAGCTGGTACGTGACCTGGGCGCCGGGTTTCGCCGGCGCACTGGGAAAGCTGCCGCTGATGCTGAGATCAGCGGCCGCCACCAGAGTGGTCGCGGTGTTCGTCTCGATCGACCCCTGCTGAATCGACGGACCACTGCAGCTCGAGAAGTCGAACGTCCAGCGCGCGCGGTTGCTGATCAGGCTGGCGTTGGGTCCCGCGACGATCGAATCGATCTGCACCTGAAGGGTGATGGTGACCGTCGTGCCCACTGCAACGGTGCCGAGCGGCACGCCGGCGACAGGATCCGCGCCCGCGCGGACGACGCCGTCCACCGTCAGGCTGTTGCCGACGAAGGATGTGCCCGCTGGCGGCGTGTCGAAGAAGATCACGTTGCTGGCGTCTACCGTGCCGGTGGAGTTGTCGATCCGGATCGCGTAGGTGAGCACGTCGCCGACGGCTGCCGTCGATTTGTCCACCGACTTCGTGCCCGCGCTCGAAAACGAAGGCGCCGCCGTGTCAATCTGGAACCCGAGCGCCGTGATCCAGAACAGGTCGCCGCCGCTGGTCGTCCCCTGGGCGAAGGCCGTCGCGTCCTGCTTCTTCAGCGCTCCTGACACGTCGATGTTGGTGATGTCCCAGCCTTGACGGGCACCGGCAACAGGTGCTCCGGGCGTGTGATTCCGATCCCCGAACGTACCTCCCGTGGCGAGGCTGCCGTCGTCGCGAACGATTTGTCCCGCGAAGAAGTTGTTCTTCGGGTTGCGCGGGCCTTGCACCTGGTCGCCGTTCTTCAGCGGCACGCGGCCCCCGAACAGCAGCTGGTCGCCTGCCATACCGGCATCGCCCTCCATCGCCGTCACGGCGAGATGGGCGGCGACATTCGCATTTCCCTGTTGCGACGCGCAGAAGCCCGCGACTTGTGCCGTAGCGCCGCCGGCTGGCTCGAGGCCGAGCAGGAGGTTCAGCAGGCGAATCGGCTGGGTGAAGTCCTCGTAGACGACCGCGAGCGTCCATCCCGCGGCCGGAGCGCTGTTATCCGTCGTCCCCTGGGTTGCTGGCACGCGGCCGGCGGCGTAACCACCCGGCCCGATAACGAGTGCCGTGACGTCGGCAGTGCGGACGTAATAACAGCGGAGGCAGGTGCCGTCGCCCAATGGGGTGCCGCTGCGGTTCGCGGTGGCCGGATCCGGTGTGACGTCGAACGTCCCCGCCGGCGTCGTGAATGAGATTGGGTTGTTGAGGGATGCGCTGACGTTCTCGCCTGACGCGTCTGCAAAGGAGCCGCCCCATATGAGCTCCGCGCGCAGGACGCGGGCCCCTACCGGCAGGCGGAGAATCGCCTGCGAGCGGTTCAGGCGCCAGTCGCTCGTCGTCCCGGGCGGAAACGTTCCGTCCTGCAGGCTCGTGTCCGTCGTGACGAACGTGTGGATGGCGCCGACGGTGCCCGGGCCGTTCTGATTCTCCGCTCCGTCGAGTCCCAGTGTGTTGCCGGCGAAGGTGATGGCGCCGTTCGTCGTAGCGGTGAACCGTTGGACGTACTGCGCCTCCGCCAGTGCCGGCATCAGGAGCGCGCAGCACACCCACGTTGCGCACCTCAGGCGCCAATTGGGCAGAGGCGGAGCGCAAACACTCATCGAGTGTCAGACCACGAGCGCCAGGTACGCCACCGAGATGTACGAACGTCAGCTCGGTTGACTCACCGCAGAAGTTGGGTTGCGGCTGCAAACCTCGTACGTGTAGCGCCCCGTCGGCTCGATTGAAATAAGGTCTTTAGAGGCATGGGGATGCCAGGGCTTCGGAGGCGACGATGCAAGCGATTTGTTCAGACATCTCCGACATGCCGGAGCAGAGCCCGACTATTCGGCCCGACACCAACCGAGTTGTAGTGATAGGGAAAGCTGGGCGATCAGGGGAGAGTCAACGACGGGACTTTGGCGCGGGCGAACGGACGGATGTCCACCTTCGCGCTGCGCGCTGCGGTGGACAACCTTCGCCTGGGTTGCCAACCGTTTCTCACGCGTGCATCGCCCAGGTGAGAGAAGGTTGGCGGGGTCGACGGGACTCGAACCCGCGGCCTCTGCCGTGACAGGGCAGCGTTCTAACCAACTGAACTACGACCCCTAATGAATCAGGAATTTGGAATTCAGAATTCGGAATGCGTGAGGGCGAATTCCAAATTGCAAATTCTCAATTCCACATTCTTGCGTGGGCGGTACAGGATTCGAACCTGTGACAGCCGGCGTGTAAAGCCGGTGCTCTACCACTGAGCTAACCGCCCGGCCTGACCTGCGCTCCGGCTGCCCGCCAAAGCGATCCATTATACGTCGCCTTCAAGACGAGCAACAAGGCTGCGACCACGAGTCCGAGGACGGCGCGATGCTCCCGGTTCGCGATCACCTGACGCATGCTGAATTGGCGGCTTCTCGCGCCGGGGCTCTTGCGCCGCTCGGCGACGCCGCTCCGATACAGGTCGTACTGTTCGCCGAAGTGGCGACGCAGGAACGCTTCCTCGCTCTTGATCGCCGCGGTGATTGTCGTCGCCAGATAGAGAGCGACGAGCGCCGCAACGAAGACGCTGTTGCAGGCAATCGCGAGCCCGAAGCCCATGATGCTCGATCCGAGGTACAGCGGGTGGCCGACGAAGCGGTACGGCCCGGACGAGGTGACCTCGCGCGACTTGTTCAGATGACCCGCGGCCCAGATCCGAATTGCTTCGCCAAGAGTCGCGATCGACATGCCGATCACAATCGTCTGGAGTGTCGGCTCGGCCAGCACGATCACGAGCAGGCCGAACACCCAGCCGAGCGCAACACGCAGCCGCGCCAGCGCCGCGACGAGCGCTTCAAACACGGCTCGGCTCTGCAGCCAGGCGTCGCTCGACTGCGGCGATCACTTCGGCGACGTCGATGTCGAGCAGGCACATGCGCGCCCGCCGGCAGCGCCGCAGGTGATGGCACTGGCAGATCGAGTCGCGTGACACCACGATGTCGAGCGGCGACATCGGACCGTTCCGCGCCGGGCGCGTCGGCCCGTAGAGACCGACGATCGGCGTGCCGACAGCCGCCGCGATGTGCGTCGGGCCGGTGTCGCCCGACACCATCAACGCTGCGCCGCGGGCGAGCGCGACGAGGTCGGCGATCGTCGTCTTCGGGGACAGCACCGCCGCATCGCCCGCAGCCGCGACGACGTCTGCCGCGAGCATCTCTTCACCAGGTCCCCAGAGCACGACCGACGTGAGCCCATGCCGCTGTCGCAGGTCCCGGGCGACGGCGGCCATCCGGTCTGGCGGCCAGCGCTTGTTCGGCCAGGCGGCGCCCGGGTTGAGCACCGCATAGCGTCCGCCGGTCTGCTCAACGATCGCCCCCGCCGCGGCAGACGTCGGATGCTCGATTGGAAATTCAGGCCGCGCGCCGGTGATCCCGACGAGCGTCAGCAGCGCGAGATTCAGTTCGACGACGTGACGAGTCTCGCGCGGATGATAAATCCCGCCGCGGCCCGGATCGTAGACGTCGGTATAGAACAGCCGCGCCGCGCGCTCACGCGCGTAGCGCGACGCAAATCCGATCACCCGCGGTGCACCGGACAGCCGCGCCAGCAGCGCCGACTTGATGAGGCCCTGCAGATCGATCGCGACGTCGTACCGCGCCCGTCGCAATTCGCCGAGGGCGCCGACCAGCGACCTGCCTCCGTCGGCATCGCCTCTGTCGTTGATGACCAGCCGGCGATCGATGACCGGCACGAGATCGAGAATCGCGCGGTGCTTTGCGGTGACCAGCCAGTCGATGCGCGCCTGCGGAAAGGCGCGGCGGAGCGCGGCCGCGACCGGGATGGCGTGCACGACGTCGCCGAGCGCGCCCAGACGGACGATCAGCACCCGCGACGGCGTCACGATCGAGCGATCCTCTTCAGCAGCTCGCGCGTCGCGTGCAGCTTCGGATCGCCGACGATCGCGGTCCGTCCGCCGTAGCTCGCGACGACGGCACGCTCGGGAACCGTCTCGACGGTGTAGTCGGTGCCCTTGCAGTGGACGTCGGGCCGGAACAGCAGGATCAGCCGTTCGACCGAGCTGTCGCCGAACACGACGACGTAGTCGACGCCGCGCAGCGCTGCGACGAGCTCCGCTCGATCCGCCGCCGGCAGGATCGGACGGCCTGCTCCTTTCAGCACCGCGACCGAGCGATCGTCGTTCACCGCGACGACAAGGCGATCGCCTTCGGCGGCCGCACCCTGCAGGTACCGCACGTGGCCGACGTGGAGCAGATCGAAGCAGCCGTTGGCAAACGTGATCGTCTTCCCGGCCGCCCGCTCGCGCGCAACCGCGTCGACGAGCTCAGGTTCAGTCACGATCACAGACCGCCCCCAAGCCCCGATCCTCCCTCGCAGCAGCGCTAAAGAGCCGCGCTACCAGAGTGTTGGCACGCACGTCGTCAGGAAAGTTCTTCACGAATTCCAAATTCCAAACTCCAAATTCTTAATTGGAGCGCCTTCCTTGCGGTGGTCCTTCCTGCGACCAGTTCTCAGTGGCCGTGTCGTGATCGCTCGCGACTGCGCCACTGAGCTCACTCGCGGACACCGTGGCGGTCCCGCGCTTCATCACGACCAGCCCGCCAGCGTAGTTCGCCAGTCTCGCCGCCTCGTAGAACGATCCGCCCGCCGCGAGCGCGAGGCCGAACGTCGCAATCACGGTGTCGCCGGCGCCGGTGACATCGGCCACTTCATCGGATCCGAAGATCGGAATCTGGATGGTCGGCTGCCTGGGCTGAAACAGCGCCATACCACGGCTCCCGCGCGTCATCAGCACGGCTTGCATGCCGGTTCGCCGCAGCAGGAGACGTCCAGCCCGCTCGAGCGCGCCGGGATCATCGTCGATCTGAATGCCGAGCACCTGCTCCACTTCCGACTCGTTCGGTGTGCAGGTCGTCAGGCCACGGTAATCCACCAACCGGTAGCGCGAGTCGAGCAGCACTGGAACCGGCCGCCGCCGTGGACGCCGTGCGACGATCCTGCGGACCCTGTCGGCGAGCGCCGGCGTGATCAGCCCGGAGCCGTAGTCCGACAACAGCACTGCATCGCAGTCGTCGAGCGCCGGCGCAATCTTTTGTGCCAGCGCCACGCTGATCGACGGATCGAGCGGCCATCCAGCTTCACGATCGATGCGCACCACCTGCTGCCGCGCCGCGTGAACGCCGCCGGCGAGGATCCGCGTCTTCACGGGCGTCCGGTAGCCGCGCGCGCGAACGACATGCGCGCGGCTCACGCCGCCGTGAAAGCTGGCGAGCAATCGCCGGCCTTCGGCGTCGCCGCCGACCAGCCCGACCAGAGCGGCACGGCCGCCAAGCGCCGCGACGTTGTTCGCCGCGTTGCCGGCGCCGCCGGCCACCATCTCGGTTGCGTCGTATTTCAGGATCAGCACCGGCGCCTCGCGCGACACGCGCGCGACTTCGCCGTAGATGAACTCGTCGGCGATCACGTCGCCGACGATCACGACGCGGCGGCTCGAGAATGCCTCCACCAGTGCGACCAGACGTTCCTTGCGCTCGGCCTCGCCGGGCAAAGGGTGGACGGAACGCGCGATCAGCATCGCATCAATATCCAGCTTGCCGCAGCGGCAAGATTATCGGCGACCGCGTCGGCGGTCAGGCCGGAGCGCGGATGCTGCGCAGCCATCCCACCGGTGCCGGTCCGGATCAGCACCGCGCGGGCGCCGACCGCGCGCGCCAGGCCGACGTCGCCCCACGAGTCGCCGACCACGAACGAGCGCGACGGATCGAGAGTGAGATCGCGTGCCGCGCGGTCGATGAGACCGGATCGTGGCTTGCGGCAGTCGCACGCCACCGCGTACTCCGGCAGCTTGCCGTCGGGGTGGTGCGGACAATAGTAATACGCGTCAACGCGCGCGCCGCCCGCAGCCAGCCGCGCGTCGATCGCGCGATGGGTCTCCTGGACGAAGGCCTCTGCAAAATATTGCCGGGCGACGCCCGACTGGTTGGTCACCACGACGACCGGCAAGCCGGCACGATTCAGCGCGCGAATCGCGTCGATGGTCCACGGAAACAGCGGGATTCGCGTCAGCGAGGCGAGGTAGCCGACGTCCTCGATGAGCGTGCCGTCGCGATCGACAAACACGGCCGGTCGCTTCGTGTGCGCGGCGATCGTCATCGCATCGTTCGCCGAGCCGCGTCCACGACGGCCGGGACGGCGACGCCGCGCATGCAGCGATGGTCGATCGGACACTCGCGGAGCATGCACGGCCGGCACCAGACCTGATGCGACACCACGTGATGCGCGTCGCCAATCGGCCGCGTCGCATCTTCGTTGGTGGGTCCGAATACGGCAGTCACGGGAACGCCGGCGGCCGCGGCGAGGTGCATCGCCCCTGAGTCGTTGGTGATGAGGGCCCGGCAGTGCGTCAATGCGCCGGCGAGCGCCGGAAGGTCGGTGCGGCCGGTGAGATCGTGGAGTGCCGCGACGCTCCCGACGCGACGCTCGAATGCGCGCCGCACGTCGGCGGCTGTTTCGGCGTCAGCGGCGCTCCCGACGAGGACGGCCTCGAGACCATCGCCGGCAAGCACGGCTGCCAACTCGGCGAACCGGTCGGGCGGCCATCGCTTCGCGCCGCCGTAGGCCGCGCCTGGCGCGAGCGCCACGAGCGGCGCACTTCGCTGCCATCCCGCGTCCTCGAGCAGCCGATCGGCCGCCGATCGCGCGCTCTCGGGCACGGTCATGCGCGGCTCACGCGGACCGTTCGCAAATCCAAGTGCCGCGACGAGGCGGCGATAGTAGTCCGTCTGGTGACCGCGAGGCGTCCGCGGAACCGATCGCGTCAGCCACCGGCGGCGAATACCGTTCCCGTAGCCCCAGCGCTCGGGAATGCCGGCGCGGGACGCGACCAGTGCCGCATGCATCGAGTTCGGCAGCAGCAGTGCCGCGTCGAATCCGCAACCGCTCAGCTCCGCGCCGAGCGATCCCCAGGTGGCGACGCGGCGCAGCGACGCACCGCCGCCGAGCACGATCGTCTCGTTGACCTCGGGCACGAGCTGAAACAGCGGCGCGACCGCCCCGCGCGCGGCGATCGTGAGATGCGCCGCCGGCAGCGCGCGGCGGACGTCTGCGATGGCCGGCAGCGCCATGACGGCGTCGCCGAGCCAGTTCGGCGCCAGGATGACCAGACGTTGCATCGTGACCTGCGGTCGTGGTGACTGCGACCGCCGAGCGTACCACGATCGCGGGAGATCGCCCGGGGCTACTGATCGTCGACCTGCACGGCTTCCTGATCGGCAGACGGAAACAGTCCGCCGACATGCTCGGATGTCTGGGCCTCGTCGCGCCAGCGTCTGTGCATCCACAGCCAGAGCTCGGGATGACGGCGCACGTACATCTCGAGCACGTCGGTGCAGCGCTGCGTGTACTCGCGCACCGCGTCCGGTGAGTCGGCACGCGGCGGCTCGACCGGATGCTCGTAGATGATCCGGTAGCGGCCGCGGCCAATCGGCAAGGCGAACACCGGCACGACCGGCGCGCCCGTGCGCAGCGCCAGCGCCGCAACCGCCGACGTCGTCGCGGCCGGCCGCTCGAAGAAGTCCACGTAGATCGCGTCGCGGCTCACGATGTGCTGATCGATCAGCACCGCGACGCCGTGTCCCGCCTGCAGCGTGCGCATCACCCGCCGGATGGTCTCGCGGCGATAGATCACCTTGTTGCCGGTGCGCTGCCGGATCTCCTCGAGCAGCCGGTTGAGATGCGGGTTGTCGAGCGCGCGCGCGAGCACCCCGATCGGTTCCGACACCAGCGGGTGGGCCATCGCGTGCAGCTCCCAGTACCCGAAGTGGCCGGTGACGAAGAGCACGCCCTTGCCCTGCGCGTAGGCGAGGCGCAACCGCTCTTCGCCTTCCACTTCGACGCTGGCGAGTATGCGCGGCGGGGAGAGCGTCGCGAAGCGAAGCAGCTCGAACAGCAGGCGGCCGAAGTGACCGAACGTCGCGCGCGCGATCCGCCGGCGCTCGGGCGCGGGCCGCGCCGGAAATGCCGTGGCAAGATTCCGGTGCGCGATGCGACGGTGGCCGCCGTCGAGGGTATAGAACGCGACGCCGAGCGCCGTACCGCACGCGCGCACCAGCCGGCCCGGCATGAATCGAACCGCGGACAACGCCGCTCGCACGGCCAGGTATTCGAGACGGTGTCTCACGCGCGGATCCGCCCGAGCAGCCAGTCCCGAAACACATCGGCCGGCTCGACCCCGACGACGAGCGGTACCGCCGCGATCGGCAGGTCGCCGAGACGACACGCGGCCAGCCGGACGGCGTCCTTCTCCGTGGTGAGCACGACCGCGGATCCTTTCGCGCGCGCCTCCGTATCGATCCGCGCGACATCGCGCGCGTCATAGTGATGGTGATCGCGAAACGCGAGCACGCCGGAAATCTCCCAGCCGGCCGCTGCGACGTCGGCGACGAAGCGATCCGGGCGCGCAATCCCGGCGACGACGAACACGCGCGAGGCCGGCGGCACCACGATCGTGTCCCGCGCGCCGGTGAGCGTCCGCGGCGCTCCGATCGCCCGCGACACGCGAAAGACGCGCTCAATTCCGCACGCACGCGCGATGCGCCCAGCGGCGGAGTCGTAGCCGGCGGTGACCAGCGCCGCGTCAGCGACACCGGCCGCGCTCAGCCGCTCGCGCAGGCGCCCGGCGGGCAGCGGCCGATCGTCGAGATCCTCCTCGGACACCAGCAGCAAATCGGTGTCGCGCGCCAGCTGCAGATGCTGGAATCCGTCGTCGAGGAGATGCACCGTCGCGCCGAAGCGGCGCTCGGCGAGGCGCCCGGACAAGAACCGATCGGCGCCGACCAGGACCGGCACACCTGCCAGCCCCTGGGCGAGCATCAACGGCTCGTCGCCGGCCGAATCGAGGTCGGCAATGATCCGCGAGCCGTCGGACACGATCGTGACACCGTCACGCGCGTGGCGTCGCGCGTAGCCACGCGTGAGAATCGCGGGGCGTTCGCCGGCGGAGACGAGGAGGCGCGCGATGTACTCGACGATCGGCGTCTTGCCGCTTCCACCGACACGCAGATTGCCGACGCTGATCACCGGCCGATCGAGCCGTCGCTGACGGGCGGGCCCGCGGGCGTACCAGGCTCGCCGCCACGCGGCCGCCGCGCCATACAGCGTGCTCAATGTCCCGATCAATGCACCAGGCGAAAGGGCCTGACCACCGCACGACCGTGGCCGTTGCCGGGCGGCAGCAGATCGGCGATTACCTCGAGCGTTTTCGTCTTCGCGCCGCGGTTGGCTTCGACCAGTGCACGCGCTGCCGCGCCGAGCCGCGCGCGCCGGACCGGATCGGTGACCAGCGTCAGCAGCGCTTCCTCGAGCTCCGGTTCGGTTCGCACCTGAATCGCCGCGTCGTTGCTGACGAACGCATCGGCGATCTCGCGGAAGTTGTGCATGTGCGGGCCGAAGACGATCGGCTTGCCGAAGATCGCCGGCTCGAGGATGTTGTGGCCGCCGTGATCGGCGAGACTGCCGCCGACGAACACGGCGGTCGCCACCTGATACAGCTGCGCGAGCTCGCCGATGGTGTCGAGCACCACGACGTCGGCGCGCGGCTCCGCGTCGATCGGCAGCTCCGAGCGGCGCATCGTCACCATGCCGGCGTCGCGCGCGATCCGCTCGACTTCGGTGAAGCGCTCGGGCTGGCGCGGCGCAACGATCACCAGCGCGCTGGGGATCGTCGCCTTGATCCGCGCGACCGCCCGCAGCACCGCCGCCTCTTCACCGCGCATCGTGCTGCCCGCGACGACGACGGTGCGGCTGGGCGAGAGGCGGAAGAACCGCAGCACGCGTTCGCGCGGTTTGCCGTGGCCGCCCGGCGACGGCAGCTCGAGAGAGTCGAACTTGAGGCTGCCGCTGACGGTGACGCGCCCCGGAGCGGCGCCCAGCTCCACGATCCGCCGCGCCGACTCCTCGCTCTGCATGCAGAAGCGATCGACGTCGGCGAGGACGCGCCGGAAGAAGCAGCGGATCAGCCGGTAGCGCGGATACGATCGCGACGAGATGCGGCCGTTGATCATCACCGTCTTCACGCCCTGCTTGCGGCACTCGCGCAGCAGGTTCGGCCAGATTTCGGTCTCCATCATGATGAACAGGCGCGGACGGACCAGCCGCAGCGTGCGGCGGACGATGAACGTCCAGTCGAACGGAAAGTAGAAGACCGCGTCGACGTTCGAGAGGCTCCGCCGCGCCACCTGCTGTCCGCCGATCGTCGTGGTCGAGAGGAACAGCCGCAGACGCGGGTAGCGCGTCTTCAAGTCGGCCGCGAGCGCGCGCGCGGTGAGCGCCTCGCCGACCGACACCGCGTGGATCCAGATCGACTCCTCGGCATCGACGTTGAACGTGATCGGCAGGAAGCCGAGGCGCTGACGGAGACTGCCGATGTACTTCTTGTAGCGCACCGCCTGATAGAGAAAATACGGCGACACGACGATGAAGACGACGAGCGTCAGCGCGCTGTAGAGGAGATACATCGGAATGCGCTTATTGTAGAATGAAACGTTTGTCCTGGAGGGTGTCGATGCCTGTCAGGGTAGGAATCAACGGATTCGGTCGCATCGGGCGCAACATCATGCGCGCTGCGCTCGGCGACAACCAGATCGACTTCGTCGCGGTCAACGATCTCACCAGCGCCAAGACGCTCGCGCATCTTCTCAAATACGATTCGGTCCTCGGCAATCTGCACGCAGCAGTCACCGCGAAGCAGGACGCGATTTCAGTCGACGGCGACGAGTTCAAGGTGCTGTCAGTGAAGGATCCCGCACAACTGCCGTGGCAGGACCTCGGCGTCGAAGTGGTGTTCGAGTCGACCGGGCTGTTCACCGACCGCGACGCCGCCGCGAAGCACCTGACCGCGGGCGCCAAGCGCGTGGTCATCACCGCACCGGCCAAGAAACCCGACGTGACGATGGTTCTCGGCGTCAACGACGACACCTACGATCCGTCGAAGCACCACATCATCTCGAACGCATCGTGCACCACCAACTGCCTGGCGCCGCTCGCGAAGGTGCTGCATCAGTCGTTCGGCATCAAGAAGGGGTGGATGACGACGATCCACTCGTACACCAACGACCAGCAGCTTCTCGATCTGCCGCACCGCGACCTGCGCCGGGCCCGCGCCGCCGCGCTGTCGATGATTCCGACGACCACCGGCGCGGCGGTCGCCGTCGGCGAAGTACTGCCCGATCTGAAGGGCAAGCTCGACGGCATCTCGATGCGAGTGCCGACGCCCAACGTGTCGATCGTCGATCTCGCCGCGGTGATGAACCGCCCCGTGACCGCTGAAGAGGTCAACGGCGCGTTCAAGGCTGCCGCCGCTGGTCCGCTGAAAGGCATCCTCACCTGCTCCGATGAGGAGCTCGTGTCGATCGACTTCAAGGGCAATCCGTACTCGTCGATCGTGGACATGCCGTACACGAAGGTGATGGAAGGCGACTTCCTCAAGGTCCTGTCGTGGTACGACAACGAGTGGGGCTACTCGAACCGCTGTGTGGACCTGCTGCGCAAGCTCGTCGCCAGAGGGTTGTAGCGCGAGCGCTCAGCATGTCGCGCGAAGGCTTTAGCCGAGCGTCTCCGTTCGACCGACCATGAAGCTCTCGATTCGCGATCTCGATCTGGCGGGCCAGCGGGTCTTCGTCCGCGTCGATTTCAACGTCCCGCTCAAGGGCGGCGTCATCGGCGACGACACGCGGATCAGGGCGTCGATGGCGACGATTCGCTACGCGCTCGACCAGGGCGCGACGGTGATTCTGGCGAGCCATCTCGGGCGTCCGAAAGGAAAACCGAACCCCGAGATGAGCCTGCGGCCGGTGGCCGACCGGCTCGCCAATCTGCTCGGGTGTCCGGTGCTCTTCGCCACCGATTGCATCGGCGCGGCAGCACGCGCCGCCGTCGCCCAGGCGCACGAAGGCAGCACGAAGATCGTGCTGCTCGAGAACCTCCGCTTCCATCCGGAAGAGGAAAAGAACGATCCGACGTTCGCGCGTGAGCTCGCGTCGCTGGCCGATCGCTACGTCGACGATGCGTTTGGCGCGGCGCATCGCGCGCACGCGTCGGTCGAGGGCATCACGAAGTTCGTGCCGCGGCCGGCCGCCGGCCTGCTGATGGAGCAGGAGCTGAACTACCTCGGCCATGCGCTCGAATCGCCAGAGCGGCCGTTCGTCACGATCCTCGGCGGCGCGAAGGTGTCGGACAAGATTGAAGTGATCCAGAACATGCTCGGCCGGGTCGATCGCCTGATCATCGGCGGCGCGATGGCCTACACGTTCTTCAAG
>DATFXR010000278.1:0-13945 GCA_035315685.1 Vicinamibacterales bacterium | reverse complement strand
TCCGCCGTCGTCACGACCGCGCGGCGCGTGCGCTCGGCGGTCATCTGCTTTTCCATCGTCAGGCGGATTTCCTCGGGCGGCGTGATGTTCTTCAGCTCGATGCGCATCACCTTGACGCCCCACTGCTGCGTGGCGGTGTCGAGTGCGGCGCGCAGTTGGGTGTTGGTGGTGTCGCGCGACGACAGCGTGTGATCGAGATCGAGCTGGCCGATGACGTTGCGCAGCGCCGACAACGTCAACTGCTCGAGGCCCCACGAGAGGTTCTGGACTTCGTAGGTGGCGCGCACCGGGTCGGCGACCAGGTAATAGATCACCGCATCGACTTCCATCGTCACGTTGTCGCGGGTGATCACCGGCTGCGGTTCGATCTTGGTGATCTGCTCGCGCAGATCGATCGTCGCGCGGACCGAGTCGAGGAACGGCACGATCGTGTTCAGTCCTGCTTCGGCCGTGCGGTGGAACTTGCCGAGCCGCTCGATGATCTTCACCTGCTTCTGCGGCACGATCTTGATGGTGCGGAGCAGCACGACCAGCAGGAAGATCGCCAGGCCGAACAGCACGAGCGCGTTGAATGGAATCATGCGCGTGTCACCTCCAGCACGATACCGTCGGCGCCGACGATGCGCACGCGCGTGCCGGTGGCAATCGCTTCCGAGCTGCGCGCTGCCCAGTCCTCGCCGCCGACCACGACCCGGCCGGTCCCGAGCACGGGATCGATATCGTGCGTCACTTGTCCGTGCCGGCCGATGAGCGGTTCGGTCCGCGACGGCAGCCCCGGTCCGGCGACGCGATCGAGCAGCTTCGCGCGGAGCGCGACGATCGACACCGTCATCACGACGACGAAGGTGCCGATCTGCACCGGGATCGAGAATCCGAAGAACGCCGCGACCGCGGCGAAGACGGCGCCGGCGCTGATGAAGGCGCAGCCGAAGTGCGGCAGCGACACTTCGAGAATCGCGGCGACGAGCGCGAGGCCCAGCCAGGTGAGCGCGCCGACTTCGGCGGCCCACGACGAGAACAGTGACGAGAGAATGGACCAGATCATAGACGGAAGAGCGGCCGGCCTCCAGGACGTCCCGGCCACGGCATGCCGAGCAGCATCAGCACGGTCGCCAGACCGAACGTGACGAAGAGGCGCGTGCGCTTCGCGGCGGTGCTGGGCGCTTTCCGCGCCAGCACCCGGCCGATGTGCGACAGTGCGACGGCGACGATCATCGTCGTGATGTGCTCGACGGCGTAGAAACGCGTGTCGGCGCGGCGCATCGACTCGCCGAAATGATTGAGGATTTCCTGCATGTTCGGGCTGAGGCCGAAATAAAGAATCAGTCCAAGGAGCATCTGGACGTCGAGGGCCATCATCGCCGCCATCGCCCACCGATCGGCGACCGACTTGTCCCCCTCGACCTTGCCGCGCACCGCGGCAAGCGTGACGCCGACGCCGGAGACCAGCGCAACCCAGCGAATCCACGAATGAAGCGCAAGGACGACTGAATACATGGGCCCAGACCTTAGCACAGCAGGGGGGGAGGGCCGGGTAGGGCGGACAGCCTCGGCTGAAGCCTTCGCCCTACGTTCTGTCGCTGTCTTTCGCGTGGTTGACGCTGTGTGTTTCCGAAGCGCGGAAGGTGTGGCCGGGCGTCAACCGATCGATTTCCTTACGTCGTCGCGCTTGCGTCGCGCCTCGAGGAGCGCATCGTGCGCCTCCTCCCACGAGGCGCGCGCCAGCTTTTCGGTCGCTTCAGCGCGGGCCACGGCGGCTTCCGCCTTCTTCAGTTCGCCTTCGCGCTTACGCGCCTCCGCCGCGGCGGCGCGCGCTTCTTCCTCCGCTCGGCGTGCGGCTTCGCGCTCCCGCGCCGTCTCTTTGCGACCGCGATCACGGTCCGGCTGAAGCCGGACACTACCGGAATCACCCTCGGCGACCCTGTCGCGGTAGTGTCCCGCTGTCGCCGGACCTTCGGAGTCACTCTCCGCGTCCGTGCGACGGTAGGGTCCGGCTTTAGCCGGACCAGCGGGCGTGATCCCGGCGAGCGCCTCGAATCCGCTGGCCGGCTGCAGGGCTTCGGCGAGACGGCCAGGCGGATCCGGTGGATGCGGCGTCAGCGACAACGCTTCGAACGTGCGCGACAACGCGTCCGGCGATGGCTTCGAGCCGCCCGTCGAGGCGAGGCGCTCGGCCTCGGCAACTGCCGCGGCGACCGCCCGCCGGTGCTCCTCGTTCGCCGTCCGGATGTCCGCAGCCTTACCCTGGAGCGCCGCGATCTGCGCCTTCCGCACGCGCTCGCCGCTCTTCATCAGCGCGTCGTGCGCGCTGCGCGCATGCCAGTAGACCTGGTTCGCCGCCCACGCGACGACGGTCGGTTTCGGCAATCCCTTGACGCGAGCGGCATCAGCGCCGCTCAGCGTTTTCGCAAGCGCGTTGCGTGCGCCGATGAACTCGCCGAGCGGCTGCTGGTAGAGATCGTCGATCTTGTCGTCGAGGGCTGACACGGCGACATTATGCAATGCGCGCCGACGGGACTGGGAGCTGGGGACTGAAAGCTGGGAGCTGGGAACTGGAGGCTGGGAACTCGGCGGCTAGGGATTAGGGATTTGGACCGGGGTCCTACCGCGTAGCGTGCGGGGGTTTTCAAGCCGCGTGCCTGATGACCCCATGCCGCCAGTCCCCTGTCTCTCAGATTCTCACGGATGAGAGACGGTGACCGTGAAATTTTCCGCCTGCGTGAGTGTCTGGGACTCGTAGACGCCGATGCAATACTGACGGCCAGGCAATTGTCCGAGAAAGACCGAGACGTTCAGCTGCGCGAAGTCGTTCCGATTGACGAGACCGAGATCGCCCGCGCAGCTGCCGCCGCTGCCGGCCTGAGCGAGCAGCACGCCGACGATGGCCTGCGAGACCGGTGTCAACGACGTGAACTTCGCCGAGATCTCGCCGGTCTTCGATGAGGTGAACCCAAAGAACTGAATCGGTCCACCATGATTGAGGACGCCGCTGAACGTTTCGGTCGCGTTCTGCGATGGATCAGTGACGCCGCCGCAGGCGGCGGAGAAGCAACAGACGACGAGCGCCGTTGCGGCAAGCAACTTGGGGTACATGTTCGGATGATAACTCAGGCGACGCGAACGAATGGGATCCCGCCGGTACGACCACGATTTCCCGGCGCTCCCCGTCACGCGGGACTGCAGATTGATTCGAGCGTGTCTGACGCCGGAAACAGGAACGCTTACGCCTGCGCGCGTGGTTTTGGCGTGCCCTTTGGCGGAGGCGGCGGGTCGAGCAACCGAAGTCCGGTCTCCATCAACCGATCCGCCTGGCTGGCGAGCGAGGCGGACAGGATGGCGTGGCGCTCTGCGTCGCGCGCGAGCTTCTGGGCCAAGTTGATGAGTTCCTGTCCCCCGACCGGTGCACTGTAGTGTTTCACTTGTCCCATGGATTCAACCATGATCGCGCAGATCATGCGCCTTGGCAACCTCAGCCTATACTTTTTGCGATGACTGGCCGGATCTCAGATCGCCTGACACTTTTGGTATGCGTGCTGGCCGTCACAGTCCTGATCCGTCCGTTGGATGCACAGGATTCGGATTGGCGGCAGCCGTTCGAACCAGTCAAGGTGGTTGGCAACGTCTACTACGTCGGCACGCACGGGTTGTCGTCATTCCTGATCGTCACGCCGGCCGGCGGCATCCTCATCGACAGCGGCGAAGCGGCTTCGGTCCCGTTCATCCGCGCGAGCGTCGAGAAGCTTGGCTTCCGGCTGGCGGACGTGAAGATCCTCCTCGCCGGCCACGCGCATTTCGATCACGTCGGCGGCCACGCCGAGATCAAGCGACTCACCAACGCGCAGGTCGTGGTGATGGACGCCGATCGAGAGGCCCTCGAGTCGGGCACGGACCGTTCGGCGCTCGGCGGCAGCGGCTGGACGCCGGTCCACATCGATCGTGTGATCAAGGACGGCGACACGGTCACGCTCGGCGGCACGGCGCTCACCGCGCACCTCACGCCCGGCCACACGCAAGGCTGCACCACGTGGACAATGGAGGCCGCCGAGAACGGCCGGCGGTATCAGGTCGCCTTCGTGTGCAGCGTCACCATCAACGAGGGGGTGCATCTCGTCGGGAACCCGCGGGTCCCGGCAATTGCCGATCACTACGCGCGCACCTTCCGCGTGCTGCGTGATCTGAAGCCGGATGTCTTCGTGGCTGAGCACGGCGGCGTCTTCGATCTGGACAAGAAGGCGACCCAGGTCGGCGGCGCGTCGAATCCGTTCGTCGATGCCGAAGGATATCGCCGGCTCGTCGAACGATCCGAGCAGGCGTATCAGAAACAGCTGCGCGAGGAGCGCGGACGGTAGCGCCATGCGCTGGTTCACCCGCCTCGTCGTCGTCTTTGCAATCGTGTTCGCAGGCTTCGCGGCGTTCGTGCTGACGCCGCCGCGCGGTCCGCGATCGATGCGGCAGTTCGAGCCGGCGCGGCTGGCGACGCTCGAAGTCGGCATGTGGAAGGCGTACTACGCCAGGCAGAACGTGCGCCTCTTCTCGCTGCTGGTGACGCTGCTGCGCGAGCAGTACCGCTATTCATGGGCGGCGGCGGCGATCGAGGGATTTCATCTCGCGCGCGCCGCCTCGACGTTCGGCAGCGCGCACGACAACTACGAGGTCGTGCTGCCGGATCTCGAAGCCGCCTACGCGAAAGTGCGCTCGTGGACCGGCGCCGCCTTCGATCCGCAGGCGGTCGCGCGCGCGGAACTGGCGTGGTGGGTGGCGCGGCGCAATCCGCGCGAGAACAGCCCGGAGCAGATCGGGTTGCTGATTGCACGTGAGTACGCGCTGCTCTACGAAACGACACCCGAGAACGTCGCCGACGCGGCATTCCTGCGCGCCAGGGCGGCGCGCCTGCGCGACGATCAGGCGGCGAGCCCCGATTGGGACACGATCGGCCGTCTGCTGCGTGCGTCGTACGACGAGTTGCTGCTCGCGCTGGCCAGCGCCAACGCATAGCTCGTCGCGCTCTCGCGCGACTCGCCGGCGAGGGGCCTGGGGACTGGAAGCTGGGGACTGGAGCGAATCGAATCTCCATTCACAACGATCTGGTGCGCTAATCCCAATCCGCAATTCCGAGCCCAGCCCGAGCCCCGGCTTCCAGCGACCAGTCGCTACGGACCAGGAAACACCCGTTGCGCTGACGCCAACGTTGCTGCGCTGGTGATCGCGCGGGTGGTTCGCCGTGACAGGACGACCGATCGCGAACCCTCGAAGATCGGCAGCCAGCCGGCCGCCTCCAACCGGCTGACGACCGGGAAATTGACAGGTAGCCAGACATAGTCGGGATCGAACCGCGCGACTTCATCGACCGCCTCGGGTGCGTTGTTGTAGATGCGCCAGTGCCGATCGCGAACCTCCTCCGAATACACCGTCTCCCGCCGCCCGTCCATCGATACGCGGAGCGCCGGCGAGAAATGCCAGATCGCATACTCGCCATAGTTGAACCACGTCAGCAACCGGCCGCTGAGGTCGTGGCTTTTCACGAATATCGCCGCCTCACGCTCAGGCAGCCACGCTGCGTCCATGGCAAGCGTGCGCCCGAACGTACCGACGGCGATGGCGACGAGCGCGACGCATGCGGCGGCCGCTCGCATCCAGGCGTGGGCGGGTTGCCCGGGCCGGCGCGTCGGAGCGCTCGCGCCAGCCGACGCTGTGAGCGGCGCGACCAGAAAGCCGACCGCAAGCGCGTAAAAGCCTACCAGGCGGATCACGCGGAAGGAACCGACCGCCAGGAGCGCCACCGTCAGAAGCGGCCACCACGCCAGCGCCCGGCCCCGCCTCCAGATCGCATGGAGAACGACGGCCGTCGGCACGAGCCACAGCACGAGGCCGATGAGCGGGACGCGAGTCACCGGCTGCCATTCGGTGATGTCGCCGCGGCCAGGGCGGACGGTCTCGGCGAGAAATCCCAGCATCGCGGGGCCGTACGGGTTGCACAGTGTGGCCGCCGCCGATGCGCATGCCGCAGCGAGCAGCAGCAGTCGATCGCGGGGTGTCCACGCGCGGTCCAGCCATGCACACGCGACGAAAATGGCCAGGATGCCCGCGCCGACGATCCAGCCGCCGTGAACGTTGACCCACAGCGCAAAGATGATCGGAAGGCCAATCAGCCACCGTGTGCGTCCGCTGCGAATCCGATCGAGCGTCAGGAGGAGAACGGCGAACAACGCAATCGAGAAGGCCTGCGGTCGCATCGTCGAGACCAGCGGCCAGGTGCCGAAGGCGGTCACGAAGAGCATCCCGTCCCGCCACACCGCGGGCAGCGCGTACCGTCGCCAGGTTTCGAGAAACGCGACGCCGGCGATGCACGCCAGCGTCAGTTTCAACGCGACGAGTCCGGCGACGCCGCCGAGGCGGTACGCGGACCACATGATGACTTCGGCGAGCCACTCGTGGTTGATCCAGGCGCGATCGCTCGCAAACGAGTACGGGTCGCCGGTGTGCACCCATCCGGTGCGAACGATGTCTCGTCCGAACGTCAGATGACCCCACAGGTCGGCGTCCGGCGCGGTTCCCGCCAGGAGGCAGACGATCGCGAGCAGCGCGATGAACGACAGCGCGCCGGCCGCCACGTCTCGCCACGACGTGACCGGGTCAGACGGAGCCGATGCCGAAGGATTCACGGGAATGAGCGTGCAGTGGCGGACGTGAGACGAGAGCCGGTTGCAGGCCGGGGAAGCGCGACGGCTTCAGCCGCGCGATCACGATCGAGGCGGCCGCGATCGCCCAGATCCGCGGGTCGATCCAGGTCAGCAGCGGCGCCTTGACATCGATGAAGCCGCCGATGGCAAACAGCAGCGGCCACATCAGCGCGAATCGCGCGAAGGGCATCCAGTCGGCTCCGGCGTCGCGCATTGCCGCCGCGCACAGGATCAGCGGAACCGTCCACATGGCCGCGTCGTGTACGAACAGATGTGGGTTCGACACGAGCGCGACCGCCATCGCGCATGCGTACGCCGGCCGGGTGTCGATGTCCGTGTGGATGGCGCGCCGCAGCAATATTGTCGCGACACCGGCCATCCCGACGAGCCACGAGATGAACACGATCGCTTCGATCGTCGCGTGCGCGCCGGAACCGAAGAGGCGCGTCAGCGCGCCGCGCAGGTTCACCATGTATTCGGGTGTGCCGCTGCCCCAGAACTGCTCGAGATACCGGACGTGCCGTGCGTACTCGGTCCAGATCGACGGACCGAGCACCGCAGCGCTGATCACGACCGCCGCCGCCCCGTACGCGGCGCCGGCCGCCAGCGAACGCCATGACCGTCGTGCGGCCAGGTAGATGACGACCATCGGGACGAGCTGCGGTTTGATCGTCAGGACCGTGAGCCACGCGCCGGCCGCCCAGTGGTGCCCTGCCTTGTCCGCGCGGTAGACGCCGAGCATCGCGAGCGCCAGCAGGACTGACGGCTGGCCGTTCTTGATCGCGCCGAACACCGGATAGAACGCGAGGACCGAGAGGACGAGCATCCATCGCTGTTCGCTCGAGTCGTGCCCCCACTCGGCGGTAAGCGCCCGCACGAGCAGCGCCAGCAGAGCGAGGTTGCCCGCCGTCCAGGCGATGAATGCCACCGTTTCGCCGCCGTGATCCGCGAGCCAGCCGAAGGGCACTCCCGCGAGCGCCGCATGCGGCGGATTGAGGAACGCCATCAGGCCGCCCTCGAAGTAGGCGCCGTGCATGAGCATCTGTTGTGTCGCGCGCTGCGCCGCTTCGTCGAAGAGCGATTGCGCCTGACCGTGCAGGATCTGGTGCCACGCGCCCCAGAAGACCGTGAAGTCGGTCGCCCTGATGATGTCCGGCGAGACGAGGTCCTTGACCAGGACCGCCGCGTAGCCGACCGCCAATCCGAGATAGATCGCCGTCGGCCCGCGCAGCGCCAGCGTCGACGGGAGCACGTGGCGGCGCGACATCGCGTTGCTGTCTGCCCGCAAGGCACCTTCCTTACTTGCTCAACCGCAGGGTCTGGTTCCGGACTCCTCGATCCGGTCGCTGGCAAGTACAAGACTTCGGTCACGGCTGTGTTGCAGCTGCCGTGCCAGCGGTGCGGCAATTACGACCAGGGTGTTGAGGGCGACGGATTCGTCAGCGGCGGCCCACGCCGGCGTCGAAGCCGCGTGCGCCCCCGATTGGGCTAACGATTGATCGTCAATCACTTGGCAGACGCGGCCCGGAATCGCAGCGGTTGGCGGGGATCGTGTCGGGCGCTGGTGCTCGCTTCCGTGACACGCGCCTGTGCGCGGAAAACTGCAACTCGTGCGGCACGTTCGTCAGCGCGCCAGCACCGTCCACTGGTGATCTTCCCGATAGAGTGATCGCCAGCCGGCGTTGACCAGCCGGGACGCGACCAGCGAATCGGCGGGCAGGTAGGCACACTCGATGCGGTAGCGCCGGAACAGCTCGTCGTACTCGCCGCTGCGCTCGACGCGCCGCTGCTCCTCGATCAGCGCCGGTGGAAACGGATCCTGGCGGCCGTCGAGAAAGACACGATGCGCCGGCGCGAACCAGATCAGATAGCCGCCTTCGTCGTAGCGGTTGTACAGGTTCCCGTGGCACGTGTCGAGTGCCGCGAGCGATCGCGGAGGCAGCGGCTCCCAGTTCAGTTGTGCCACGTGTTGCGCGTACGAAACCACGATGATAGCGAGGGAGGCTGCGACGGCGGCGGTTGCGATCGCCAGGTTTGCTCGGGGTGAGACGGTCGCTTCGTCGCGCTGCTCAGGGACGATGCGCGCCAGCGCCGCAATGGCCTGAACTGCGATCAGCAGGAACGGCGGGACGTTCCTGACGGCGCCGATGGCCGGCGGAAGCAGCGCGAGCGCGCAGACGCAGACCGTGACGTGACCGTCGCGGCGCGCCGCGGCGTCTGCGAACATTCGTCGTCCGCGCACGATCACCAGCGCGACCAGCGTCGCTGCCGCAATCCAGAACGGCAGCGTCGCCACGTCGGCGAGCCGCGGCGGCGCCCATTCGTCGATGCCGAGCAGACGGATGCGACCGAGCGACCGCACGATGGCGATCCAGAAGTGGATGCCCATCGGCGTGCAAAGCGTCGCGGCCAGCGCTGCTGCAGTCCACGGGGCGAGCCGCCTGGCGGCGGAGCGATCCTCGATCATCGCCGCCGCCAGCGCCGCGCCAAGCACGACGGCGCCGATCACCACCGCGCCGTGCAGGTTCGCCCACAGGACGAAGATGATCGGCAACCATCCGTAGCGTCGGCGTCGCAGCAGGGCGACCGTGGTTGTGAGCAGCAACAGCGAGAACACCTGCGGGCGCGGGCTCCATGTACCGACGGCGCCAACGACGACGCCCGCTGTCAGCAGGAACCGCGCGCGCGGCGGCGCAGGGATCTGGGTCCAGACGATTGCCCAGGCGGCGGTCGCCGCCGCGGCGCACACCAGAGTCACGAGCTGGACGCCGCCCAGCGCGAACACCGGATAGAGCAGCACTTCGAAAAGCCACTCGTGATTCGGCCAGTAGGTCCCCGCAACCGTGTGGGAGAACGTGTCGACGGTCAGCAGCGCGTGGGTGCGCCACATCTCCTGACCCGCGCGCAGATGCCACCAGGTGTCCGCCTGCGCCGGCATGAGCGCGGCGGCGATACCAATGGCGAGGAAGAGAAGGAGCGTGCGCAGCCGATCGAACGTCACGCCGGGCGGCGTCCGTCCACGTCGTCGTCGGTGTCGGTGATCTGATCGAGCTTCTCGAGCAGCGCCGCGAAACCGCACTGGTGCGGATCGAAGAAGCCCCACTCGTCCTGAACCGGCGTCGGTCGGCGTTTTTGCCCCAGGTCGTCGGGCACGGCGGCCGGCGCTGGCGGCCGTGGCCGTGGCACGGGCGCAGGCTGGTTGCGTCGGCGCTCGATGTCCTGGCGGAGTGACGCGATCAGCTCCGCCCACTCCATGTGATCCGCCTTTGGCGCCGCCGGCACGACGTGCGGGTTGGGCAGCGCGACCGGCGGCTTCAGCGGCGCGGGGGCGACCAGCGCCTCCGAGAGGGCCTCGAGCGCGGCGAGCGGCGAGCGAGGCTCGACGTCGACACCTTCGAGCGCAGGCCAGGCCCAGACGTGGCGGATGCCCATCGAGATCCAGCCGTCGTCGCGCGCCCGCGCGGCCATGGGCACTACCTCGAGTGTGTCAGCGATCGCCGGGACGACCTCGACGATCGCGGCGACCGACTCGTCAGGCCGTGCGACGCGACGGACGATCGGCTGCGGCGGGTCGATGGCTGCGAACGCGGCGATCGTCTCGTCGTCTTCGAACCCGGTCAGGTCCAGCGCCGGTTCGGTGTCGGGCTGCGTGACCGCGTCGACGTGCGGCAACGCTGCGATCGGCTCGTCGTCGCCGATCATGAATTCTTCGTCGAACGACGGCATCGTGTAGACGCCGACCCGTTCGCCGTCGTAGAGCTCCTCGTCTGACTCCGGCGAAATCTCCGCGATGTCTCCCGACAGATCGATCACGAGCTCGTTGTCGCCGGGCTCGTCGATCTCGGCCTCTTCGATACGATCGCTGCCGGCCGCGACGTGCGCTGGCGGCCGGCCCACGCGCTGGGGTGAGGGGGCAAACTCGAACACCGGCTCTTCGAACACGTCGCTCGCCGGCTGCACGCACGTCTCGGCCGCGGGCGCAACCGTCGCCTCGGCAACCGATTCAGGTGCGGCAGCGATCGGCCGCTCCGCGGCTGGCATCGGCTCGGGCACGGACATCGGCTCGGGCACGGACATCGGCTCGGGCACGTACGAGGCAGCAGCCACAGGCGCCGGTTCGAATTCGGCGATTGATTCGGCGGCTGCGATCTCCGTGGGACGGACGAGTCCGGTCGCTGGCGCCACCTCGATAGGCTGCGCGGTCCGTGTGACGTCGTCGCGTTCGGCGATCGGCTTCTGTTCGATGCGATCGGACCTGCCGACGGCTGCGCGCTCCGCTGCCGCCTCTCGCAGATACTCGGAAATCTGTTCCGCGAAGACGGCCGGGTCGCAGCCACCCGGCGTTGGCGGTTCGGCCGCGCGGCCGCGCCGCCACCGCGCCAGCAGCCCGCCGCGCTCAGAGCGTTCGGTGCTGTTGGCGAAGACCGGAATCGTCAACGTTCGCACGTGCGCCGCCGCGGCAATCACGCGCAGCGCAGCGTTCAGCGCGGCGTCGTCCTGCGGCGAGAGCAGTGCCGGCACGAGGACGAGATCCGGAACCTGGCTGCCGATCGCGTCGAGCGCACGTTCAGTCGTGTCCGCGAGAATCAGCTCGGCACCGACGCGGTGACGCACGATCGCCGACACGTGGGCAGCCTGTCGGCGATCCGGTTCGATTGCGAGAATGATCGACATCCCTACGTCCGCAGCATGAACAGGACGAGCACCGTGGCGACGAGTCCGAAGATGACTAGCGGCGCGTGATCGAGACTCTGGCGGCGGACCGCCTGGGCGATCACGCTTGTGAGATCGCTGGCGTGGTGGCCCGCATCGGCGATGCTGACCGACGGCGCCGACATGCGCATCGAGACCTGGTCGCGCACGCGCGGGTCGATCGCGACGAGCACCATCACGAGGACGGTGAGCGCCCCGAGCGTCAACAGCACCTCGCTCCAGGTCCTGCGCATCGCGCGCGATCTGATGGCAAATCACGTGCCCGGGCGAATTCGGGCCTTTTTCCTTAGTACTCGCGCCGTGTGCCTTTTCGCGACGCGGTGGTTGACACGGAATTCGCGCGCACGGTTACGAATGTGCGGCGTCTGGCGCGGCGCGCCGCCGCCCGCCGCCAGCCCGTCCGGCACCCTCCGGACCTGCGCTAACTGCACCCACGTGGCGGCGCTTGCGCGCCTTTTGCGAGCCGGCCACCACAGCCGTGGCACACCGGTTGCCCTTTGTAGGGTCGTCGCGCGGTCAACGCAGTTCGCGGTGATCGCATTTCGGAACACGCATCGCGCGTCACGAAACGCGCACCGGAGGAAACGCACATGGTTCTCTCGATCATCACCCGCCTGCAGACGATGCTCAACCGCGAAGAAGGTCAGGACCTCCTCGAGTACGCGCTGCTCGTCGCCCTGATCGCCCTCGTGGCCGTCGGCGCCATCACGCTCGCCGGCAAGAACGTGAACACGATCTTCGGCAACATCGCGGCCCAGCTCCAGACGCCGGCGGCGTAGTCCAGGACGCGAGGGACACATGGCACTTCTGCTGATGCGTCCGCGGCCGCTCGCGACACGAAGCGGCGGCGTGCTTCGGCAGCGGGGAGCAGAGTGGGCAGCTCTGCTCCCCGTCGAAAGGGTGGATGTCATGAAGCGCGTAGTAGGAGCACTCAAGCGACTCGGTCGTCGCTGCGAGGGCCAGGACCTGCTGGAGTACGGCCTGCTCGCAGCGTTGATCGCAATGGTCGCGATCGGCGCCGTTACCGGGGTCGGACAGACGGTTTACAACCTGTTCTGGAGAGACATTGGTCAAGCCATCTGACCTGATCGTGTTCGCGACGCTCGTCGCCGGCGGATGCACCGCGGCGGCGATCGATCTGCGGACACGGCGTGTGCCGAACGCGCTGACGCTGTCGCTGGCCGCGGCGGGCCTCATCTTCGCCGCCGCGGGCATCGGTCGCGTCTCGCTCCCCGGCGCACTCGCCGGCATGGTGGTGGGCTTCCTGCTGATGCTGCCCGGCCATCTGTTCGGCGCCACGGGTGCAGGTGATGTGAAGTTGTTCGCGGCGCTCGGCGCGATCGTCGGACCGGCGTCGATCGCCGCGGCTTTTCTCTATACGGCGATCGCCGGCGGCCTGCTCGCGGCGGTGGTGGCGGTGCGGCGCCGTCGGCTCGGACAGACGCTCGACCGGACACGACGGCTGATTGCGAACGGCGCAGGCGCGATCGCCGAGATCGAACACGCGGATGCGGGCAACCGCTTCGCGTACGCGCCAGCGATTGCGATCGGCGTGCTGGTGGCCGCCATCGCGTAGACACGGATTACACACAGCGACAGGAAGCGGAACAGGACCTCATATGGCTCGCATGCGTCTGTTCATGGTCTTCGTCTTGGCGATTACCGCCGGCGGCGCGCTCGCCTTCGGCACCTACAACTACATGCAGCACCAGCCGACCAGGACCGTGTCGATTCCGACGACGCCGGTCGTCGTCGCGGCGACCGACCTCGACGTCGGCGCCGAGCTCGGACGCGACGACATCCGGATCATCGACTGGCCGGCCAATGCAGTGCCGGCCGGCGCGTTCAAGGATCCGAAAGAGGTCTACGGCCGCGGCCTGGTCCTGCCGGTGATCCAGAACGAGCCGATTCTGCCGAACAAGCTCGCCGGCAAGGATGCCGGCGGCGGCCTGCCGCCCGCGATTCCGCCCGGGCTGCGCGCCGTCTCGGTGCGGGTCAACGAGGTGATCGGCGTCGCCGGCTACGTGCTGCCCGGCACGCGGGTCGACGTCGTCGCGACCGTGAGCCCGAACGGTCAGAGCACCGACATCACCTCGAAGGTCGTGCTCACCAACGTGCAGGTACTCGCCGCCGGCACGAAGATCGACCGCGAGACCGACAAGAACAAGCCGATGCCGGTCAGCGTCGTCACGCTCCTGGTCGATCCGGAGGAAGCCGAGCGCCTGACGCTGGCGAGCACCGAAGGCAAGATTCAGCTCGCGCTCCGCAACCCGCTCGACAAGACGATGCCGCAGACCCACGGCATCCGGCCGGCGGCGCTCCTCGGCTTCGGCGCACCCGTGCGCGCTGCACAGGATCGTCAGCGCACGACCAAGGAAGGGCCGAAGGCGGCGGTCGTCGTGCCGTCGCCATCGCCGGAGCTGCCGACGGTCGAGATCATCCGTGGTGACAAACGGGCGCACGAAGTCGTGCGACAGGAGAACTAATGCGTATCACAGGCCGGGCCGTCCGCACATTCTTCATTCTGCTGATTGCTGTCGCCGCCCCGGGCG
>DATFXR010000277.1:0-2089 GCA_035315685.1 Vicinamibacterales bacterium | reverse complement strand
GGTGGTGAATACCTGGGTGAAAACCCCTAGGGAACGATCCTGAGACAAACCCGACGGCAAACGCGGTAGACCGGAATGGCCGAGCTAACCGAAACGATGCGATCCAATCCGGTGGTCTTTCCGCGCATCATGTCGCAACCCAGGATCCTGATCGGCGTCATCTATCTTGCGGGATACGTCCTGCTCGACTGGATCAGCTTCATCGAACCTTACGCGCCGTTCGGCATCACGCCGTGGAATCCCGGAACCGGCCTGAGCTTCGTCCTGGTGCTGCTGTTCGGGCTGCGGATGATTCCGTTCCTGTTCGTCAGTCCGCTGCTGTCGGATCTCGTGCATCAGCCGCTGCCGATGCCGTGGACGGTCGAGCTCGCCTCTGCCGCGCTGATCGGCGGCGGCTATTCGGCGGCGCTCGCGTTCCTGTCGCGGCCGGGTGCGAGGTTCAATCCGTCGCTGGCGTCGATGCGCGACCTTCTCCTGCTGATCGCGGTCGCGGTGGCGAGTGCGGCGTTCGTCGCGTCGAGCTATGTCGGCCTGACGATCGCGGCCGGCCTGCTGCCGGCGGCGGATTTCGGCACGGCGACGCTGCGCTACTGGGTCGGCGACGTGATCGGAATCATCGTCATCGCGCCGTTCGCCCTGGTCGCCTTGACGCGCCGGCGCGTGCTGCGGATGACGGCCGAGACCTGGCTGCAGCTCGCCGCCATCGTCGGCGCGCTGGCGCTCGTGTTCGGCTACGCCGAGGAGCGCCAGTTCCAGCTGTTCTATGTCCTGTTTCTGCCGATCATCTGGATGGCGGTGCGCACCGGGACGGAGGGCGTCACGGTCGGCATCCTCACCACGCAGCTCGGCCTGATCGCGGGCGTCATGCTGTTTCCCGACGAGGGACACGACGTGACGGCGTTCCAGGCGCTGATGCTCGTCCTCGCCGCGACCGGCCTCGTCGCCGGCGAGCTCGTCACCGAGCGCCGCCGCACCGAGACGCAATTGCGCCTGCACGAAGATTCGCTGGCGCGGCTCGCCCGCCTCGGCAGCATGGGCGAGCTCGCGGCTGCCGTCGCCCATGAGCTCAACCAGCCCCTGATGGCGGCCGGCACCTACACGCGTCTCGTCAACGATGCCATTTCGTCGGGCACCGCGGAGGCCGCGGTGGTCGCCGACACCGCCAAGAAGGCGGTCGCACAGGTCGAGCGCGCGGCCGAGGTCGTCCGTCGCCTGCGCGCACTGGTGCGGCTCGATCGCAGCGGCCGTGCGCCCTGCAGCGTCGAGCGGATCGTCAAGGACGCGCTCAACCTGTGCCAGGCCGATCTCGATCGCATTCATGCGAGCGCCCGCGCCGCGATCGCCGGCGATCTCCCGCCCGTGCTGGTCGATCTCCTGCAGGTCGAACAGGCGCTGCTCAACCTGCTGCGCAACTCGATCGAGGCGATCGGCGGCACCGGCCAGACGCATGGCTCGATCTCGATCGATGTGTCCGAGGCAAACGCCGATTTCGTCGAGATTCGCGTCAGCGACAGCGGACCCGGATTCCCGCCCGACCTCGCCGACAATCCGTTCATTCCGTTCTCGTCGACCAAGCCCGAGGGGCTCGGCTTCGGCTTGCCGTTGTGCAAATCGATCATCGAGGCGCATGGCGGCCGCCTGTGGCTCGACGGCCACGCGCCCGGCGCCGCCGTCCATTTCACGCTGCCGGTTGCAAGGGCGCACCGCCATGCCTGACGCGATCCATATTGCGCTGATCGACGACGATGCGGCCGTGCTCGATTCGCTGCGGCTCTATTTCGCGCGCCAGGACGTCGCGACGTCGTGCTTCCAGGAGACGGCGGAATTCCTGGCGGCGCTCGACCGGGCCGAATCGTTCGACTGCGTGGTGTCGGATGTCTGCATGCCGGGCACCTCCGGCCTCGACCTGGTCCGTCTCCTCAACGAGCGCGGCTTTTCCCGGCCGATCGTCCTGATCACCGGCCACGGCGACATCGACATGGCGGTCTCCGCCATCAAGATCGGTGCGTTCGATTTCATCGAGAAGCCGTTCGATGAGAACCGCCTGCTCGCCAGCATCCGCAATGCGGTCGACAAGGGACGCCAGCGC
>DATFXR010000276.1:0-9685 GCA_035315685.1 Vicinamibacterales bacterium | reverse complement strand
TCGCACTATCACTACGACCACTCGCACGGCAATCAGGTGTTCATGAAGGACGCCCAGGTGATTGGCCACGACAACACGCGCAAGCGGATGCTGACCAACGTGCTCGAGCAGTACACCTACCTGAACAGCGTCGAGCCGATTCCGGGCCGCGTCGCGGCACTTCGCCAGCGCATCGCCGAAGAGAAGGACGCGCAGCAGAAAGCGGCGCTCGAGCGGCAGGTTGCCAACGCACTGGCCTATCTCGAGCAGGTGAAAGAGACGAAAGTCACGCCGCCGGCTGTGACGTTCGACAAGTCGATGACGATCGTGCGTGGCGGCCGGGAGATGCGGCTGCTGTATCTCGGCCGCGGCCACACGGATACCGACGTCGTCGTCTTCCTGCCGAAGGAACGGATCGTGTGCACCGGCGACCTGATGGAATCGGTGGTCTCGTACATGGGCGACTCGTTTCCCGACGACTGGATCGCCACGCTCGATCGACTCAAGGCGCTCGACTTCGACACGGTCATGCCCGGTCACGGTGTGGTCTTCCGCGGCAAGGGAAAAATCGACGCGTTTCAGAAGTACCTGCGCGAGGTGATCACGCAGACCGCCACGCTGAAGAAGCAGGGCTTGTCGGCGGAGCAGGCGGCGCAGAAGATCGACATGACCGCCTACAAGGACGAGCTCCCGTCGATCCGCGGTGTCGGCGTCGATCCCGCAGCCGTCCGCCGCATCTATCAGCTGACCGATCATCCGGAGTGAAGCAATTAAGAATTAAGAATTAAGAATTAAGAAGTAAGAAGTAAGAATTCTTCAGCCGTTCGAACCGCTCGGAGAATGCGCGATGCTTCTGATGTCCCGAGTCTCACGAACGCGATCACGTATTCTTAATTCTTAATTCGCAAATTCTTAATTGCGCTGACACCGCCCTGTGGGCCCGCTCAGAACAGTCCGCGTCACCCGCTACGTGACGCCGCTCCGCGAGGGCGGGTCGCTGCCGGCGATCGTCGAAGCCGACGATGACGGGCTCTACGTGCTCAAGTTCCGCGGCGCCGGACAGGGGCCGCGCGCGCTGATTGCGGAGCTCGTCGCCGGCGAGATTGCGCGCGCGCTCAACCTGCCGGTCCCCGAGCTGGTCTTCGCGAACCTCGATTCGGACCTTGCGCGGACGGAGCCCGATCCGGAGATCTTCGCGCTGATCGCGGCAAGCGGCGGCCTGAACCTTGCGCTCGACTACCTGCCCGGCGCGGTGATGTTCGATCCGCTCGTCAACAAGCCCGACGCCGACCTCGCATCGCGCCTCGTCTGGTTCGACGCGTTCGTGTCCAACGTCGATCGGACGGTCCGCAACCCGAACCTGCTCGTCTGGCACCGGCGCCTGTGGCTGATCGATCACGGCGCGAGCCTCTACTTCCATCACCAGCCCGACTGGATCGACGAGCCGGATCGCGCCGCCGATCCGTTCGCGCTGATCAGGGATCACGTGATGCGGCACCGGGCGACGCACCTCGAGCAGATCGACGAGGCGATGGCGGCGGCACTCGACGCCGCGGCAATCGACGAGATCGTCGCGATGATTCCCGACGCCTGGCTGAGTGACGACGGTCCCGCCGACGCCGTGCATGCCCGAGCGGGGTATGGCCGCTACCTCCGGCGCCGGCTCGAGAGCCCACGGCGCTTCGTCGAGGAGGCGGTGCGTGTCCGTTGAGCACGCCTACGACTACGCAATCATCCGCGTCGTTCCGCGCGTCGAGCGCGGCGAGATGATCAACGTGGGCGTCGTGCTGTCGTGTCCGGGCGCCGACTTCCTCGAGGCAGGCGTGGAGGTGGACGAGGCGCGGCTGCGCGCGCTGGACGATACGCTCGATGTCGACGCGATCCGCGAGCACCTCGCGTCGATTCCGGTCATCTGCCGCGGCGGTGCCGAGGCCGGCGCGATCGGCGACCTGCCCCAGCGCAACCGCTTCCACTGGCTCGTCTCACCCCGAAGCACGATCATCCAGATGTCGGCCGTCCACACCGGGCGCACGGCCGATCCGGCGGCCGCGCTGCAGCGACTGATGGACACGATGGTCCGGCGGCCGCCACGCAATTAGGAATTTGGAATTTGGAATGTGGAATGCGTGGCTGGAGCCGGCGCGGCCGTCGGTTCAGGTATCGTACGAGCACATGGTTGCGCTATCGGTTCTCGATCTCGCGCCGATTGTCGTCGGCGGCTCGGCTGCGGATGCGTTCCGCAACACACTCGATCTCGCCCGTCACGCCGAGCGCTGGGGGTTCACCCGCTACTGGCTCGCGGAACACCACAACATGCCCGGTGTCGCGAGCGCGGCGACCGCGGTCGTCATCGGGCACGTCGCGGCAGGCACGTCCACGATTCGTGTCGGCGCGGGCGGTGTGATGCTGCCGAATCATTCACCGCTCGTGATCGCCGAGCAGTTCGGCACGCTGGAATCGCTGTTTCCGGGGCGGATTGACCTCGGCCTGGGTCGCGCGCCGGGAACCGATCCGAACACTGCGCGCGCGCTGCGCCGGCACGACGCGCTCGACGCCGATACGTTTCCCGACGACGTCATGGAACTGCAGGCGTATTTTCAAGACCCGGCGCCGGGCCAGCTGATTCGCGCAGTCCCCGGTGCCGGCCTGAGAGTGCCGATCTGGTTGCTCGGATCGAGTCTGTTCAGCGCGCAGCTGGCGGCGGCGCTCGGGCTGCCGTTCGCGTTCGCCTCGCATTTCGCGCCCGACCTGCTGCACCAGGCGCTCCAGATCTACCGCGCGCAATTCAGACCGTCAGTGTCGCTCGCCGCGCCGTACACGATGGCTGGCATCAGCGTCTTCGCGGCTCACACCGAGCACGAGGCGCGCCGGCTCTTCACGTCGCTTCAGATGCAATGGGTCAACCGGCGGCGAGGCCGTCCCGGTCCGCTCAATCCACCAGTCGACAGCCTCGATGAGTTCTGGTCGCCGGCCGAGCGTGCCGGCGTCGAGCACGCGCTTCGCTACGCGATTGTCGGCACACACCGGCGGCCGTCGCGCACGACCTGCAGGCGTTTGCCGCCGATACCGGTGTCGACGAGCTGATGATTACGGCGCAGATCCACGACCACGGCGCACGGCTGCGCTCGTACGAAATCGTTGCACCCGCTGTGAACCGTTCTTGACGACGCTCCCGCTCGGTCACGCTGAAGAGGTGGCCAGACACGGAAAATGTCGTGGCGCCGCAGGGCGCAGATGAGGTTGCCTCCAAGGCGGACGAGATTACGCCGCGCCGAGGATCGAGTCGCCCTGGGTGATTTGGACCACGAACAGGATGATGGCGACGACGAGCAGGATATGGAGCAGGCCGCCGAGCGTCGCGCTGATCATGAATCCAAGAAACCAGAACGCGAGCAGCAGGAAAACAACGAATAGCATGGTTTTTCTCCGCAGCTCGTGTTCAGCAAACGTCGCGCCAGGAACGCAAAGGGCGGCGACGCTTCTCGCGTTCGTCAGTGCGACTCCGGTCGCAGAAGTTGCCGGGCGACCGGGTATTCGCCGATGCGCGTCCAGTTCGACGATCCCGACTTCACGAACAGCTCTGCCTTCGCGTCGACGAAATGCGAATTGCGAAGCATGTCGTCTCGATCGTCCGTGCCGGTGTAACCCTGCTCACCGACGACGATGCGTGAATCGGTTTCCGTCCCCGGCTGAATCTCCCTGGCGACGTCTGGAAGGTATCCGGAGCTCCATTCGCCGGGATCGTTGACGCGCCTGAACACCGCGTTCACCTGAACCGCCGCGAGCGGGCGATCCGACACGTTCTTCAGTCGGAACGAGACTGCCGGAACGATCTTGTTCTTGCCCGAAACCGTGCCGCCGTTCGCCCATCCGGTGACGACCGACGCTGGTGCCACGGCCTTCGCGAGATCGACGCGAGGTCCGCATGCGGCGCACGCGAGGACACCAGCTGCCAGACACAGACGCTTCATGTGCAGGTTGCTCCTGGAAGAACGACCCGATGTCGAGAACCTACGCCGATGATCGAGTGACGGAGCGCCTCGTCCGAGGTCCGGACTCGGTGGCGAAAAACCGCGCGAAGAAGGCGGGAGAGCACCCCGAACGGCGACTGTCTCATGGACGGATCTCGTTCGGGAGCACGATCCCGATGTTCAGGACCGCAATCGCCGACTCGTCTTTGTACTCCTCGGCAGGGTCCATCCGCCAGGTACGCCCGCGCAGCCGTCCAGCGATTTCCAGGACGACGGCGACGGCCCACAACCACTCGGCAATGGCGACGATGTCCGCCGGACGGCCGCCCGCATACATCGCGGCGCGAGCCGGCCAGATCGCGAAGGCAAACAGGCCGAACAGATAGAACGGCCACCGCGTCTTCAGCTTCGCGTGGCCAGGCTCGTAGGGCCGCGTGAACGGCACGAAGTCCACGGTGAGCGCGATCGTCTCGGCCAGCAGGACGACGACGGGCACGACAATCATCGCGTGCCATGCTGCGGCACGGACGCCGATGAGCGGCCCGATCAGGGCGTCGGCGAACAGCGCCAGCGGCAGCAGGAAGCCGATTGCGGACGCTCTCGTCGCCGACCAGTAGGCCGGGGTTTGCAGCGGCGCGTTGCAGCGGAACATCCACGCGGCCGGCAGCTCGCTCGGCACGAAGAAGGCAGCGCGGAGTCCGATCGCAATCCAATAGATCAGCACCAGCGGAATCCACAGGACGGCGGTGCGCGGGCGCAACAGCTGCGTGAGGTCTCCTCGCGATCGCAGCAGCGACGCGACGATCAGCGTCAACCCGATGGCGGCGTTCACCGCGATCGTCGCCTGCTGCGTGCTGTTGCGCGCGATGGTGGACAGGATGAAGTCGGAGACCGCGCGCGCGAAGCGGCTGCGTCCGGTCGCGAGGCGCGCGATCGCCCGCGCCAGGCGGGGCGCGCGGCGGACGGCGTCGGTTGCCGACGGCGCCAGCGCGATCTGCAACTGGCGCCGGTAGCCGGCGATCGTCGTGAGAACCGCTGACGCGGTGACCGTCACTGTGAACGCGATCGCGCGGCGTGCCCCGGCGTCCCAGGCGGCGCCGGGCGAGCCGCGAATCCACTCGTGAAGCCCGAGAAACCAGTTCGTCGGGCTCCAGCCGGGAATCGTCATCATCTGCACCGACGCCTGGCGCCGACGGCCGCCAGGTTCGACCTGCAGCGCCATCGGGAGGAAGACGATGAAGCACAGGAGCGCGCTGAACAGGAGAAACCGCAGAAGCGACGCGAACGCGACGTGGCGTCCCGAGAGGCCGCCGACGATGGCCCTGAGCGTCACCAGCAGACAGAACACGAACACCGACGCGGACATCGTCGCGACCATGTGCGCGACGAAGTGACGGACGACGCCGACCGCCGCCTGGTGATTGCCGGCGACCATCGAGAATGGCACGGCGGTGATCACGTTCACCGCGAACGCCACGATCAGGAGGAAGATGGCGAGCGCGGTGATCTTGGCGCTGATCACCGTCGACGCCGGCAACGGCAGCGGGCCGAGCACCATGGCGTCGCGGCGGTCGAAGGACAGCGTATCCCACATCACCGCCGCAATGACGCCGACGCCGACCATCGAGTAGGTGATGTAGACGGTCGCCATCTGCCGCGTCATCGCCTCGAGCATCGCCGGAAACCGGAGTGCGGCAAGCTCGAAGCTCGCGGCCATCTGGATCGGGCTCAACAGCGCCGGCGTGATCAGGAAGGCGAGCACACCGGCCATCGCGCGCTGCAACTGCTCGTCGGAGGTGACGGTTTCGCTGGAGAAGAACTGCCCGAAGAACGCGCGACAGAGAACCTCGAATCGCGACCGCGGGACGCGCGAGGCGATGTCGCGCAGATGCCGGAGCGGATGGAGCATCCTAGGCCTTCATCGCGGCCAGTAGGCCGTTGGTCCGCTCCTCGATCTTCTCTTCGGCGACGAGCGACGCGAATACCGCGTCGAGCGATGGCAGGCGCAAGGTGGCGCGCAGGCTGGCCACCGAGTCGTGGCCGACGATCCGGCCGTCCTTCAGGATGACCACACGCGAGCAGACCTGCTCGACGACTTCGAGGACGTGGGAACTGAAAATGACGATCTTGCCTTCGGCGGCGATCGCCCGCACGAAGCCTTTCAACACGCGTGCGGCGCTGACGTCCAGCCCCGAGAAGGGCTCGTCGAGGACGACGATCCGCGGGTTGTGAAGAACGGAGGCGGCGATCAGGATCTTCTGCCGCATCCCTTTCGAATAGGACGACAGGGTCTGGTGACGGTCGTCGTAGATGCCGAGCAGCTGAAGGAACCGATCGATCTTGTCGTTGAGGGCGCGTTCGGGCAGCTCGCGCAGGCGTCCGACGAGTCGCAGGTACTCGGGCCCCGTGAGATACGAATAGAGGTACGGCTCTTCCGGGACATAGCCGATGATGCGCTTGTAGGCCTCGAGATCGGCGAAGGCGTCGGCGCCATCGAGCTGGACTGTGCCGGTCGTCTGTCGCAGGAGCCCGGTGAGAATCTTCACCGTCGTACTCTTGCCCGACCCGTTCGGGCCGAGCAGCCCGAGCACTTCGCCGGGCCGCGCTTCGAACGAGACGTCGTGGATGGCGACGAGCGCGCCGTAGTGCTTCGTCAGGCGCCGTACGGCCAGCATTCCTCCAAGTGGACACCGGAAACGCCGAAAGGTTCCGGTATACAATCCCGGGCTGATCCGGAAGCACGAAGAAGAGCAGAGACGAAGGTCAGGAGGCGACCGCCATGTCAATGACCGAGGCGATGCTGCAGGAGTTCGACAACGAAGCGAAAACCACTCGGCGCGTGCTCGAACGCGTGCCGACGGACAAACTGACGTGGAAGCCCCACCCGAAGTCGATGTCGCTCGGCGCGCTGGCGCTGCACGTCGCCTCGTCTCCGGGCGTCATCACTGGCTGGTGCGTCGAGGACGAGACCAACTTCAGCGGCGGTCAGGCGCCTGCACCGCCGACCTCGACCGACGAGATCCTGGCCGCGCACGACGCGAGCGTCAAGAAAGTGAAGGAGATGCTGCCGCAGATCGGCGACGAGGGCATGCGGCAGATGTGGACCGCCAAGGCCGGTGACCAGACGCTGATGACGATGCCGAAGGCCGCGCTGGCGCGCGGGCTGGTGATGAATCACTGGGTGCATCACCGCGGCCAGCTGTCCGTCTACCTCCGCCTGCTCGACGTGCCGGTGCCGTCCATCTACGGCCCCAGCGCTGACGAGAATCCGTTCGCCGCTCGCACGTGATCATCGATCGGCGGCGCCGGCTCGATGCCTGCGCCGCCGCTCTCGCCCTCGCCGTCACCCTCATCGGTCTCCTCTGGAACACGCGAGTCGCCGCCGGTTCCGACGCGTACGGCTACGTGAGCCAGGTCGATTTGTGGCTTCGCGGCGACCTGCACATCGATCAGAGCTTCGTCGCCGCCGTGCCGTGGCCGGCCGCACGTCTCACGTTCCTGCCGCTCGGCTATCGCCCGGACGGCTACCGCATCGTGCCGCAGTATCCGCCCGGCTTTCCGCTCATGATGGCCGCCGCAAAATGGGTGGGCGGGCAGTGCGCGATCTTCTGGATCGTGCCGCTCTGCGGCGGCGTGCTCGTGCTCGCGACCTACGCGATCGGCGTGCGGATCGATCGGCCGGCGATCGGGCTTGCAGCAGCGTGGATCGTGGCGACGAGCCCGGCGATGCTGTTCATGCTGATGGCGCCGATGAGCGACGTGCCCGCTGCGGCGGCATGGGCGATCGCGATCGCGTACGCGCTCGGTGCTTCCGCGGGCGCCGCGGCAGCCGGTGGTGCGGCGGCCGCGCTCGCGATTCTGATTCGACCGAACCTGGCGCCGCTGGCGGGAGTGATCGTGCTGTGGCTCGCCATCGAGCAAGTCGCGCGCGCACCTCGCTCGCCGCGGCGGTGGGCTCGCGATGCTGTTGGGCGTGCGCTGGCGTTCGGCCTCACCGCCGCCGTCGGCGCCGGCGCAGTCGCCGCTGTCAACGCGCGGCTGTACGGATCACCGCTCCAGTCCGGGTACGACCTGACTGACGGCTTCGCGATCGCGTACGTCTGGCCGAACGTGCAGCGCTACGTCGGATGGCTGGTATCGGCCGAGACGCCGCTGGCGCTCGCCGGTCTGATCGCGCTCGCGGTTCCGTCGGTCGCGCTCTGGCGGACGGACGCCGCTCGCCGCGCGCACTGGCTCTTCGCCGCGTTCGCCAGCGGCGTGTGGATGTCGTATCTGCTCTACGTTCCGTGGGACGCGTGGTGGTATCTGCGGTTCCTGCTGCCGTCGTGGCCTGTGATGGCGATCGGGATCGCCGCGCTCCTGGGACGGATGGGAAAGATGGGAGAGAAGGGAGGGATGGGACGGATAGGAGGGGCAGGAAGGGCAGGAGGGGCAGGAAGGGCAGGAGAGGCAGGAGGGGCACGACGCGCAGCGGGCGCGGGAGGCTCAGGGACCGCTGAAGCGCTCGTTGTCGTCGTCCTCGTCGCGCTGGGCGTGCACGGCGTTGTCGAGGCGAAGCGGCGTGAGACGTTCAATGTCGCGCGCGGAGAGGCGAAGTACGTCGAGGTCGCCCGCGTCGTGGAATCGATCACCGATCCCGACGCGGTGATCATTTCCATGGTGCACAGCGGCAGCCTTCGCTACTATGCGGGACGCCTGACGCTGCGGTGGGACATCGGGGAGCCTGCGTGGCTCGATCGGACGATCGACTGGCTCGCCGCGCACGGGCATCATCCATACTTCGTGCTCGAGCCACAGGAGATGGACGCGCTACGCGCCCGCTCGGGAGCGAGAAGCGCGTCGGCGCGTCTCGACTGGACGCCGATGGTCGTCTTTCCCAACGGCGGCGTCCGGATGTTCGACGCGCTGCGCCGCGAGCCCGGTGGTGCGCCCGTCGAGCAGCGGCCGAGGGGAGCCATCCGCGAGTGCCTGGTCCAGAAAACGGCGCCAGGGCTGCGCACGACTCCGCGGTAGGAACCGCGTCGAGGTGATGCTGGCGCCGCGTCGCTGAAGGAGGTCCGGCCGATGAAACGCCTTGCGCTGTCGGCAGCGATCGTTGCGATGGCATCGACGCTCGCGCGTGCGGAGACACACCGGTTCACGCCGACGATCTACTACACGACGTATTCGTTCGCGCATCCGCCTGCGCTGCGGATCAAGCCCGGCGACCGCGTCGTGACGAAAACGATCGACGCGTCGGGCACCGACTGGAATGGCAAGACCGTGTCGCCCGGACCGAACCCACAGATCGGTCCATTCTATGTGGAGGGCGCCGAGCCCGGCGACATGCTCGTCGTCTCGATTGAACGGCTGGAAACCAACCGCGCGACCGCGTACTCGAGCAGCCTGCTGGCGCCGTATACGGTCGATCCCGCCGCGATCGCCGCGCGTGTCGATCGCGACGCGCGGCGCGTGACGTGGACGATCGACAAGAGGCGCACGGTGTCGCCCGTCTCGACCAGCCCGACGTGCAGCCTGGCGGATTCGAACTTCCGCTGAAGCCGATGCTTGGGTGCATCGGGACTGCTCCAGCGCGGAAAGAAGCGATCAGCACCACCGTGCCTGGACCGTTCGGCGGCAACATGGACTACGCGTCGATGGGTGCTGGTGTGTCGCTGATGCTGCCGGTCAACGAGCCGGGCGCGCTGCTGTTCATGGGCGACGGGCACGCGCGGCAGGGCGAGGGTGAAGTTGCC
>DATFXR010000275.1:0-9408 GCA_035315685.1 Vicinamibacterales bacterium | reverse complement strand
CGCCGGACCGTCGAAGCGCTGCGGATGCAGAACGCCGCGCGCAACTCGACCGAGTGGTTCGAGAACGTCGAGCGGCACGCGCGTCTCGAGGCGGAGCAGTTCGCGTATTCGCTGCTCACGCGATCGCAGCGGATTTCGCACGAGAATCTGCGCCGGCGCGATCCGCGATATCTCGGCGGCTACGAGCGGTGGATGGCCGAGCGATCGGGACTCGCGAGTGCCGACTCGGTGCCGCCGATGTTCACGCCGTTCCGTCTGCGCGGCATCACGCTGAAGAATCGCGTCGTCGTGTCGCCGATGGCGCAGTACAGCGCGGTCGATGGAGTGCCGACCGATCACCATCTCGTGCATCTCGGCGCGCGCGCGCTGGGCGGCGCGGGGCTGGTGTTCACCGAGATGACCTGCCCGACGCCGGACGCGCGGATCACGCCCGCCTGCACCGGCCTCTACACCGACGCGCACACCGCCGCGTGGAGCCGCATCGTCGATTTCGTCCATCAGGGCACGACCGCGAAGATCGCGCTGCAGCTCGGCCACGCCGGCGCGAAGGGATCCACGCGCGTGCCGTGGGACGGCGAGGACCTGCCGCTGCCCGAGGATGGACCGGACCGCAACTGGCCGCTGATTTCTGCGTCGCCACAGCAGTACCTCGACGGGGTGAGCGCGTGGTCGCGCGCGATGACGCGCGAGGACATGGATCGGGTGACCGCCGATTTCGTCGCGTCCACGAGGCGCGCGATCGACGCCGGCTTCGACTGGCTGGAGCTGCACTGCGCGCACGGCTACCTGCTGTCCGCGTTTCTCTCGCCGCTCACCAACCAGCGTACGGACGGCTATGGTGGCCCGCTCGAGAACCGGCTGCGCTGGCCGCTCGAGGTGTTCACGGCGATGCGCGCCGTGTGGCCACCCGGGCTGCCGATGTCAGTCCGTATCTCGGCGCACGACTGGGTCGAAGGCGGCAACACCGCGGCCGATGCGATCGAGATCGCCCGCGCATTCAAGCGGGCGGGCGCCGATCTCATCGACGTGTCGTCGGGGCAGGTCAGCGTCGCGCAGAAACCGGTGTACGGACGCATGTATCAGACGCCGTTCGCTGAGGCGATCCGCAATGAGGTGGGCATTGCGACGATGGCGGTGGGTGCGATCTCGGAAGCCGATCACGTGAACAGCATCATCGCGGCGGGGCGGGCGGACCTGTGCGCGATCGCGCGGCCTCATCTCGCCAGCCCGTCGTGGACGCTGATCGAAGCGGCGAAGATCGGGCACACCAACAGCATCGGCGCCGACTGGCCGAAGCAGTACGTGAAGGCGAAGAGCCAGCTCGAACGCAACTTCGAACGCGAACGGCTGCTGGCGGCCGGCGATGCGGACCCGCACGCGAAGCCGCCGGACCTTTAGCCGGACCGGTGATCGCCGGTAGTGTCCGGCTTTAGCCGGACCATGATCAGAGGAGCCTGAGGGATGGATCCACATCTGGCCGCCGGCAATCGGCGCGATGCTGCCGGCACCACCTGCCATCACGTCGGCTGGGCTGTTGACGATGCGGTCGGCGTGATCACGTTCAACCGGCCGGAACGGAAGAACCCGCTGACCTTCGAATCGTATGCCGAGCTGCGCGATCTGTTCCGCGCGTTGTCACTGGCCGGCGACGTGAAGGCGATCGTCCTCCAGGGCGCCGGCGGAAACTTCTGTTCCGGCGGCGACGTGCACGAAATCATCGGTCCGCTCACGAACATGCGGATGCCCGATCTGCTGGCGTTCACGCGCATGACTGGCGATCTCGTGAAAGCGATGCGCGCCTGTCCTCAGCCGATCGTCGCGGCGATCGACGGCGCGTGCGCAGGCGCCGGCGCGATCCTGGCGATGGCGTCCGATCTGCGCGTCGGCACCGCCCGCAGCCGCGTCACGTTCCTCTTCTCGCGCGTCGGTCTGGCCGGGTGCGACATGGGCGCCTGCAGCGTGCTGCCGCGCATCATCGGTCACGGGCGGGCGTCAGAGTTGCTCTACACCGGACGCGCGCTCACCGGCGACGAGGCGCTCAGCTGGGGCTTCTACAATCGTCTGGTCGAGCCTGGTGAGGTGAGTGTGAACGCGATCGCGTGGGCCGCGGAGCTCGCCGCGGGGCCGACCTTCGCCCACGCGATGACCAAGCGCATGCTCCATCAGGAGTGGGCCATGGGAATCGACCAGGCGATCGACGCGGAGGCGCAGGCACAGGCGATCTGCATGACGACGGCGGACTTCAAGCGTGCCTACGATGCCTTCAGGGCCAAAGGCACGCCGAAGTTTTCGGGGGATTGAGACCGACATCAGAACTTCGGTAATGCGCCTTTCAGGGCGGTCCGGCCGGATCTGTCGCAGCATGAGGAGCTGCCACGAAGACACGAAGGCACGAAGAAATCAAAGTCCCAAATGATTAGGATGCGCTGATGGCCAGGGGAGTCTCTTCGCGCGACCAGCCGATCGATCTCGGTCCGTCGGCGCACGTCGACACCTTCACCCGCGATCGCCTGCCGCCCGCCGCGCAGTGGCCCGACCTGCTGCTCGATCGCGCCGAGTTCCAGTATCCCCAGTACCTCAATGCCGCTGTCGAGCTGACGGATCGGATGGTGGACCGGGGATTTGGCGATCATCTGGCGCTGATCGGCAACGGCCGCCAGCGCACCTACAAGGAGCTGACGGACTGGACCAACCGCCTCGCGCACGCGCTGGTCGAGGACTTCGGCGTCACACCGGGAAACCGCGTTCTGCTCCGCTCCGGCAACAACCCCGCGATGGTGGCCGCGTGGCTGGCCGTGACGAAGGCCGGCGCCGTGGCCGTCAACACGATGCCGCTGCTGCGCGAGGCCGAGCTCACCAAGATCGTCGACACAGCGGAAATCAGTCTGGCGCTGTGCGACAGCCGCATCGCCGACGAGCTCGTCGCGTGCGCCAAGGGCAGCCGGTTCCTCAAAGGCGTCGTCTGCTTCGACGGTACTGCGAATCACGATGCCGAGCTCGATCGCGTCGCGCTCAACAAGCCGGTGCGATTCGACGCGGCGCGCACCGGGCGGGACGACGTCGCGCTGCTCGGGTTCACGTCGGGAACCACCGGTCAGCCGAAGGCGACCGCCCACTTCCATCGCGATCTGCTGATCATCGCCGACGGCTACGCGAGAGAAGTGCTGCAGGTGACGCCGGACGATGTGTTCATGGGCTCGCCGCCGCTGGCGTTCACGTTCGGCCTCGGCGGACTCGCAATCTTTCCACTGCGCTTCGGCGCGGCGGCCGCGCTGCTCGAGAACGCGTCGCCCGCGAACATGGTCGACATCATCGAGACCCACAAGGCGACGATCAGCTTCACGTCGCCCACGGCGTATCGCGCCATGATGGCCGCGATGGACGACGGCGCCGATTTGTCCTCGCTGAGGATGGCCGTCTCGGCCGGCGAAACGCTGCCGGCGCCCGTATTCGAGGAGTGGGCGCGGCGGACCCGACGGCCAATTCTCGACGGCATCGGCACGACCGAACTGCTGCACATTTTCATCAGCAATCGTCTCGATGACCGCGTAGCGGGCGCGACCGGACGGCCGGTGACCGGATACGAGGCCCGAATCGTCGACGACGGCCTGCGCGACCTGTCCGACGGCACGGTCGGGCACCTGGCGGTGCGCGGCCCCACCGGGTGCCGGTATCTTGCCGACGATCGTCAAACGAGCTACGTGCGCGACGGTTTCAATCTGACCGGCGACGACTTCGTCAGGGAGGCGAACGGTGTGTTCCACTTCGTCGCGCGCGCCGACGACATGATCATTTCCTCCGGCTACAACATCGCCGGACCGGACGTCGAAGCCGGGCTGCTGCAGCACCCGGCGGTCGCGGAATGCGGCGTGGTCGGCGTGAAGGACGAGCAGCGCGGACAGATCGTGAAAGCCTTCGTCGTGCTCCGGCCCGGCTTCCGTCCGGGTGCCGAGATGACGAGAGAGCTGCAGGACTTCGTGAAGGCGCACATCGCGCCGTACAAGTACCCGCGCGCGATCGAGTTTCGCGAGTCGCTGCCGCGCACGTTGACCGGAAAAGTGCAACGGTTTCTCCTGCGCGCAGACGCCGGCGACGCGTCGCTCCGGTCGAACCGATGAAAACGCTGCAGCCCGAGGGATGGAAGCGTCCGAACGGCTACGCGAACGGCGTCGTCGCGAGCGGGACGACCGTCTTCGTCGCCGGGCAGGTTGGTTGGAACGCGCGCGGCGAATTCGAGACCGACGATCTCGTCGGCCAGGTGCGGCAGGCGCTTGCGAACGTCAACGCGGTGCTCGCCGAGGCCGGCGCGAAGCCGGAGCACATCACGCGGATGACGTGGTATCTGACCGACAAGCGCGAGTACCTCGCTCGTCGCAAGGAGATTGGTGCCGCGTTCCGTGAGATCGTCGGCGTGTATCGGGCCGCGATGAGCGCCGTCGAAGTGCGGGCACTGATCGAGGACCGCGCGAAAGTCGAAATCGAGGTCACGGCGGTGATTCCGGGCGCCTGACGCTCGGCTACGGCCTCCGCGCGACGAAGCGACCGCGGTAGTGCCCGGCTTCAGCCGGACCGTGATCGCCGACGCGATATCATTGGCGCATTCGACGGAGCACGTCATGACTGACACCGCGCAACAGAATGAACTCGGAACGGTCGAAGGGCTCGACGGCATCTTCGTCATTCGCGGCGGCGGGATCACGCGCGGGTGGAACGGCATTCAATATCGCGCCGGACTGTCTGCGAAGAACACCAACGCGAAGCAGCTGTCGATGAACGTCGCCACCATTCCGCCGGGCGGCGTCGCCGCCGCGCACATCCACGTCGGCTTCGAGGTGATGCTGTACATCCTGGCCGGGCGCGTTCGCCACGAGTACGGACCGGCGCTCGAGAAGGCCGTGGAGAACCAGGCCGGTGACTTCATCTTCATCGAGCCGGGCGTCCCGCACGAGGTCTTCAACCTGAGCGACTCGGAGCCGGTGGTCGCGGTCGTGGCGCGCTCGGACGCCAGCGAGTGGGAGCACATCATTCCGTTCACGCGCCCCACCGCTCCGCCGGCGCCGTAGCGCCATGGCCGACACCACGCGCCCGGCGGCGACCTACGCGTCCTATCTCGAGATCGACGAGCTCCTGTCGCTGCAGCACCCGCGCTCGGATGAGCACGACGAGATGCTGTTCATCATCATCCACCAGGTCTACGAGCTCTGGTTCAAGGAGCTGCTGCACGAGTTCGATCGTGTGATGCAGCTGCTGGAGCAGGACGAGTCGCATCGCACGCAGCACACGCTGAAACGCATCCTGACGATCCTCAAGGTGATGGTCGCGCAGCTCGACATCCTCGAGACGATGACCCCGCTCGAGTTCCTGAGCTTCCGCGCACGGCTCGACGCGGCGAGCGGATTCCAGTCCGATCAGTTCCGGCAGATTGAATTCGTGCTCGGCGTCAAGTCGGAGCAGGCGATCCGGCGCTTTTCGGAACACGGCCGGGCGCGATCGGCGCTCGAAACCCGCTATCACGCGCCGACGCTGTGGGATGCATTCCTGCAGTACCTCGCACGCGAAGGCTACAACGTACCGGCGGCACGTCTGCAGCGCGACCCGACGACCGCGCCGGAACCGTCGCCGGAGATTCAGGAAATCCTGATCGACCTCTATCGGCGCGACGTCAAGAACGCGGAGCTGTGCGAGCGCCTCGTCGATCTGGACGAAGGGATCCAGGAGTGGCGCTACCGCCACGCGAAAATGGTCGAGCGGACGATCGGCGCCAAGCCGGGCACCGGTGGGTCATCGGGCGCCGCCTATCTGCGCGAGACGGTCGGCCGTCCGCTCTTCCCCGATCTGTGGGCAATCCGGTCGCGGTTGTAACCACGCCGCGAATCGCGTTGGTCCGTTCCGGAGCGCGATGTGCCGATTCGGTACATCGCGACGACGTCGCAACGCTTTTATTCAGCAAAACTGCTCAAAACGCCGCCAGCCGACTCAGGGGCCTGCCGTTTGCACAAGCCCGGCCGCCATGATCCGCTCACACCGACTGACTGAAATCGTACTCAGCGCCAGCGCCCTCTTCGTGCTCGTCGCAGGCGCGGCTTTGATCAACGACGAGGTTCGTAAGCATGTGATGAACGTGGTTTCCGGCGATGGTGCGACGGAGCTGGCGACGATCGCTGCGCCCGCGCATCGGGCTGCACTCGCCGTTGCCTCGACGTTCGGCGACGTCAAGGCCGCGCCGAGTTCGGTGGTGGCCTTCTGCGTCGGCGCATTCGTCCTGTTCATTCTCATGTTCCGTACCTAGACGCGCCGACCCGCGAAAACCTCTTCGTGCGTTCGCGGCCGAGGCAGTTGCCGGTGATGCAGACCGCCCATCCGTCCGGTGCGCTCGAGCCGGACTTCACGATGTCCTCCCGGCAACCGGATTCTGGGGCATACTGAGGCCGGAAACGCCCGGTATGTCAGGACTATCGGCCCGTTCGCCCGCGCTGCCGGCCCTGTTGGTGCTGTTGTGTGCGAGCGGCGGAGTCCGGTACGTCGCTGCCCGCGGCGCGCAGACCGGCGCGGCGCCGGTCACCGCCGCCGCGCACCCGCCCGCGACACCCACACGCGATGTTCTCGATCAGTACTGCGTGACCTGTCACAACGCCAGGCTGAAGACGGCGGGTCTTCAGCTCGACAGCCTGGATGTCGCGCAGGTGGCCGACCACGCGCAGCAGTGGGAGAAGGTCGTCACCAAGCTGCGCACTGGCGAGATGCCGCCTCCGGGACGGCCGCGGCCGGCCGCCGAAACGTACCGCAGTGTGATTGCCGCGCTGGAACAGGAGCTCGACGCCGCCGCTGCGGCGAAGCCCGATCCCGGGCGCGTCCCGGTGCATCGGCTGAATCGCAGCGAGTATGCGAACGCGGTACGGGATCTGCTCGGCCTCGAGATCGACGCACGCGCGCTCCTGTCGTCGGACGAAGCCGATCACGAAGGGTTCGACAACGTCGCGAGCGTGCTGTCGGTGTCGCCGGCGCTGCTGGAAAACTATCTGTCAGCGGCGCGAACGGTCAGCCGCCTCGCGATCGGCGATCCGACCCTCCATCCGGTGATCGACTCGTTCAAGATCTCCAAGGCGGTCGTCCAGGACGATCGTCTCGGCGACGATCTTCCGTTCGGATCCCAGGGCGGCACGCTGATCCGCTACTACTTTCCCGTTGACGCCGAATACACCATCAAGGTCCTGCTGCGGCGTCAGGAGTACGACTACATCATCGGGATGGGCGAGCGGCACGAGCTCGACGTGCGCCTCGACGGCGTGCGCCTGAAGCGGTTCAGTGTCGGCGGCGAAGCCAGCGGGATGACCGCACCGGAGAATTTCGCCGGGAACACGCAGGGCGATCCCGAATTCGAGGAATACATGCACACCGCGGACGCGCACCTCGAAGTGCGCGTGCCGGTGGCTGCAGGCCTGCATGCGGTCGGGGTGGCCTTCGTCCGGCGATTCTGGGAACCGGAAGGCGTGCTGCAGCCGCCGCAGACCGGATTCGGACGCACGACGAACGAGTATTACCACGGCAATCCGGCAGTGGAGGTCGTCTCGATCGGTGGTCCGTTCGGAACGCCGGCGCCCGGCCGCTCGGAGAGCCGGCGCAAAGTGTTCGTCTGCCGCCCTCGCAACACGTCCGATGAGGAACCGTGCGCGAAGACGATTCTCTCCACGGTCGCGACGCGGGCGTATCGCCGGCCGGTCACCGACGGGGAGGCGGCGACGCTGCTCCGGTTCTACAGAACCGGTCGTGCTGAACGCGACTTCGACACCGGTATCCAGCACGGCATCGAGCGGATTCTTGCCGCGCCGAGCTTTCTCTTCCGCGTCGAACGCGAGCCCGCCGGTCTTCCCTCGGGCACCGCCTATCGTCTCGCCGATCTGGACATCGCCTCGCGGCTCTCGTTCTTCCTGTGGAGCAGCATTCCGGACGATGAGCTGCGGGATGCGGCGGCGCGCGGGAAGCTGAGCGACGCGGCCGTGCTGGAGCGGCAGGTGACCCGGATGCTGCGCGATCCGCGGTCGAGCGCGCTCGTCGACAGCTTCGCCAGCCGCTGGCTGGAGCTGAGCAAACTTGCCGGCGCCGTGCCTGACACGGAGCTGTATCCCGAGTTCGACGAGAACCTGCGCGACGCGATGGAGCAGGAGACGAAGCTGTTCGTTGCCAGCCAGCTGCACGAGAACCGCAGTGCGATCGAGCTGTTCACGGCCGATTACTCGTTTCTGAACGAGCGCCTGGCGACCCATTACGGGATTGCCGATGTCTACGGCAACCACTTCCGCCGCGTGCACCTCACCGACGGCGTTCGCGGTGGGCTGCTCGGCCAGGCGAGCGTCCTCACCGTGACGTCGTATCCCAATCGCACGTCGGTGACGCTGCGCGGACGGTGGGTGCTGGCGAACATCCTCGGCGCGCCGCCGCCGCCGCCCCCGCCCGACATTCCTGCCCTCGAGGACGCCGCGGCGGACGGCCACGCGCGATCGTTGCGCGAGCGGATGGAGCGGCATCGCAAGAGCCCCGCGTGCGCCTCGTGTCATCAGCGGATGGATCCCCTCGGGTTCGCGCTCGAGAACTTCGACGCGCTCGGCAAGTGGCGGACGGCGAGCGACGGAGTGCCGATCGACGCCTCGGCGTCGCTCCCTGACGGAACGCGCTTCGCGGGGATGGCGGGACTGCGAACCCTTCTCGTCGCGCACAAGGAAGATGTCGCGCGCACGATCACCGAGAAGCTGCTCGCCTACGCGATCGGACGCGGTCTCGACGATCACGATCTGCCGGCGGTGCGCGCCATCACGCGCGGCGCAGCGCGGGCCGAGTACTCCTGGTCGTCGATCATCGCCGGGATCGTGACCAGCACGCCGTTCAGCATGGCAACCGCTCGCGGGGAGGAGCGGCAGACGCGCAATTAGGAATTTGGAATTTGGAATGCGTGGAATGAGCGATGTTCATTGCTAAGCGGGCAATCCCACGGCGCACGGTCTTACGCGGTCTCGGGTCGATGCTGGCTCTGCCGCTGCTCGACAGCATGGCGCCGGCGCTGTCGGCGGTGCAGAAGACCGCGGCAAAACCGATCAACCGGTTCGGCGTCATGTACGTGCCGAACGGCATGATCATGAAGGAGTACCTGCCGACGACCGAAGGCGCCGGCTACGAGCTCACCCCGACGTTGGGCGCGCTCGCGCCGTTTCGGGATCGCGTGCTCGTGGTGAGCGGGCTGGAGTGCATTCCGACGCCGGGTCGCCCCGGCGGTGCGCACGCGAAAGCCAGCACCAGGTTTCTGACCGACGTCTCGCCGCCGACCAGCGAGACGTGGCTCGACGCCGGCATCTCGATGGACCAGATCCTCGCGCACGAGACCGGCAAACAGACGCAGCTGGCGTCACTCGAGCT
>DATFXR010000274.1:0-10138 GCA_035315685.1 Vicinamibacterales bacterium | reverse complement strand
CCGAACGATTCGGCTCTACTATCAGTCCCAACAAGGAGCCTGCCATGGAACTGTCACGAATTCAGCTGGCCGTTCTCGGCCTCGGCGCTGCGGGCCTTCTCGCGACGCAGCACATCGACACACGCGCCGAAGCGCAGGCGGCGGCGAACGCACGGCGCACGACGGCGAGCAACCCGATCACTGGTGAGGGACTGCCGAACCCGGCCCCGATCGTGACCCGGAATTGGGGTCAGCTTCCAGCTGGCCGCAAGTGGGGGACGACGGCCGGTATCGACATCGATCCTACGGACGGCAACGTCTGGGCCTACGAGCGCTGCGGTGCGGGCACGGCGGGCGGCGGCCCCGTCGACTGCGACAACACGCCACTCGATCCGATCTTCAAATTCGATCGGAAAACCGGCGCCGTGATCGCGAACTTCGGCAAGGGCGTGATGGTGACGCCGCACGGCATCGCGGTGGACAAGCAAGGCAACGTGTGGATCGCCGATTTCGCGGGCAACAAGGACGGCACCAAGGGCCATCAGGTGCACAAGTTCAGCCCCAAGGGCGAGAAGCTGCTGAGCCTGGGCACCGCGGGCAAGCCCGGCAACGCCGACGGTCAGTTCAACCAGCCGAACGACGTCGTCGTCGGCCCGGACGGAAGCATCTATGTGGCCGACGGACACGACGCGCAGGGCATGACAACCGCGAACGCGGTCGCCGAGGGCATCAAGCGCGGGGCGACGTCGCGCATCAGCAAGTTCTCGGCGGATGGAAAATTCATCAAGTCGTGGGGTGGGATCGGCGTGCGCCACGGAGAATTCCGCACACCGCATGCACTGGTGTTCGACTCACGAGGGCGCCTGTGGGTGGCCGATCGTGGCAACCACCGCATCGAGATTTTCGATCAGAACGGAACGTACCTCGAGTCGCGCTATGCGTTCAGTCGTCCCAGCGGCATCTTCATCAAGGGGGACACGGTCTATGTGATCGACTCGGAGTCGGGGCCGTACAACCACCCGAACTGGCGTGACGGCGTCCGGAGCGGCCCGGTCGACGAAGACCGCGTCACCGGCTTCATCCCGCCCTTCGATCGAGACGATCGGGTGTATCAGGGGACGGCGGGCGAGGGTGTGGCCGTCGATGCCGACGGCAACGTCTACGCCGCCGAAGGGCCGAACTCGCTGACCCAGGCGGGCGGCGCGTTTACCAAGTACTCGGTCAAGCGGTAGCGGTAGCGTGAAGCCCAGGATTGCGCGCCTGCATCGGCGGCACACTCGGGTTCAGTGCCGCCGATCGGCGCGATGCACGCGTTCGTGTCCAAAGAACTGACGCGCTCCATGTGAGCGCGCCGTCGCGCAACAATCGGGCGAACGCGCTTCGCCCTTCGACTGGCGCGTGAGCAGCGTCGTCGGTACCGCAGCATCCCCTATAATCCGGCCACTCCCCATGACGCTTGCTGCCGGCAGCCGCCTCGGCTCGTACGAGATCCTCGGTGCAATCGGCGCAGGGGGAATGGGCGAGGTCTACCGGGCGCGCGACACGAAGCTGAATCGAGAGATCGCGATCAAGATCCTCCCGGAGGCGTTCGCGGACGATCCCGATCGGCTGGCCCGCTTCAAACGGGAAGCCCAGGTCCTCGCCTCCATCAATCATCCGCACATCGCGGCCATCTACGGATTCGAGGACAGTGGACGCACGCAAGCGCTCGTGCTCGAGCTCGTCGAAGGCCCGACGCTCGCGGAACGCGTTGCGCAAGGTGCGATTCCGCTCGACGAGGCGCTGGCGATCGCGAAACAGATCGCGGACGCCCTTGAAGCGGCACACGAGCGAGGGATCATCCATCGCGATCTGAAGCCCGCGAATATCAAGTTGCGGCTGGATGGCACGGTGAAGGTGCTCGACTTCGGGTTGGCCAAGGAACTGGAGCCGCCGTCCGCGATGAGTCCCGAGCCGACGTCGCCGACGATCACGACGCCCGTCATGATGACCAACGCCGGGATGATTCTCGGTACCGCCGCGTACATGGCACCGGAGCAGGCGAAGGGAAAGGCCGCCGACCGGCGATCGGACATGTGGGCGTTCGGCTGCGTGCTCTACGAAATGCTCACTGGCCGGCGGCCGTTTGACGGCGAGGACGTCAGCGACACGATGGCTGCGGTGCTCAGGGCCGAGCCGGACTGGGCCGCCTTGCCGGCCGCGATGCCGCCTGGCGTAGCCTTGTTGCTGCGTCGCTGCCTCGAGAAAGATCGTCGAGCTCGCAGCGTCGATGCCGGGGCCGCGCTTTTCGTACTGCGCGAGTTCACGAGCCTGGCACCCCCGTCCGCCGAGGCAGTGCGCGACCGTCCGCGTTCCTGGCGTCACACGGCCGTCTACGCGATCGCAACGATGGCTCTCGTCGGCGCCGCCGTGGCGGCGACCGTATTGCTCCTTCGGTCGACTCCGCCGCGCGTGGCAAGGTTTGCTCTGGGGACGCCGTCAGCCGCCTCGCTGGCAGTGAGTCAGCTGGGCGTCGATGTCGCCGTCTCGCCGGACGGGACGCGCGTGGTGTACCGGGCAGGGAATCCGGCTCTCCTGTACGCACGCGAGATGGGTCGGTTGGAAGGGATGCCAATCGCCGGCACCGAGAATGTGTCCGATCCGTTCTTTTCGCCGGATGGACGATGGGTCGCTTTCTGGCAGGCGGGCTTCCTGAAGAAGGTTTCGATCCAGGGCGGCCCGTCGCTCGCCATCGCGCCGGCGCAGGCCACGCGGGGCGCGACGTGGGGCCCGAACAACACGATTGTCTTCGCCACGGTGGCGGGCCTGTTGTTCACGGTGCCGGCGGCCGGGGGCACCCCCGTGCCGCTGCCGCTGATCGCGGGCTATCGCGAGGGAACGTACGAGGCGCGCCGCTGGCCGCAGTTCTTGCCCGACGGGCGTCACGTGCTGACCACGCGCGGGACAGCGACCGATCAATACACCGTCACCGTCGTGGATCTCCAAACTGCGCAGGAGCGCGATCTGTTTGCCGGAAGCTACGCGCGATACGTCTCGAGCGGCCACCTCGTCTACAACGTGGGCGGCGCGCTCCGAGCGGTTCGTTTCGACGCCGCCTCGCTTGACCCCTCGCCGGATTCGGTCCCTGTCGTCGAGCAGGTAATAGCAAAAGGATCAGGTGCCGCCGACTTCGACGTCTCCGACGAAGGCTCGCTCGTGTACATCGCGGGCACCGGTCTATTCGGTGGCGCACAACAGGTCATCTCATTGCTGGACCGTCAGGGCCGCGTCTCGCCGCTGGCCGGGATCGCTCCGGGCTCGTACCGCGACGTTCGCTTCTCGCCCGACGGACGACGCGTGGCGCTCGCCACGTTCGAAGACCTCTGGATCTACGACGTTGTGCGGGCCACTCTGAGCCGGCTGACGACGAACCCCGCGCCGGATCGCAGTCCGCTCTGGTCACGCGACGGCCAACGGATCCTGTTCACCTCCACGCGTGGCAATTATCCGGAGCTCTACGCGATCTCGGCCGACGGCACCGGAACCGAAGAACGGCTGTTCGGGCGGTTGAAGAACGACGTCGATCTGCGGGCCAGCGGCTGGTCCGCCGACGGACGCCGTCTGCTCTTCACGGAAGTGACGGTCTCAGTCCAGTGTGCGATCGGCGATCTCGCCGCCGACAAACCGTCCGAAGCGACGATGCGCGTGCAGGACAACTTCTGCAACGACTATGCGGCGGTGTCTCCCGATGGACGTTGGATGGCGTACGACTCGTCGGTCTCCGGACGTGCCGACGTGTATCTGCAGCGCTACCCGGATCTGGGCGCACGACAGCAAGTGTCCACGACCGGCGGTCGCCTGCCGTTGTGGTCGGCGAACGGACGCGAGCTGTACTTCAGCAGCCTCGACGCGCGGCAACTCCTTTCCGTCTCGGTCGACGCGGGATCGGTGCCGGTCGTCGGGCAGCCCCGCGTGATCTTCGAGGGCGAGTTCCTCGCGCCCCAGACGGGATTCCGTCCCTATGATGTCGGGCCCGACGGGCGTTTCGTGATCATCCGGCCGATAACCGACAAAACGAACGCGGCCGCAATCCCGAGCCTCGTCCTCGTGCAGCACTGGTTCGAGGAACTGAAGCGTCTCGTGCCCGCAAAATGAGAGCCGAGGGAGGATCCTATGCGGCGTTTGGCGTCTCGGACCTCTGCGCTGGCGGCAACGGTGCTGTTCGCCTCGTGCGTCTCGGCGGCTGCCCAGGACTACGCCGCGCGCGAGAAATTGCGCGCCGAGTCGAGCGAGTTCGGCAAGGACGTGATCCGGGTCACCGACGGCGTGTACGTGGCCGTGGGTCATTCGGCCAGCAATGTGATCCTGATTCAGGGCGACACCGGATCGATCATCGTGGACACGGCGACCGACCCGACGGCCGCACGCGCGATCCGCGACGCGTTCGGCGATCTCTTCCGCGCGCCAGTGCGCGCGATCGTCTACACCCACTCGCATCCGGACCACACCGGTGGAGCTCGTGTGTTTGCCGGCACGGATCAGCCCGAGATCTTCAGCCATCAGCGGCTCGTCGAGGCAGTGCCGGACCTCGGTCGCGCCGGACGCGATGGCGGCGACCAGTTCGGCATGGCGTTGCCCGAGTCGATGTACATCAACGCGGGCGTTCAAATGGAGTACGGGCGGGTCACGCCTCCGACTCGGGAAGGGTACCTGCCGCCCACGCGCACGTTCAGCGGCGACGAACTCCTGCTGACCGTTGCCGGCGTGCGACTGCAGCTTCTGTACACACCCGGCGAAACGGCGGACGCGATCTCGGTCTGGCTGCCTGAGAAGCGCGTCTTGATGCCTGGAGACGACTTCTTGCGCGCCTTCCCGAACATCAGCCCGATCCGCGGCGCGCGGTCACGGACGCCCGAGGATTGGATCGCCAGTCTCGAGAAAATGATCGCGCTGGCACCCGAGGACGTGGTACCGAGCCACACGCGCCCTGTTCTGGGTGGCGCTGCCGCGCGCGCCGCGCTCACCGCGTATCGCGATGGCATCAAGTCGATTCTCGACCAGACGATCCAGGGCATGAAGCAGGGCGAGCGTCCCGACGAGTTGGTGCAGCACGTCAGGCTTCCGCCCACGCTCTCGGGGAACCCATACCTCCAGGAGTTCTACGGCGGGGTGGAGTGGAGCGTGCGCGGCATCTACGCCGACCGCGTGGGCTGGTTCGACGGAAACGCCAGCCACCTGCTTCCTCTTCCAGAGAAGGATCGCGCCGCAAGGCTGGTCGATCTCATCGGGGGCCGTGACCAAGTCTTGGCGCGCGGGCGCGAGGCATTGGCGGCGCGCGACTTCAAATGGGCGGCCGAACTCGCCGACTACGTACTGGCCAACGACAGCGCGAACACGAGCGCGAAACGGATCAAGGCACAAGCGCTGATCGAGCTCGGCGAGCGGCAGATCAACGCCATCGCCCGAAACTACTACCTGTCATCGGCCATGTTCCTGTTGCGTGATCTTCCACCGCAATGAGACGCCTTCGTTGATCTTGTCCAACACCGCGGCGCCGCCTGCGCTGCTGGCGTACACGCCGTGCTCCTCGGCCAACTGCGATCGACATGCCGACCGCGTCGCACCCCAGCCATTCGGATAGTGCCGCCTTCAGTAGCTGTCCGGAACTTGCATACACTCGCCGAACTGCGCGGCTATGCGCGCTATCGACCACAAGGAGCGCACGAGATGAATCCAAAGAACACGATCTGCCTCTGGTTCAACAAGGACGCGCATGAGGCGGCGAACTTCTACGCCGCCACGTTTCCGGACAGTACGGTGACCGCTGTTCACAAGGCGCCCAGTGACTACCCGAGCGGCAAGGCGGGCGACGTACTGACCGTAGAGTTCACCGTTGTCGGTATTCCCTGTCTCGGTCTCAACGGCGGCCCGGCGTTCACGCACAGCGAGGCCTTTTCGTTCCAGATTGCGACGGACAATCAGGAAGAGACGGACCGCTACTGGAACGCGATCGTCGGCAATGGCGGCAAGGAGAGTCAGTGCGGTTGGTGCAAGGATCGCTGGGGCCTCTCCTGGCAGATCACCCCGCGGGCGCTCACCGACGCGCTTGCGGCTGGCGGTGGCGAGGCAAAGCGTGCCTTCGAGGCGATGATGCCAATGAAGAAGATCGATATCGCCACGATCGAGGCAGCGCGGCGCGGCTGACGTGCACAGGGGGTTGGTCTGCCATCCGGCGCTCGAAGGCTTTCGATCGCCCTCGATGACACGGCTCAGCGCCACGATCGCCGTGATCTCGATGGTGACCGCACGTCCGGCGCTGTCGGCGACGCCGGTGCTGCGCGCCGCCGACGCGCGGATCACCATCGCGTCGCGCACGTCGTGCGACGTTCGGTTGTCCGTCACCATCGATGGCGCGACGGAGGTCGAGCATCGGCTCGCCAGAGCGGACGGCGACGGGCGGCAGCTCGTCACCGTCGAAGGCGCCGGGCTCGTCGAGCCGATTCGCGATGTCGGCGCGACGGTGTCGCTGCGCCTGCGGCCCACCGGGACTTCGTATTCGCTCTCCTATTCGGTCCAACACCGGGAGCCGATTCGGATCCGGTTCCTGGACCCGGTGCGGGATCGCTGCCCGATCTGGCTGCCAACGATCCCGACCGACGGCCGATCGCGCGCCGTGCGCATGACGATCGAGCTGCCGCCGGGCAGCACCGCCGGCGCCACGATGCCCGCGCTCGCGTGGAACGGCAGTGTTGGCACCGCGACGCTCGGCCACCTGCCGTCGATCGTGCGCGTGCCGTACGCCGCGAACGGGGAAGCGATGCCCTGGAGCCTGCCCGGCGCGATCGACACGCTGGCGATAAGTACGGTCGCGGCCGCCACCGCGGCATGGATCTGGCGCGTCCGGCGCTGACGAGCGACGCATGGGATTCGGTGCGAGCTTCTACGGATTCTTTGTCGCAGCGGCGCTCTGGCTCGTGTCGTACTTCCTGTGGGCCGCGGCAGCGGCGCGGCGCGATCGGCGCCGGTCACGACGATGATCGCCGACAGCGGTCTGTTCATCGTCATCGCCGGTCTCTACTTCACGATGGTGGTCGGCATCTCCGTCTGGAGCGCGCTTCACACACGGACCGAGGACGACTTTCTCGCCGCCGGGCGATCGATCGGGCCGTGGGTCGGCGGCGGCGTGCTGGCGGCGACGCAGATCAGCGCCGGCACGTTCGTCGGCACACTCGGCCGCCACTACCTCACGGGCGTCAGCTGGATCTGGATCTGGTTCGGCGTGTGGGCGGGCTGGCTGGTGTCGGCCGTGCTGGTTGCGCCGAAACTGCGCCGGTTCGGCGCGCTGACAGTGGCGGACTACGTCGGCAAGCGCTTCGCCAGCGAGGGCGCGCGCACACTGGCGGCGGCGCTGATCATCGTCACCTACACCATCTATCTCACGGCGCAGTTCCAGGCGATCGGCGAGATCGCGTCGGCGGTGTTCGGCGTCGCGCCGCTCGTCGCGATGACCGCACTGCTCGCGAGCACCGCCTTCTACACCGGCGTCGGCGGAGTGCGATCGAGCTCGTACGTCGAGTTCGCGCAGACGATCATGATGGTGACGGCGCTGCTGTTCGCGGTGCCGGTGGTGATCGCGCATGCCGGTGGGCTGACGGCGCTCGGCCAGTACGTCGGCTCGATCGAGCCGCGCATGACCGGCTGGTGGTTCGGCTGGCGCGAGCTCGTGGCGTTCGGCATGGCGTTCGGCTTGTCGATTGCCGCCGCCCCGTACGAGATGACGCGCTACTACTCGATGCGCGACGTCGCGACCGTGCGCTACGCGATCGGCATCGCGCTGGTGGCGCAGGCGCTGATCGGATCGTGCGTGATGATCCTCGGCATCGGCATGCGCGGCCTGTTCCCGTACCTGCCGTCGCCGGATCAGGCGTCGAGCATCCTGGCGGCGGTGGTCATGTCGCCGCTGATGGGATCGCTGTTCCTGGTCGCGATGGTGTCGGCGATCATGTCGAGCGTGAACTCGATCCTGCTGGTGACCGGCGGCGCGTTTGCCCACGATCTCTACAAGCGCCTGCTCAACCCGGGCGCCTCGCAGCGCTGCCTGATCTGGGTCAACCGGATCGCGATCGTCGTCCTCGGCGCGGTGCCGTTCTGGTTCGCGTCGCTCAAGCTGAGCGACGTGCAGGCGATCGTCGTCGAGCAGGCGAAGTTCATCGCCAGCTTCTTCTTCGTGCCGGTCGTGCTCGGCTTGAACTGGCGGCGCGGTACAAAGGAAGGCGCGATCGCCAGCATGGTGGCCGGCTTCCTGGGCTGCCTGCTGTGGCGCTTCACGCTGCAGCGCGACTTCGCGGCGCACGGGATCGATGCCGTGGAAGTTGGCGTCGCGCTCAGCGCAATGATGTTCGTCCTGGTCAGTCGCGCGACGCCGCCGGCGCCCGAGGCGAACCTGCGCATCTTCTTCGACTGAGGATTCGACGACTGACGGAGGGTTTGTGCCAACGACGTTCACCGTATTCAAGGACACGACACTCGAAGAGACCGCGCGCAACGCGATCCGGCTCGACGAACCGCGCGCGCTGCTCGATCGCTTCGCGACGCTGGTGCGCGAATCGGGCACGCCGGCCGAAGAAGCCGCCGGCCGTCATCTGGTCGACCGACTTACAGCGATTGGCGTTCCGGTAACGCTCCATGAGCCGTCGCTCTACATCAGCATCCCGGAACGCGCCGAGCTGATGATCAGCGATCGCAGCGGGTCACGGGCGCTGCGCGCGCGCCCGCCGGCGATGGCGCGGGCGACGGCCGACCCGGTGGAGGGCGAGATCTGCTACATCCCCTCGCGCTACGCGGCTGGCACGCAGTCGCTGTTCGACACCCCCGAGGCGGCGCGCGGCGGCACCCAGGGCGCGGATCCGGTGGCCGGTCGGATCGTGCTCACCGAAGGCTTCTCGATGCCGGGCACCGTGCAGGCGTTCGAGCGCCGCGGCGCGATCGCGCAGATCTACATCCACCCGGGCGAGCGCATCCACGAAGGGATCTGCACGCCGATCTGGGGGGCGCCGACGCTGGAATCGATCGCATCGAAACCGTCGTCGCCGGTCGTCTGCATCAACAAGCCCGACGGCGAATCGCTGATTGCGGCAATCGACCGCCATCCGGTGCGCGCGTCGATTCTCACGAGGCTGCGCGAAGGGTGGATGCGCTGCCTGCTGCCGGTCGCCGAGATTCGCGGTCAGGAGGATCCCGACGAGTTCCTCCTCGTCCACGGCCACTACGACTCGTGGTACGAGGGCATCGGCGACAACGCCACCGGGGATGCCGCGCTCCTGGAGTTGGCGCGCGTGCTGTGGTCGCTGCGCGATCGGCTCAAGCGTTCGGTGCGGGTTGCATGGTGGCCCGGCCACTCGACCGGCCGCTACGCCGGATCGACGTGGTATGCGGACACGTTCGCCGACGAGCTCGACGAGCGCTGCATCGCGCAGCTCGACATCGACTCGCCGGGCTGCACCGATGCGACCGCGTACGAAGAAGTGATGTGGATGGCGGAAGCCGATTCGCTCTGCCAGAGCTCAATACGAGATGCGCTTGGCGTGCCCTCGCAGCGCGCGCGGCCGCTCCGCGCCGGCGACTACTCGTTCAACCAGATCGGGCCGACCGGTCTCTACATGCTCCTGTCGAACATCCCGATCGAGGAGCGGCAGCGGCGCGGCTACTACGCCGTCGGCGGTTGCGGTGGCAACACCGCGTGGCACACGCCCGACGACCTGATGCCGGTCGCCGATCTCGAAATCCTGCGGCGCGACCTCGCCGTCTACTTGACGACGATCGTGCGAATCGTCAACGCGCCTCTGCATCCGTTCGACTACGGCGCCGCCATCGAGGAGATCCAGGCGACGGTCGCGCAGTATCAGGCGGCGGCGAAAGGCGAGGTCGACTTCGGGTCGATCCTCGACACGCTGTCGCAGCTGGGACCGGAGATCCGCACGTGGCAATCACGGGCGGATGCGCAGATCGCGAAGGCGCCCGGCGACGCCGCCCTGCGTCGCCGGCTGAACGCGACGCATCGACGGATGGCGCGGCTGCTCGTGCCGCTCAACTACGCGCGCGGCGAGCGCTTCGATCACGATCCGGCGCTCAAGTTCGGTGCCGTGCCGCGGCTCGAGGCGGCGACGAGGCTGGCGTCGAC
>DATFXR010000273.1:0-4841 GCA_035315685.1 Vicinamibacterales bacterium | reverse complement strand
GGGATCACAACAGGAGTCGGCGCTCGATGACCAGGCGACCGTCACACGGGTTCTAGTCTTTGGCGGCTCTCAGGGCGCGCACGCAATCAACGTGGCCATGGTGGAGGCAGCGGCGAGGCTGGCGGCCGATGGTCCGCATCTTCATCTCACCCATCAGACGGGAGAGCGAGATGCGGAGATGGTCCGCGCCGCCTATCGTGAGGCGGGGGTTCAGGCCGTCGTCGAGCCATTCCTCTACGACATGGGCCGGCAACTCGGAGCCGCAGACCTGATCGTCTGCCGCGCCGGCGCGACGACGCTTGCGGAGATCACGGCGGCGGGCAGGGCGGCAATCCTGATCCCGCTGCCGTCGGCAACCGACGATCACCAGCGGAAGAACGCCGAGGCGCTCGCCGCGAGCGGCGCTGCGGAAGTTCTGCTGCAGCGCGACATGACCGGCGCGCGGCTCGCCGAACGGATTCTGTCGCTGGCGGCGGATCGCGATCGCCGGCGGCGCCTCGCCACGGCGGCGAAATCGCTGGCGAAGCCGGACGCGGCGCGGGTAATCGTCGATCGCGCGCTGGAGCTTGCGGGCTGATGACTCGATCGCGTTCAGGGTTCAGGGTTCAGGGTTCAGGGTTCGGGTTCTCGTTCTGGTTCTGGTTCGCCTCACGATGCAGCGAGCGGGCGTCGAGCCAGAGCCAGAACCAGAACCAGAACCCGAACGAGAACGCGAACGCTGAACGTAGAACGCCGAACGCTGAACCGGGACAGGCCTCGTAAATGCTTGGTAAGACGAGGCACGTCCACTTCGTGGGGATCGGCGGGATCGGGATGAGTGGAATCGCGGAGCTGTTGGCGAATCTCGGCTACACGGTCAGCGGCTCCGACGAGAAGAAGTCGATCGCGACGTCGCGACTCGAAACGCTCGGCATTCGCGTGTCGCTCGGCCACGACGCCGATCATGTCGGCGACGCGGATGTCGTCGTGATCTCGTCGGCGGTCCGGCCGTCGAATCCGGAAGTGGTCGAGGCGGCGCGGCGGCAGATTCCGGTCATACCGCGCGCCGAAATGCTCGCGGAGCTGATGCGGTTGCGGTTCTCGATTGCCGTGGCCGGCGCGCACGGCAAGACGACAACGACCTCGATGATCGCGCTGGTGCTCGAGCGATGCGGCCTCGATCCGACCGCGGTGATCGGCGGGCGGTTGAGCGCCTTCGGCAGCAACGCACGCCTGGGCAAGGGCGAATTCATGGTCGCCGAGGCCGATGAAAGCGACCGGTCGTTTCTGAAGCTGTTCCCGACGATTGCCGTGATCACGAACATCGACCACGAGCACCTGGAGAATTACGGCGGCTTCGACGATCTGCAGCAGGCGTTCGTCGATTTCGCCAACAAGACGCCGTTCTATGGCGGCGTCGTGGCGTGCCTCGACGACGAGCATCTCGCGCAGGTCGTGCCGAAGATGACCCGTCGCGTGATCACATACGGTCTGGTGTCGCCGGAAGCCGATCTGACCGCGGCTGATGTCGTACTCGGCCCGCTCAGCGTGCGCGCCACCGTCATGCGCCGCGACCGGCGGGCGGCGCCGGCGTCGCACGCACCGGGGGGCGCGTCGCCGTCGGCGTCGACACCTCGTCGCGTGCATGTGGAGGGCCGGTCCAGCGAATCGCCATTGGTGCGACTCGGCACGCTCACCTTGAACGTTCCTGGCCGCCACAATCTGCTGAATGCGCTGGCGGCGGTCGCTGTCGGCGCTGAGCTCGGTTTGTCATTCGATCGGATGGCGGTCGGTCTCGAGGACTTTCGCGGCGCCGAACGGCGGTTCGAAGTGCGCGGTGAGCCCGGCGGCATCCTGCTGGTCGACGACTACGGCCACCATCCAACGGAGATCGCGGCCGTGCTCGCTGCGGCGAAGACGCTGAACCGCCGCATCGTCGTCGCGTTTCAGCCGCACCGCTATAGCCGGACCGCCTCGCTGATGGATGCGTTCGGTCCGGCGCTGGCCGGTGCGGACCACGTGGTGCTCACCGATATCTATGCGGCGAGCGAGGATCCGATTGCCGGAGTCACACTCGACGCGCTTGCGGCGTCGATCCGCACGACGCTGACGGCGCCGCTCGACGTGGTCCCGAAACTCGACGATGTCGTGGCAGCGGTTGTCCGCGCCGCGAAGCCTGGCGACGTCGTGATCACGCTGGGCGCCGGATCGATCGGCAGTCTGCCCGACCGACTGCTTGGCGCACTCGACACCGGGGGAGCGACGTCGTGAGTGCAGTGTCCGCGCCGGCCGACCGCCGCTTCCGTCGCGCCCACGTGAAGCCGTCGCGCAAGCGTGGACGCTGGCACACGGCGGTGAAGTCGCTGGCTGCCTACGGCGTGGTCGCGATGCTGCTGGGATACGCCGCGTATCGCGCGTCGCTGGTGGCGGCCGGCGCGCATGCGCTGCAGGTGGATCGGATCGCCGTCCTCGGGAACCAGCGATTGTCGAAGGGGCAGGTCCTGACGGTGCTGAACGGGCTTCGCGGCGAGAACATCGTGTCGACCGATCTCAGCCGCTGGCGCAGGCGGCTGCTGGCGTCGCCGTGGATCCGCGATGCGGCGCTGCGCCGCTCGCTCCCGTCGACGATCGAGGTGATCGTATCGGAGCGTGAGCCGATCGGCATCGGCCGCATCGGCGGCGACATGTATCTCGTCGACGAGCGCGGCGTGATCATCGATCAATACGGCCCGCACTACGCCGACCTCGATCTACCGATCATCGACGGTCTCGGCGCTGCTCCGCATGACGCGCCGACACTCACTGACGAGGCGCGCGCCGACCTGGCGGCACGGGTGATCGCCGCGGCCAAGAGCAAGCCGAAGCTGGCTGCGCGCCTGTCGCAGGTCGACGTCAGCGACCTGCACAACGCCACGGTGATCCTGACCGGGGACCCGACCGTGATTCGGCTCGGCGAGGACCAGTTCGCAGAGCGACTGCAGGGATACCTGGAACTGGCGCCCGCGCTGCACGACCGCGTGCCCGACATCGACTACGTCGACTTGCGATTCGGCGATCGGATCTACGTCCGGCCGACCAAGGTGGAGAAAAGGAAGCGCTAGCGCAGGCGGTCAGCCTGCGAGGAGATCGATTGCCACGCAAAGAACGCTATCTGGTCGGTCTGGACGTCGGCACGTCGAAGGTGACAGCGGTCGTCGGCGAGGTGCTCGACAGTGGCGGCCTCGACATCGTCGGCCTCGGCGTCGCCGAATCGCGCGGCATCCGCCGTGGTGTGGTCGTGAACCTCGAAGCCGCGGTCGACTCGATCAAGAAAGCGATCGACGAGGCCGAGTTGATGGCGGGTGTCGAGATCGACGCAGTCCACCTCGCCCTGTCCGGACCGCATGTCAAAGGATTCAACAGCCGCGGCGTGATTGCGGTCGCCGGGAAGAATCGCGAGATCACGCGGGAAGACGTCCGCCGTGCGATCGACGCCGCGCGGGCGGTGTCGCTGCCGACCGGGCGCGAGATCCTTCACGTCCTGCCGCAGGACTTCGTCGTCGACGAGCAGGACGGCATCGGCGCGCCGGTCGGGATGACCGGGGCGCGGCTCGAAGTGAACGTCCACATCATCACCGGCAGCCAGAGCTCGACGCAGAACATCGTCACGTGCGTCAACCGCGCCGGGGTCGAAGTCGCCGAGACGGTCGTCGAGCAGCTCGCGGCAGGCGAGGCGGTCCTCACCGAGGACGAAAAGGAGCTCGGCGTCGCGCTGGTCGACATCGGCGGCGGCACCACCGACATCGCGATCTTCGAACGCGGCAGCCTGTGGCACACCGCGGTCGTCGGTGTCGGCGGCGATCACTTCACGAACGACATCGCCGTCGGGCTGCGGACGCCGGTGCCGGACGCGGAGAAGATCAAGCGCAAGTGCGGCTGCGCGCTGTCCGGCATGGTCGACGAGGACGAGACGATGGAAGTGGCGAGCGTCGGCGGGCGCAAGCCGCGGGTGATGGCGCGGCGCATCCTCTCGGAGATCCTGCAACCGCGGGCCGAAGAGATTTTTCACCTGGTCTGGGACGACATCCGGCGCGCCGGCTACGAGAAGAGCCTCAACTCCGGTATCGTGCTCACCGGCGGCGGCGCGATCCTCGACGGCATGCCGGAAATTGCCGAGCAGATTTTCGACCTGCCGATCCGCCGCGGCTGTCCCGGCGGCGTGGGTGGCCTCGCCGATCACGTCAACAGCCCGACCTTCGCCACCGGCGTCGGACTTGTACTGTACGGATACCGCAACTCCGTGGGAAACTTGACGCGCTCGCCGATCGGCGCCGGTGCGTTCGTCCGGGTGGCAGGACGGTTGCGCGGACTGTTCCGGGAGTTTTTCTGAGCAAGCCAACGCACAGGTTGGAGGACACACGCATGGACGACTTCACGGACGATGCAGCGCGCGAGGCACGACGTCTGAGACTGCGACTCGACGAGGAGGTCACCGCGACGGCGCGCATCAAGGTGATTGGCGTCGGCGGCGGCGGCAGCAATGCCGTGAACCGCATGGTGCAGGCGGGCTTCGACGGCGTCGAGTTCATCGTCGCCAACACCGATCTGCAGGCGCTCCGCACCAACGCCGCGCCCGTCAAGCTGCAAATCGGCAGCAAGCTGACCAAGGGCCTGGGCGCCGGCGCCGATCCGAACGTCGGCCGATCGGCGGCGCTCGAGGACACCGAGAAGATCATTCAGGCGCTCGACGGCGCCGACATGATCTTCGTCACGACCGGCCTCGGCGGCGGCACCGGCACCGGCGGCGCGCCGGTGATTGCCAGCCTGGCCAGCGAGCTCGGCGCGCTGACCGTCGCCGTCGTCACCAAGCCGTTCAAGTTCGA
>DATFXR010000272.1:0-4970 GCA_035315685.1 Vicinamibacterales bacterium | reverse complement strand
AGACGTGATCCTGGGCGTCGACGGAAACGCCGATCGTCTGGCCGAGAATCCATTTGTTCGGCAGTGGCTTCGGCCACAGCGGATCGACTTCGAATCGCGGCGCCTGCGCGCCGTTGGCGGCGGCTTCAACCGCGGCGCGCCGGTCGAGCGCCGCCGCAGCCATCGCAAGCCCCGCCAGCACGGTGACGAATCCGGCGGCCACATACACGTGTCGAGTCATAGGTCCTCCCCGTCCGCGCACTGGCGCGCGCCGTGATTGTAGGCCACCCGGCGTTCCGCAGTTCAGTTGAAGGCGGCTTGCTGCGGCGGCGGCACCGCCGCCGCCACCTTCCCGGCACGACGCGGCATCAGCGCCAGCGCAGCGGCGCCGAGCACGAGGGCAATGGGAGGAAGCACGAACGCGAGGATGAACACCGCCTGGGACAGCGTCTGCATGGGAGCCTCCAGCCGGAACATCTGACGTGGACGCCGTGGACGCCGGTGTGCGCGGGGTGGATGGTCGCACGCCTCGGGCGCGCGTGCCAGTGTTTTTCGAGGAATTTGGCAGGACGGAATTGCGCGGACGCCGCGTCGCGAAAATGACGCGACGTCCGCTCGGCCGCGACTCCTATCGACGGTGACTGTCGAACTCGACTACACCGTCGTCAGTCGACAGCAACAACGAGACGAGGCCGAGATTGGGCGTGCCCCAGCCGGTCGTCAGGTCATAGCCGGTCATCGCGGCAAAACCGTCGACGCCGGCGAACGAGTTGTTGCCGACCGTGATGTCGTGGGTCAGAGGAGTCAGGGCGCCAATCTGGCCGAGGAAGTAGAGCCTCGGGTTCAGAAACCCGATCGGACGACCGGCGATCTGATTCGCGAGCGCGATGATCCCCGCCCACTGCGGCGCACCGGCGCTCGTGCCGCCGACCAGGAAAAAGGACGGTGCGCCAAGGAACGAGGTCGCGACGATCACTCCGCCGTTGACCGCAGCGTTGTACCCGACGTCGGGAACCCCGCGGAACCCGCCCAACGCCGCTCTGACCGCGCCGCGCAGCGCCGCTCGCTGATAGAGCGGCTCGCGAAACAGCGCGCTGACGCCGCCGCCGGTCGCGCCGCCTCCGATCGATTCCTCGTTCCAGACGACTTCGTCCTGGTAGGTGCCGTTCGGGTCCGCATGGCCGGCCGTGCCGAACAGAAGGTGCGTGCCGCCGACGCCGGTCACCTGAGGAGACGAGGCCGGGTAGCTGACGTTCCGGAACGGTTTCTCGTTGCCGTCTGCGTCGGGATTCGTCGCGCCATCGTCGCCTGCGGACGCGAGCACCGAGATCCGGCGGTCGCGCGCGCGTGCGTAGCTGAGCTCGTAGCGGAACAGCGTATCGCGCGCGACGTCCAGTTCCGATTCACCGAAGCTCTCGGAGATCACGCGTCCGAGCCGGCGATCGATTGCGAAGTTCTGAGCGGCCAGGATGTTCTCGTCGTCGCTGTCCTTCGCGGCGACGACGACGATCTTCGCGCCCGGCGCGATGGCGTGCGCCCACTGCACGTCGAGGCTCGTCTCGAAGGCCCAGCCAAGCTGGATGTCGTCGTTGAAATCGAACGGCGTGCTGCCCGGCATGTGAATCTGCGTGATCGAGGGGGGCGCCGGCAGACCAAAGGTCGAGTCGAACAATGCGAGATCGGCCTCCAGGGTGGGACTGCCGAAGGCCTCGATGAGGACGATCGTCTCGCCTTTTCCATCGAAGCCGGCCGAGAGGAGCTGCTGGACGCCATACGCTGCGCGGATCGCGTCGGGACCGTAGCAATGAAGCCGCGACGGGCTGTCGAAGGCGACCAGTTCGCAGCCGAACTTCGCGGTGGCGTCACCGGTAAGCCGATCGGCCTCTGCCGCTACGATGATTTTCGGTCGGACTTTCCCACCGGCAAATGCAACCTGAGCGACCGACAAACACGCGACGACTGTGAACGCAATGCTTCGTGTCTTCATGAGCGCCTCTTTCCGGGCGGCTTGAACCCGGGGGACAGCAAGCTCGACCGCGCTTGCTGACGAGCCAATAAAACGTTGTTGGGCTTGGGGCGCCGCAATTGTCGAGTTTCGTTAGAACGGTGTCAAATTTGACAGATACTGGCGTTTTATGTCGTGTGCAGTCGTATGCAATACTGTGCAAAAACACGCCTTGGCAGCAACGGAGGCGAGAATTGCAAAATGAAGCGGTTCAGTTATTCGTGTGCCCGTCGGCGTTCAGCGACCGTGGCGGCAATGACCGATCAATTGCGTCACGCCACGGCTCGAGCCACGGGGGCAGTACGAGCGATTCCCCGACACCGGGCCTCGTCTTCGTCGACTGCGAAGCCGATCCCCTCGGTCGCACGCTCGAACAGCGCGCCGCGATGGTTCCCGGACGTCGACCGACTTGAACGCGGAGCGCGATCGATCACCGGCCTCGGCACGATGCCGCTGCCTCGATGTGCGCGCGGTTCGGGCTGGCGCGGCTCGTTGTCGACGCGCCGCGCGCCACCGGGCCCTCATTCGTCAGCAACCCGCGCTGCGCGGTCGACAACTGCACTAGCGTGGAGTTGAAATGCCGCCGCAACCTGGGCAACGATGCGGCAGTGTCGATCCGCCTGGTTCTCGCCGACGACCATCCGATTGTGCTGCACGGTCTGCAGCAGCTGTTCGCCAGGCAGGGCGACTTCACGGTCGTCGCCGCCTGTTCGGACGGGACGACGGCGATCGACGCGGTCAAGGCGCACCGGCCCGACATTCTCGTGCTCGACCTCCGCATGGCGCCGCGCAACGGGCTCGACGTCCTGCGCGCGCTGACGAAGGAGCGTCTGCACTGCCGCACGGTCCTGTTGACCGCCGCGATCAGCGACGAAGAGGTCGTCGAAGCGATGCGGCTGGGTGCGATGGGCCTGGTGCTGAAGGAGGCGTCACCCGACGCGCTGCTCGACTGCGTCCGCCGCGTTCACCGCGGCGAGCAATGGATCGAGCGCGAAACGGTCACACAGGCGTTCAACTCGGTGCTGAAGCGGGAATCGGCGGTCTCGCACGCCGAAGCGACACTCACCCCGCGCGAGATCGAGATCGTGCGGATGGTGGCGCATGGACTGCGCAACAAGGCGATCGCCGAGCGGTTGTTGATCTCTGAAGGCACCGTGAAGGTGCACCTGCACAACATCTACGAGAAGCTCGGTGTCGACGGGAGGCTCGAGCTGGTGCTCTGTGCGCAGGAGAAGGGCCTGGTGTGACGCGACTGCGCGGAAGAAAAGCAACCGCAGAACTCGCGGAGCGCGCTGAGAAAATAGGAATTGCTGCGATCTCAGCGTTCTCTGCGGTTGCTTTCCCGGGCAGTCACCATTTCAGCAGCATGTACCCGCGCAGCACCGGGCCGACGCTGTTGGTGAACGTGCCGAACCGCGGATCACCGACCACTGGATAGACATCGCGCGGGTTGAAGTAGTTCGTCGCATTGAACAACTGGAAGCCGAAGTCCGCGTTCCGTCCCTTCGCCGAGAACGTCTTGTAGACCACGAGATCGGTGGACATGAACGCCGGGAAACGGCGGCCGTTCGGTTCGCCGAAGTAGAAGTAGCGCGCGTCGACGGCGGAGTAGGGGAAGCCGTCGCGCCACTCGATCACCGGCGAGACGACGACGCGCTTCGGCAGATTGAACGTTCCCCACGCGATCACGCGGTTCGGCGCGTCGGCGGCGAGCCTGGCGATGCCGCCCGGCTGCACCAGCGGGACGTCGAATCCCTGCGTCAATGCCGCGAAGTCGTTCAGCTCGCCCGTCGACGCCGATCGCACGTAGCTGACGAACACCTGTTGTTCGTTCTCGAAAGTGCGCCGCGCGGAGATCTGCACTTCGCGATAATTCGAGACGCCGTCGCCGCGAACGTAGAGCGGGCCGCTCGTCGCCGGCACGTTGAGCGTCGGCAGCCGCGTCGATCGGCGGTTGGTGAAACTCACCTGCGCGTCGAGCTTGGGCATCAGCTGACGCTCGATCCCGATGGTTGCCGCGATGGCTCGAGGCTGCCGCAACAGGTCGACCCTCGGTTCGAGCGTTCGCTCAGCGACGACCTCGCCGGTTTCCGGATCGAAGTCGCGCTCCACGCGCGTCGGATAGCTGCCGAACGCTTCGGCGGCCAGCGGCAGGTTGCCGACGAACGAGCCGTATCCGCCCTTCAACACGGTTAGGCCTGAGGGGTCGAGCGCATAACGGACGCCAAGACGGCCGGAGGGCTGCGGCGCACGGCGATGGCGGCCGCGGTGATCGAGCCGTGCACCCACGTCGAGTTGGACGCGATCGCTCAGGTGCATGACGTCGCGGGCCAGCAGCGCCATCGGAAAGTCGCGGACCGCGAACTGCGACGCCGACCCGAACGTGACGTTGCGCACCAGGCGACCGCGCGTATCTTCGACCGACACCGGGATGTCGGCGACGCTGCCGCTCATTCGGCGCGAGGACAGTCGACCGCCGAGCGTGATGTCGTGCGCTTTCGTTCCGATCGTGGTCGCGCGTTCCCAGGTCACAATCGCCGCAATGCGCGACGCCTGACGCGTGAGCGCGGAGAACCAGTTGCCGCGCCATCCGGCGGGTGACAGGCGAGAAATGCCGCTGCCGTGCCGCGACATTTCCGCGTCGTGGACGAGCGCGCCGACCTGCACCGTGAAGATCGTCGAATTGTCGACCACGAACCGGTCGGTCACGCCGCCGAAGATGTCGCGTGAGTTCAAGTCCGCAGTCGCCTCGTCGTCGCGGCGCGGGCTGAGGCCGGACGAGTCAGTGGCGCCCGGGAACACGAAGCCTTCGAGCGTCAACTCGTTGCGCGGCGATGCCTGCAGGTCGATCCGGCCGAAGATGATCGCGCTCTGCTCGACGATGTCGGGACCGCGGCCCTGCGTGACGTCGGGCACGGCGATCCGCTCGTAGTCGTATTCGACGGCCGCGACGTAGTGGTCGCGACCGTTCGCCATCGGCCCGCTC
>DATFXR010000271.1:0-3854 GCA_035315685.1 Vicinamibacterales bacterium | reverse complement strand
GTAACGGTGGCCGAGCGCCGCGCGCGGCGCAGCGCCGCCACCTCGCCGAAGAAGTGGCCGGCGCCGAGCCGGACACGCTCGTGCTTGAGTGCGATCTCGACCTCGCCGGCGGCGACGAAATACATCGAATGCGCCGGCTCGCCGCGCCGCGCGATCACGACGCCAGGCTCGACCTGGCGGGCGCGCAGCAGCCGCATGATGTCGGCGATATCGCTGGCCTGAAGCTCCGCGAACAGCGAACGCGCGCGACCATGCTCCAGGTGACGACGAAGTCACGCCGATGGATCTCCTCGGCAAAAGCCGTGGCGATGATGCCGATCGGCAATGCGACCATGATCAGCCCGAGGAAGATCGTGGCGGTCGCCACGATTCGTCCCAGCGTGGTCACCGGGACGACGTCGCCGTAGCCGACCGTGCCGAGCGTCACGATCGCCCACCACATCGCGTCGGGGATGGTCCCCAATTTGTCGGGCTGCACGTGGCGCTCGACCAGATACATGATGTCCGCCGCGAACAGCATCGCGCCGAATAGGATCACGAAACACCCGAACAGCGCCCGGCGTTCACGGTAGATGGCGTCGAGCAGCGATCGCATCGCGGGCGAGTAGCGCGCAAGCTTGAGGAAACGGACGATGCGGAAGACCAGGAGGGCCCGGAGATCGACCGGCACGACGAACGCGAACCAGAACGGCAGAACCGCGAGCAGGTCGACGATGCCGAGCGGGCTCGAGATGTAGCTCCAGCGCGCCCGGCGCGCGCTCAGATGCCGGAACTGGGCGTGCTCGACCGCGACCCAGACCCGCAGCGCGTATTCGACGGTGAAGACGACGAGCGACGCGATCTCGATCGCGAAAAATAGCGACTCGTAGCGCGCCTGCAGGGCTGGAACCGAGTCGAGCGTCATGGCTGTCAGATTGACGATGATCAGGACGACGATGAGCCGGCCGACGAGCCGGCCGGTGCGGTCGCCGACGCCACCGTGCTCCAGGATTTCATAGAGCCGGCGCCGGAGATCGGCGCGCCGGGCATTTTGCGAGGATGGCTTTCTCCGAAACATGCGTCAGTCGGCGGGCTCCTCTGATCGCGCCCGGCGCGTCAGGGTGATGTTCCTTATCATATCATCTCGATCCGACGGCGAGAGACGCCCTTGATTTGCATCAAGCCGCGATTCTGGCGGATAAGTGCTCCCGATGCGGTCGACCGATTCCTCCCCACAAATGCAGCCGGCGGCCGAGCGATCGACCCCGCCGTGGCGGTCCGCGTTGTTGCGGCCGATCCAGGGCTTTCACCTGAGCTATCTGCCGCTGGTGATGGTCTTTTTCGCCTATGGCGCATTGGGGTTGACCGACGTCACCCGCGACATCTGGATCAAGGAGAAGCTGACGCTGAGCCCGGCCGACCTCGCCGGCATCGGCGTGTGGCTCAATCTGCCCTGGACGGTGAAAATGGTGTTCGGCGAACTGGTGGACAGCGTGCCGATCTTCGGCTCGCAGCGCCGGGCCTACATCCTGATCGGCGCGGCGCTGACGGCCGGCGGCATGCTCGTCCTCGCCGGCGCCGCCGGCGGCTGGATCACGTTCGCCCACGCCGATCAGCTCTACGTTCTCGGGGCGATGCTGATCGTCATCGGCACCGTGGTCCAGAACGTTGTGGCGGAAGCGATGTCGACCGAGGTCGTCGCCCGCCGCGACGCGACCGGAAACGCCCGCCCCGAGGACGACGTGCGCGCCGACCTCGGCATGGTGCAGGTAATCAGCCGCCTGGCGCTGTCGGGCGGCATCCTGGCCGTGGCGGGACTCTCCGGCTGGCTGGCGAGCATGTTCGATCCCCAGACTGTTTTTCTCCTCGGCCTGGTCGTTCCCGCCGTGTCGGTGGTCGGCGTGCTGCTGATCCGCTCAGAGACCGGCGAACGGCGGCCGCTCGACTGGCGCATCCTCGGCGGCGGTATCGCATTCGGCGGCGCGATCCTCGTGCTCGCGCTCGGATCGGTGCCGTTCGCGCAGGAGCTGATCTTCGGCCTTTCAATGGTGGTGATCTGCGCGATGCTGGTTGTCGTGACCCGCAACTTCGACCCGAAAACCCGGCGGGCGATTCTGTTCACCAGCATCATCATCTTTGTGTTCCGCGCAACGCCGCTGGTCGGCGACGGCTACTTCTGGTGGACGCTCGACGTGCTCAAGTTCGACGGGGAGTTCTACGGCATTCTCCGGCAGACCGGGGCGATCCTCTCGATCATGGCGATGTGGCTGTTCAGCAAGCAGCTGACGGAATACTCCGTGACCAAGGTGCTGTTCTGGATCGTCATCGCCGGAACGGCGTTTTCGCTGCCCAGCATCGGCCTGTTCTACGGGCTGCATCATTGGACCGAGGCGATGTTCGGCTTCGGCGCACGCGCCATCGCGATGCTCGATGCCGCGACGTCCTCGCCGTTCGCGCAGGTCAGCATGATTCCGCTGCTGACGTTGATCGCGTTCTACGCCCCGCCCGGCCATCGCGCGACCTGGTTTGCCCTGATGGCGTCATTGATGAACACCGCGCTGGTCGCCGGCCAGCTGCAATCGAAGTATCTCAACGAGATCTTCGTCATCGGCCGCGGCGACTATGCCGAGCTCGGTTCGCTGTTGATCAGCGTCGCCGTCATCGGATTCATCGTTCCGCTCGCCGCCATCGCCCTGTTCGGGCGGCGCGTATGACAACAACACGAGCGGGCGACGCCGTCCGAATTTACCTTCCTGCCGGCGGCTTCGCGCTAATGCGCGAACAGACAGCAGATCGGACTCTCCGCGAGCAGATCGCGCGTGACCCCGCCGAAGATCCACTCGCTCAATCGAACATGGCCGTAGCCGCCGGCGACGACGAGGTCAGCCTTCTCGTTCCTGGCGAATCTGAGGAGCTCGTCCGCCACGCGGCGCTTCGTGTGCAGACGCGTCTTCGCCGCCACCACGACCTTGTGACGAATTAGATAATCGGCAACGTCATCGATGCGCCTTTTGCCCTGCGCGTCGGTTCCCTGCTCCGAAACCTCGACGATCATCACCTCCTTCGCGCCCTGCAGAAACGGCAGTGCATCGCGGATCGCCCGACGCGATTCGCGGGTGTCTTTCCAGGCCACGACGACGCGGCGGGCCGCGAGGGAATCGAGATTATCGGGCACGACCAAAACCGGGCGGCCGGCTTGAAGAAGCATCATGCCTGGATCGAGCGCGAAATACAGGTCACCGGGACGCTCCCGGCGTCCGACGATGAGCAGATCCGCGGCGCGCGCTTCGAGCGGCACGAGCTTGTTCGGGTAGTCGAAAATCCCGCGCCACTCCACCTGCCCGACCTCCGCGGTCGCGGCGCGAAACTTCTTCTCGATGTCGGCAAGAAGCTTCATCATCATCGCGCGTTCGCTGTCATTCTGCTTCGCTCCGGCAGCGGAGCGGTCGGCGGACAAGCCCGGAAGATAGGCGCGTCCGGCAATGCCGATCAGAGCCGACTGGAAGCGGGCCGCCAGATCGGCAGCGAGCCGCGTCCGTCGCCCGGAACCCGGCGTCGCATCCACATGCACCATGAGAGCCGCGTATGACATCGTCCTCTCTCGCATCTATAGTGCGGAAACGCGCGGCCGATCGCGGCCGTTCACCATGAGGTCCCCGGCAACCGGGGTCGCTCGTCTTTGACCTGCATCAATAGCCGGGTTTACGATGCCGACCAATGACGATTGGACCGCTGGTGGCCCGAAGCAGGGGTTGATGGAGGGTCGTATGCGGCTGTCGTGGTTTTGCCTGGTCGTTCCGGCCATAGGCGTCGCCGCGACCGCCTTCGCCGCCGACGCCGACAACGGCAAGCGCATCGTGGAGGCGCGCTGTGTC
>DATFXR010000270.1:0-5069 GCA_035315685.1 Vicinamibacterales bacterium | reverse complement strand
TGATCTTCGAGCGGCTGTTCGGCGACAGCACCAGCACCGATCCGAAAGCGCGCCTGGCGCGCCTGCAGCGGCAGCGGAGCGTCCTCGATTCGGTCGGCGAGGAGCTGGCGCAGCTGCAAGGCGCCCTGCCGCAGTCCGATCGGACCAAGCTCGCCGAGTACCTCGACGCGATTCGCGGCGTCGAGCAGCGGATTCGGATTGCCGAGGCGCAGAGCGACCAGGAGCTGCCGCTGGTCGATCATCCGGCGGGCATCCCGTCCGGCTGGGAAGATCACGTCAACCTGATGTTCGATTTGCAGGTGCTGGCGTTTCAGTGCGATCTGACCCGCGTCATCACCTTCATGGTCGGCCACGAACACAGCGGCATGACCTATCCACAGATCGGCGTGCCGGACGCGCATCACCCGATCTCGCATCACCAGCAAGAGCCGGAGAAGGTGGCGAAGGTCGCCAGGATCAACGCGTACCACGTGAAGATGTTCGCCAGGCTGCTCGAGAAGCTGCAGGCCACGCCCGACGGCGACGGCACGCTGCTCGATCACGTGACGATGATCTACGGTGCGGGCATCGCCGACAGCAACAGCCACTCGCCGATCGACATTCCGTTGATGCTCGCCGGCGGCGGCTGCGGTGCGCTCAAGGGCGGCCGCCACCTCCGGCTCAAGAACACACCGCTCGCGAATCTCCATCTGACGCTCCTCGATCAGTTCGGCGTGCATCGCGATCGGATCGGCGACAGCACCGGAAGAATCGATGCGCAGCTGCTGTCTCTGTAGGCTGACATGCACCGCGCTGTTCGTGCTGTGGACGGGCGCGGTGCACGCGGCCCCGCCGGTCGACCTGCGGCTGATCGACGCCGTCAAGAGCCGGGATGTGGAGTCGGTGCGCGAGCTGCTCAAACCGCGCCCGCAACCGATCGATGTGAACGCGACGGCCGGCGACGGCGCGACGGCGCTGCACTGGGCCGCCCACCGGAACGATCTGACGATCGCCGATCTGTTGATCCGTGCCGGCGCGCGGGCCAACGCCGCCAACGATCTCGGCGCGACACCGCTGCATCTCGCCTGCACGAACCGCAGCGCGCCGATGGTCGCGCGGCTGCTCGCCGCGCACGGGGACGCGAACGCCAGGCTGCTCAACGGCGAGACCGTGCTGATGACCTGCGCGCGCGCGGGCGACGCCCAGGCAGTGAAGGCGCTGCTCCTCGCCGGAGCGGACGTGAACGCCGCGGAGCGCGAGCATCATCAGACCGCGTTGATGTGGGCCGTCGCCGAGCGGCATCCCGACGTCGTGCAACTGCTCATCGACGCGCACGCCGACGTCGGCGCGCGTTCATTCGTCTACGACCAGACGGTTGTCGATGAGCAGACGCAGCGCGCTGGACGCGAGGAGCTGAACTACACGGTGAAGCGCGGTGGCGCGACGCCGCTCCTGTTTGCGGCGCGGGTCGGCGACGTCGCATCGGCGCGGCTGCTGCTGCACGCTGGCGCCGATGCCAACGATGCGCAGCCGGACGGAGTCAGCGCGCTGGTACTCGCGGCTCACAGCGGAAACGGGCCGCTCGCCGCGCTGCTGCTCGACGACGGCGCGAATCCTGACACGCTGGCCAGTGGCTACACCGCACTGCACGCGGCGGTTCTCAGGAGTGACGTCGCGCTGGTCAAGGCGCTCCTCGCCCACGGCGCCAGCCCGAACCTGCGCATCACCACCGGCACGCCGATGCGCCGCGACACCACCGACTGGAATCTGCCGAAGACGCTGGTCGGATCGACGCCGTATCTGCTCGCCGCGCGGTTCCTCGAACCGGACATCCTCCAGATCCTCGCAGCGGCCGGCGCCGATCGGCGCGCAACGATGCCCGATGGCGCCGATGCGCTGATGCTGGCGACCGGCCTCGGCTCGAGCAAGACCGCGAGCCGTCGCGGCATCGAGACGATCGACTTCGGCAAGGTCGAACCGGAGAGCCGCGTGCGCGAGACCGTCGCTGCGGTCCTCGGGCTGAACGGCGAGGTGCGGGGTGCAAACAAGAACGGCGACACCGCCCTGCATGTCGCGGCCGCGCTCGGTTACGACACGGTCGTTCAGTTGCTCGTGGATCGCGGCGCCGACGTGAAGGCCGCAAATGCGCGTGGGCTCACGCCGCTCGCTGCCGCCACGTTCGGTTCGACGACCGGCAGGGGCCGCGCTGCGGCGCCGGCCGGGGCAGATTTGCTCGGCTTCGAGCCTTCGATCCAGCTCGCCCACCCGAGCACCGTAGCGTTGCTGAAGAAGCTTGGCGCCTCTTGACCGGAATCGAATGAAGACGTTCGTGCGTCGCCGGTCGTTTGCCTGCGCCGCGATCCTGGCGATCGTCGCGCGCGTCCACGGCCAACCGCCGGTCAACTGGACGTCAGCCGAAGATCATCAGCACATGATGGAGCAACTCGGCATCAGAGCGCTCCGTCCCGGCCCGAGCGGCAACGAGCAGGCGCCCAATCACGCCAACTACGACGAGGCGACCGCCAATCCCTTTCCGGTTCTTCCCGACGCGTTGACGCTGAAGAACGGATCGAAGGTCGCGACCGCGTCCGTGTGGTGGAGGGATCGGCGGCCGGAAATTGTCGACGATTTCGAGCGCGAGGTTTTCGGGCGCGTCCCGCCGAAGGTGGCGACCGTGACGTGGGCGGTGATCAGCAGCGGTCCCGAGACGGTCGGCGGCGTGCCGGTGATCTCGAAACAGTTGGTGGGGCACGTCGACAACTCGGCGTATCCGGCGATCGACGTCGGCATTCAGATGACGCTCGTCACGCCTGCCGCTGTGCGGGAGCCGGTGCCGGTCATGATGATGTTCCGCGCGGCGCCGCGACCAGGTGCTCCGTCGCCGCCACCAGGCGCCGATCCGCCCGCAACGGAGCAGTTGATCGCCGACGGGTGGGGTTACGCGACTCTCACGCCGGCGAGCGTTCAGGCTGACGAAGGCGCCGGGCTGACAAAAGGCATCATCGGGCTGACGAACAAGGGACAGCCGCGAAAGCCAGACGATTGGGGCGCACTCCGCGCATGGGCGTGGGGAGCCAGTCGCGCCCTCGACTATCTCGAGACCGAACGAGCGGTGGACGCCAGGCACGTCGGGATCGAAGGCGTGTCCCGCTACGGCAAGGCGGCGCTGGTGACGATGGCGTTCGACCAGCGGTTCGCGGTGGTGCTCGTCGGCTCATCCGGCGAGGGAGGCGCGAAGCTTCACCGGCGCAACTGGGGCGAGGCTGTCGAAAACCTGACTGCGACCGGTGAATACCACTGGATGGCGGGAAACTTCCTCAAGTACGGCGCCGCGGAGGCGACCTTCGGCGCGAAGAACGCCGGCGACCTTCCGGTCGATGCGCACGAGTTGATCGCCCTCTGCGCTCCGCGCCTCACCTTCGTCAGCTACGGCGTGCCGGAGAAAGGCGACGCGAGGTGGCTCGATCAGCAGGGCAGTTACATGGCGGCCGTCGCCGCCGGTCCGGTGTTCCGCCTGCTCGGCGCACAGGATCTGGGCACCTCCGATGACTACCGCACGGAAAAGATGCCGGCCGTCAACGTGGGACTGCTGAAGGGGCAGCTGGCCTGGCGGCAGCACGATGGCGGCCACACCGACGCGCCGAACTGGAAGTATTTCATTCCGTGGGTCGACTCGTTCATCCACCACGCGCCGCCGAAGCGGAGTGCCACCGCGAACACTGCGATCCCGGGTCGGGCCGATCAGCCGATGCGACGATCCGATCAGAACTCGATGAAGGCCCACGTCGAGTTGCTGGAGAAGCGAACGAAGGGGCAGATCGACGTCTACTTCGTCGGCGACTCGATCATCCGCCGGTGGGGAGCCACCGATTACCCGCAGCTGCTGGCGAACTGGACGAAGCATTTCTTCGGATGGAACGCCGCCGATTTCGGCTGGGGCGCCGATACCACGCAGAACATCCTGTGGCGTCTGCTGAACGGTGAACTGGACGAGGTGAATCCGAAGGTGATCGTCGTGCAGGCTGGAACGAACAACATCGGATCGCAGCCGGGCGACGCGGGCAAAGTCGACGACGTTGCGCGCGGCATCACGGCGATTGTCGACGTCTGCCGCCAGAAAGCGCCGCACGCCACGATCGTCCTGACCGCGGTTTTTCCACGCAACGACAACATGGCTGTGATGCCAGAAATCGCCCGCGTCAACGAGCGCATCTCGCGGCTTGCCGACGGCGCGAGCGTCCGGTATCTGAACGTCAACGCCAGGCTGGCCGATCCAGAGGGGCGGCTGTTCGACGGGATGATGAACGCCGACAAGCTCCATCCGACGGTCAAGGGATACGACGCGTGGGCGGACGGCCTGAAACCGATCTTCACGGAGCTGCTCGGCGCGCCGGCCGCGACCGATCACGCGCCGCCGCCGACGGGCGATCCGAGCGCGCGCACGGAGAAACCGCCGCCGCTGTGAAGCTGGAGAAGCGTGGGTCCTGTCGCGAAGGCCTGACAGTCAGTCCTGTTCCTTCTTCTTGCCTGCCAGCTCGCGCTTGAGCCACGCTTTCGCGAACGTCCAGTCGCTCTCCACGGTTCGCACCGACAACTGCAGATGTTCGGCCACCTCCGCGCTCGACATCCCGGAAAAAAACCGCAGCGCGACCACTTGCGCCGCGCGGGCATCCTCGGCCTCGAGACGCGTGAGTGCGGCCTCGAGCGTCAGCAGATCTTCGATCGGGACGGCGCCGGTGGCTGCCGCGTTCAGCAGATCGTCGAGCGGCATCGGCGCCGCGCCGCCGCCGCGCTTCTCGCGTTTCTGGTGGCGGCCGTGATCCACCAGCAGCCGGCGCATCGCCTGCGCGGCCAGCGCCAGGCCGTGCGTCCGCCCGTGAACCTGCACCCGACGCTCGTTCTGCAGCTTCAGCCAGGCCTCGTGGACGAGCGCCGTCGGCTGCAGCGTGTGGTTGCGCCGCTCGCGGGAGAGATAACGGCCGGCTACGCGGCGCAACTCGCCGTAGATCACGGGAAAGAGTTCCGCGCTCCCCGGCTCTTTCGTCGACATCTTGCCTCCTGCGGGCTTTTCGGTCCGCTGTTGCGTTTCA
>DATFXR010000269.1:0-7951 GCA_035315685.1 Vicinamibacterales bacterium | reverse complement strand
CCGGCGGCCGCAATCGCGAGCATCCGCCGCTCGCCGCCGCGCAGGATCATCGCGATGCAGCCGGCGAGACAGATCAGCCGATAGGTGAGATTCGACAGGAAGATGAACGACAGCACGCTCGACTGCGTGGTGCCGGCAATCGATTCGCTCAGCCGGCCGAAGAACGATCGGACGACGAACCCCTTGTCCTTTTGCCAGATCGCGAAGAATTCCTTCTTCGCGGCCTGGTCGTGCACCCAGTAATCCTCCGACCGGAAGGTGACGCCGTATTTCCGGCGCGTGAGCTCGAACACCGTGCCGTCTTTTGCCTCCAGCCCGTACGGATTCGGGTAATAGCCAAGCCCGACCAGCGCGACGTGCCAGACCGCGCGCGTCGTGAACGTCAGCGTGCCGCGCGCTCTCGAGGCGCGCACCACCGCCGGCGCGGCGATGACCGCGAACAACACCAGCGGGACCAGCAGATGCCTGCGCAGCCGCGCATGAAGAGCGGCGACGCCGCACAGGAACAGCGCGAGCAGCCACCACGATCCCCGCAGCCAGACGCCGAAGCCGAGCGCCGCCGCAGCGACCGACAGCCACATCGTCGTCTCTGCCTCGCGCCGGTACGCGAGCAGCATTGTGCCAAGCACGATCAGGGTGAGCGGAATGTCCCAGTAGTAGTAGTAGGCGAACGAGACCAGGTCATAGAAGATCCCGTTCGACGCGTAGAGATACGCCGCCAGCAGCCCCAGCACAGCGTTCCACTGCGCGAACAGGCAATAGACGAACCCGACGACAGCGACGTCGAACGCGAGCTGCAGCGCGAGCGCGCGCAGATGGTTGTCGGGCAGCGTCGGAAACGCGAGCCGCGCCGCCTCGACGATGAATGAGTAGCCGACGTCGAGCGTGTAGTAACTCACCCACTGATGCTCGGCATCGCGAGGCCGGCGCTCGAACGGCGCTTCCGCGTCGTTGAGGAGCGCGTAGTCGCGCAGCGCGAGGAGATCGACCTGACCAATCCGCCCTTCACGCATCCCCGTCGCCATCGAGTGGTAGATCGGATAGGTCGCGAGCACGACCGGATTCGACGGGTTCTGATTCAGCCGCAGGATCGCGATCCTCGTGTTGATCCACTGCAGCGCGATCATCACGATCGCAACTGCGATGAGCATCCGCCGAATCCAGAGCGGCGGCACCAGGAGGAAGCGGATACTCGGCGGCCGCGTCATCGCGACTCGATCCGGAACAGGTAGGTCGAACGGCCTTCGATTGTCGTCGTGGTCGCGACCTCGGCGGCCGAGCATGGGACTCGAACACCGTAGGACGGCGAATACCACGCCGCGCGCATTACCGGTTGAACGGCTGCCGGCAAAGTCAGGCGCAGCGACGCTCTGCTGGTTTCGATGTCGATCGCGCCGCTTTCGCTCACGGCCGCACGGACGCCGGGCGCGAAATGGAAGTGCCAGGAGAGGTGGTGCTCGCCGCTGCCTTCGAAGACATCCACGATCTCGACCGTGCGCGTCGCGGGTCTCCACGTGAACGTCCGTTCGTGCGTGACCGGCGCAGACAGCCGCCGATAACCCGTATGGCGCCCGCGGTATTCGAACACGCCGCCCCGGTCGGACACCGCCAGATGCTCCGGCGCCGCCGACTCAAACATACGGAACAGCCATTCGGCCTTGAATTCGTTCTGCTCCTGTCGGTCCACCATCACCGTGTTGTGCGTGCGCGTGCTCCGGAAGAGGTTCCGCGCGTCGGGATCCGACGTGTACACGTAACTGCCGGCGTCAACGATAACCGGCGCGCCCTCGACGTGATATTCGAACCCGAGCAGGTCGTTGTGCTTGTGGTTGCCGAAGCCGGCTGTGCCGACGACCCCGTTGGTCACCAGCAGGTAATCGCGAGCGTGCCTCATCACCGTGATGCCGGCATCCGGAAAGTGCCCCAGCGGCGCGGGCGCCGTCTCCACCCGTCCGACGCGCGATCGATCGAGTCCCCACCACGCGCTCTCCCACTCACCGGTTTCGCCAGCGAGCGCGAGCCAGTCGCCGCGGTTGAACATGCAGCCGGCCGGGCCGAGCAGATGCCGTGCGTCCTGCGCCTGCCACGCGCCGTACTCGCTGAAGATGTGCAGACGCCCATCGTCGGCGTCGCCGACCTGCGGCAGCAGTCCGTCCGGGCGGGTCACAGCGGCCATGAAATCTGCCATCGTTCGCAGCCGATCGAGGAACGGATCGGGAAACGGCCGTCCGCTATGATCGGCCTGCCGCGCCGCGCCGAGAAACAGTTCGCAGACGAGCCGGTGATACGGCACAGACGATTCGTAGTCGGCGCCGTCCGCGAGCACCTGGACCTCGAGCTCGCGTGCCAGCCAGGTTCGGCACTGCGAATCCCACCGCGCCCCGATCGGCAGATCGCGGAACGCCGCCGCCACGTAGAACAACCCGACGATGTTGCTGAGGAAGTGGTTGCTGGTGACTTCGTAGGTGTTCTCGAGGTGCCCTTCGATGAACACGCCGTGATCGAAGAGCGATTCGTAGGCGGCCGTCCAGAATCCGGAGTCGAACGGCGCGGCGCGAAGCAACTCGAAGGCGACCGCCCAGTTCGCCGCGCGCAGCGCGACATCCATGGTGCACGACCAGTTGACTGCTGTGCCGACCGGATTCGCGGTGACGAAGTCTTCGAGCTCGCTCGCAAGCTCGCCTGCGAAGCGGACGTCTCCAGTCAACCGGTACGCCTGCGCGAGTACCGGCCAGTGCTGGCATCGCGCCAGCTCCCACGGAAACTTCACGTCGGCACCCGCAGGCTTCATCGTCTGCAGATCGAAGCTGGCGATCGGCATTCCCCTCGGGAAGCGGACGCCCCGCACTGGATCGAGAGACCAGTCGATTGGCCGATAGCCGGTCGCGGCGGCCGCGCGGTCGGGATCGACGGGAACGAACGGCCCACTGCCGAGCAGGTTGAACTCATGCCGCAGTACACGCTCCGCCGCGCCAATCGTCGTCTGCGCCAGGTGTGGATGCGCAGCGCGCGCACGTTCGACTGCGGCATCCGTGAGGCCCGCGTACAACCGCTGCTCTGATTGCCGGCGAGCGATCCACGCCGCCCAATCCGTTCCCGCATCGCGCAATTCGTCGGGCCACCGGCGCGGCGGCGGCACTGACGCCGGTGGCGCGACCACAGCGCGAAAACGTTTCAGGTAGCGAGCGGCGCGCGTGAGCATCAGCGCGACGAAGGCTTGCGGGCCTTGACGATGAGGTTCCAGCCGGCCACCCGCTCGACGACCGGCATCAAGCGTCGAAGGCGGCGCGGTACCAGCTCCGGCGAAATCTGCCGCTGGAGGATGCGCAGGTCTTCGAAGGCGCCGAACAGCGCGCGGAGACGCGGCTTCGTGTACACCTTGACGAGCGGCCGCGCATCGTTCCCGGTGCGCTCGACCGTGCGCGACATGATGTCGGCCATCGACCGCGACGCGAGATCGCCGCTCTTCAGGCCGAAGTGCCAGACCAGGTTTCTCCAGTACTGCAGCGAGTTCTCGGCGTAGACCATCACGATCGCGCGGCCGCCCGGTCGCAGGACCCTGTAGATCTCAGCGACGACCTGGTTCGTGTTCGGCGTGTGGTGGATGACGCCGTTCGAGTAGACGAGATCGAACGTGTTGGCGTCGAACGGCAGCGACTCGGCGTCGTGGTGGATGAAGCGACCCTCCAGGCCGCGCAGCCGGAAGTTCTCTTCCGCGAGCCGTAAATGGCCTTCTGACAGGTCGACGTCGGTGACCACCGCGCCATGCTTCGCGAACTGCGCGAGGTCGGTGCCCATGCCGCTGCCGATTTCGAGCACCTGCTCGCCGGCGTGCCGATCGAACTCCATCACCGCCGGCATCCACGGCGCGTAGTCCTGATACCGATAGCGCTCGACATCGAGAAACCATTCGAGCGACCGCGGCTGCGCGCCGCGAGCGGTCTCCGATCCGACCGGGTTGTTGTTCCATTGGTTCTGCACCTGATCCTTGTAGGCGTCGCCGGTCTGGAGCCGGCGCCGATCCTCCGACCAGGGCAGATCGCGCGCGAAGGCCCACAGTCGCTCGACGTGCCGCTGCCACGAGTAGTGGTCCACGACCGCCTGCCGCGCATTGCGTCCCAGCGCGCACGACAGATCGGGACGCCGCACGAGGCCCACGACCGCGCGCGCGAATTCGTCGACGTCACCCGGTGCGCACAACACCGCCCGTTCGTCGCGCACGGCGACGTCCGGCCGATCCAGACCTGACGGGCGCAGTCCGGGCGACAGCACTTCTCCGATCTGCTCCAGCTCGCTGGCGACGATGCCGCGGGCCATCGCCATGTACTCGAAGATCTTCGTCGGCGATCCGAAGAACTTGCTGTCGATCATGTGCGTGTTGTGCGGCGAGACGAAGATGTCGCACGCCTTGAGCAGCCGCGCGCCTTCGACCTGCGGCACACGCCCCACTCGCCGCACGCGCTCGTCGAGACCGTGGCGCTCCACTTCGGCGTCGAGCTGTGGCTTGTGGATGCCGTCGCCGATGATCAGGAACCGCGCGTCGGCGGCAGCGGCGCAGATCTTTGGAATCGAGGCCGCCAGCACGTCGATGCCGTGCCAGCCGCCGAACGTGCCGGTGAAGCCGACGACACGATCGGCATCGGTGAAGCCGAGGCTCGCGCGCAGCGGCGCACGCTCCTCCGCCGGCGCCGGCGCATAGCTCACCAGATCGGCGCCGTTCGGGTTGACGAGAATCTTCCGGGCGTCCACGCCGCGCGCCAGCAGGTCGCTCTTCACATGTTCCGAGATCACCGAGATCAGCGCCGCCTGCCGGAACGCGACCTCTTCCGCCTTCAGGTACACGTCGGTATAGAAGGGCGAGGTCCCGTCGAAGCTCTTCTGCATCGAGATCTCGGAGCCGTTGTACTCGACGATGTACGGAATCTGCAGCTCGCGGCTGAGCAGCGCCGCGACGTAGTTGCCGAGGCACAACCGCTCGTAGATGTAGGCGGGGCGCAGCACCTCGCACGCGGCTTTCACGATCGGGTAGTAGTGCGTCGACGCGCTGACGATCGCGTCCTCGTTGATGATCGTCGTCGGCCGATCCATGACCACCTGGTGCACGCCGAGCTGGTCGAGCAGCTTGAACGGGTTCGCCACCATGCACACGAACTGGCTCGTGACCGCGGCGAGCTCTTTCGCGACGTAGCAGGTGTGGCCGTAGCTGCCGCCGGAGGTGATCGGCGCCCAGAAGTCGGTACGGAGATAGAGGCCACGGTCGATGCGATCGGAGGCCGACGGCGATGCGGGGAGGCGCGTGAACGGGACCGGCCGGGCGTCCAGGCTCATGCGCTCGAGATCGGCCAGCATGTCGTAGCGGCGCACCGGAAAACGGCCGCGATAGATCCAGCGCAGACCCGGACGAATGCGCTCCCAGGCCTTCATCGCCGTATGCGCGCGGCGTCCGACCTTTTCGAGCGCGACCGCGGCGTGGCGGTGACGTCTGAGACTCTGGAGCCGTTCGCGATCGACGTGCTCGACCGCCTGCTCGTCGGGCCAGTGCAGCCACACGCGAAGCCCGCGATCGAGCGCGCGCGCTGCGAGATCGAGCCGCCGCCGATCGGGCAGGCCGCTGGCGAGCCCGATGACGACGCCGCCGATGCCGTTGCGACTGCTCAGCGCAGCGGCGGGATCGGCCGTGGCGGTCGGGTTGCCCGGATCGAGCAATACGCGATGACGCTCGGAGGTCCGTGCGAGCGCATCGGTCGCGAACACCGATATGCCGTCGAACCGCGGCGAAACGTACAGGTATTCGTCAGACACGACCGTGCAGGAGATCGTCGACCGACAGCGCGACCGCCGAAGTCTCGACCAGTTCCTCGAACGGAATCGGCGACGGCTTGCCGCCGGCGATCGCGTCGCCGAACCGGCTCAACTCCTCGAAATGGCCTTTGTCCGCTTCTCCGCTCTGCCAGAGGACGGCCCCGTCGCTCGCCTTCGTCAGCTTTCTGAAATCGTCGACGATGAATGCCTCTCGATCGCAGAAGACAACGATGTGCTCCTTCCCCATGCCGCTCTTCGCGCCGAGCGCGGTGTAGACGAGGCTCGCGATCGATCCGTCGTCGTAGCCGATCGTCGCAGTGAAGTTGTCGCTGCGCGCGTACGGCAGCGCGCCGGGATCGATCGCGACCGCGTCGATCGATCGCACCGGCGCTCCGGCGAGAAACCGGAAGACGTCGTACATATGGCAGGCTTCGCCGATGTTGCGTCCGCCACCCTGCGGTCCGTGAACCCAGTGATCCGGCGACAGGTAGCCGGCGTTCACGCGGTACTGAATGACGAGCGGCGAGCGGCGGCCGGCAAGCTGCCGTTGCAGCGTCTGCAGCGCCGGCGAAAACCGTCGGTTGAAACCAACCATCAGCAGAGGTCGCGCTGGGTTCGCGTCGTAAGCGGCAACGATCCGATCGAGCTCGTCCCACGAGATCGCCAGCGGTTTCTCGACGAACACGTGCTTGCCGGCAGCGAGCGACTGCACCACTTGATCCGCGTGCTCGTGATGCCGCGTCGCGAGGACCATGAGATGGAAGTCCGGATCGCGCAGCACGGCGTCGAGATCGCTCGCCAGCACTTCCACCTGATTGTCGCGCGAGAAGTTGCTCCCCTGCGCGCTGCGGCTGACGACCCCGCGCAGGAAATAGCGGTCGTCGCGCTTGCGCATCTGCGGCACCAGCATGCCCGTGCCGAACGCTCCGGCACCGACCAGCGCGTAATTGATTCGCCCTGTCGGGGCGGCGCGATGTCCAGCGATGGTGATCCGGGCAGGCTCGGCGCCGGCATCGGCGTCCGGATACTCGATCATCACGCCGAGCGGAAGCGCTCCCTCGGCTTTCGCGAGCTCGTCGTACACGGCGGGAGCGGACTCGATCGGCGCGATGCGATCGATCAGCGACGCGACAGCGACCCGCTCCGCCGCGACCAGCTCCAGGTACGCCTGCATGTTTCGGTTCAGCGTCCACCGCACGTATCCGTACGGGTAGTCGTGTCCCTCGGCTTCGTAATGCGGGTCGTAGCGGCCCGGACCGTACGACGTGCTCATCAGCAGGTCGATCTCCTTGCGATAGAAGGTCGCGCGGTCGACGTTCAGGCCAACGTCGCCGACGATCACCACTTTTCCTTTGGCGCGCGTCAGCTCCATCGCCAGGTTCACGACCGCGTGCGATTTCGTCGCCGCGGTCATGAGCGTCGCGTCGGCGCCGTGGCCGCCGGTGCGATCGCGGACGACCGCCTTCATCGCGTCCGCGCTGTCCGCGCCAGCCTCGAGGCCGAGCGCGCGCGCCCGTGTCACGCGGGCCGGATCGAGATCGAAGCCGATCGCCTGACAACCGGCCGCTCGCAGGAGCTGCACCGTGAGCTGGCCGATCAGGCCGAGTCCGATGACGGCGACGCGATCGCCGAGTTGCGGTGCGGCACGGCGGACACCCTGCAGCGCGATCGCGCCGACCGTCGCGGACGCCGCCGACTTCAGATCACAGCCGGCGGGCACGCGGCAGACGAGATTGCGCGGCACGACGACGTAGTCCGCGTGGTTCGCCTGCCCCGCTCCCGCCGCGGCGACGAGATCGCCGGCTGAGAGATCGGTGATCCCTTCGCCAACCGAGACGACTTCACCCGCGACCGAATAGCCGATCGCCCAGCCCTGCGCGTTGAGGTCGGATGTCGCCGCGGCTGCCGGCGCATCGTTCGTCACGGCGGCAACCGACGACTGCAGGCGGCCAAGCCGCCGCTCCGCAATCTGCGACAGGCGCCGCGCCGCTTTCCGTGGATCCCGCAGGCTCGCCTTGAAGTAATGCCGCGCGAGCCGCGCACGCTCGAGGCCTGACGTCAGCGCACGCTCGAGCGGCGGCACGTCGGGCGAAGCGGTGCTCGACGGCCGCAGCGGCGCGATCTCGGTGCCGACGCTCACCAGCGAGTA
>DATFXR010000268.1:0-3161 GCA_035315685.1 Vicinamibacterales bacterium | reverse complement strand
CGACATCATGCTGAGCGCGGTCTATCAGCTGAGCGCCGACTTCGACCAGCAGGCGTTCGAGAAGGACGGGGGCAACCGTCTGTACTGGCGCTTCGATCGCCATCGCATGACCGCGGAGCAGCTGCGCGACTCGCTGCTGTTCGTGTCCGGCGCGCTCGATCTGAAAGCCGGCGGTCCGTCGGTCCCGTTGACGCCGTCGGTCACACGCCGGACCGTGTACGGCAAAGTGAGCCGCTACAAGCTCGACGAGTATCTGCAGCTGTTCGACTTCCCGAGCCCGAATCTGTCCGCGGAGAAGCGGTTCACCACGGCCGTCCCGCTGCAGCGGTTGTTCCTGATGAACAGCGATTTCATGCAGCAGCAAGGCGAGCTGCTGGCCCGCCGCGTCGCACAGGAAGCTGACAACACCGCGCGCATTCAGAAGAGCTACCGCCTGATCTTCGGCCGCGCTGCCACGGACGCGGAGGTCAGAGCGGGCCTGTCGTTCCTCGCGACCGAACCGCTGAAAGCGTACGAGGAACGTCGCGCGAAGGATGCGAAGGAAGGCGCGAAGGACACCAAAGCAAGCGCAAAGGAGAATGACAAGGCGTCGGGCGGGGAGAGCGACGCGAGCCGGAAGCCGGACAAGGAAGAGGCCGGCATGATGGCCGGTGTCGCGCCAGGGTCGTCGAAGAAAGACGATCCGAAGCTGCTGCCGACGACGCCGTGGGGTCGGTACGTCAAGATCCTTCTGAGCTCGAACGAGTTTTTGTTCATCGACTAGGGCCTGTGGGGCTGGAGCTGGGAGACGACGAAGAGCGATGGGTCACAAACAGCGGCAACCGGTGACGCGGCGCGAGGCGCTCTGCCGGATCGGCAACGGGTTCGGCATGCTCGCGTTCGCGGGCCTGGTGAACGAGTCGATCATGCGGGCCGCCGGCGGCTTGGCGCAGGACGGGACGCTCGATCCCCGCAAGCTGGATCATCCGGCGCGTGCCAGGCGCGTCATCTTTCTGTTCATGAACGGCGGCCTGTCACAGGTCGACAGCTTCGATCCGAAGCCGATGCTCGACAAGTATCATGGCCAGCCGCTGCCGGGCGGATCGGTCGCGACCGAACGCAAGACCGGCGCGCTGATGCGCTCGCCCTTCACGTTCAAGAAATACGGCAAGGCCGGCATCGAAGTGAGCGAGCTCTTCCCGCACGTCGGCGAGTGCGTGGACGACATCTGCTTCGTCCGCTCGATGTACACGGACATCCCGAACCACGAACCGTCGATGCTGATGATGAACACCGGCCACACGCAGGTCGGCCGTCCGTCGCTCGGCTCGTGGCTCACCTACGGTCTCGGGACCGACAACCAGAACCTTCCCGGCTACGTGGTGCTGTGCCCTGACGTGCCGACGACGGTCGGACCGCCGCTGTGGAACAGCGCGTTCCTGCCGGCCGTGCATCAGGGCACCTACATCGCCGACAAGATCGAGAAGAGCGAGAAGCAGACCGACGACGCGCTCGTCGGCAAGGACTTCGATCCGAAGACGCTGATCTCGTACATCCACAACGACAAGTTCACGCTCACCGAGCAGCGGCGCGAGCTCGATCTGTTGACCTCGTTGAACCGGCTGCAGATGGATCGCGAGCCAGTGAAGGATCCGAAGCTCGAGGCGGCGATCCAGTCGATGGAAACCGCCTATCGGATGCAGACCGAGGCGCCAGACGTCTTCGACATCCGGAAGGAGAGCGCCGCGACGCTGAAGTTGTATGGGCCGGGGAGCACTGCGCGAGGCTGCCTGATGGCGGTGCGCCTCGCGGAGCGCGGTGTGCGCATGGTGCAGGTCTACTATGCGAAGGGCGATCCATGGGACGCCCACGCCGACATCCAGGCCCACCGCAAGAACGCGAAGGATTCAGATCAACCGTTCGCGGCCGTCCTCAGGGATCTGAAGTCGCGCGGGCTCTTCAAGGACACGCTGGTCGTCTGCGGATCAGAGTTCGGCCGCACGCCGGTGATGGAGGTTGGCGGCGGCGCCGGCCAGGTGCAGAACGGCCGCGATCACAATCCGTTCGGGTTCACGATGTGGCTCGCGGGCGGCGGCGTCAAAGGAGGTATCGTTTACGGCGCGACCGACGACTTCGGCTTCAAAGCCGTCGAGAAGCCGGTGCACGTCCACGATCTGCACGCGACGATTCTGTATCTGCTCGGGATCGATCACACGAAGCTGACGTATCGCTACAGCGGACGCGACTTCCGTCTCACCGACGTGTCAGGCAACGTGCTCCACGAGATTATTTCGTAGATTGAAGCGTAGCTTCGGTATTGTCCGCCTTCAGGCGGACGGTGATCGATGTTGCGCGTCGCGACGGTCCGGCTGAAGCCGGACACTACGCCGTCAGTTCCGCCAGATCACTGCTGTCTGGACTTCTTCTCGGCCTCGTCCTTCTCCTTCAGCCGCGCGCCGCGGAGGATGTTGCCCAGCGCGTAGTTGCCTTCGTGGCACGCGTATTCGTACATCAGGTCCGGCGTCGCCGGCCATGCGTACTCCGCCGTCCACGGGTGGGTCCACGTCTGCGGATCCTCGACGGTGAATTGATAGCGCAGCGTCCTTGCGTCGAGGCGCGTGAAGCGTTCGGTGACCTTCAGGTTCTCGGTGGATCCCCGGAAGCGCGTCTTGTCCGTGAAGTTCGTCGTCTCGACGACGAGCGTATCGCCTTCCCAGTGGCCAATCGAGTCGCCGAGCCACTTGCGGACCGTCGGCGGCGCGTGCGACGCGTTCATCCGGATGACCCGCGCATCGTGCACCATCTCGGTGAGGATCATCACGGAGTCCGGCGTCTGCACGATCTGATGGAGGTTGTTGTAGAAGTAGGTCGGCAGAATCGGCGGGCCGGACGTGGAGCTGAAGCCGACCAGGCATCGTTCGGCGAGCGGCCGGATCTCCGGATCGTTGTAGGCCTCCGACCCTTCGAAGCCCGGATCGTCTTCGCGCGCGCCTTCGTCGGACGTCGGGCGCCGCGCGTATGCGTCGGTGCTGCGGCGCTTCTGCGCTTCCGGCGTGAGCGGAGGCAGACGACCGTCTGGCGGATCGACGAGGAGCGACGCCCGCCGCTGGCCGTCGATCGCGGTGTAGTGCGAACCGGGATCGAGCCAGAAGTTGTTGTAGCCGCCGACGTTTCCGTACGGT
>DATFXR010000267.1:0-4072 GCA_035315685.1 Vicinamibacterales bacterium | reverse complement strand
CGGGCGCCGCGTTGTCGAACTTGTACTCGTACAGGTAGCCGTCGTTCTCGCCGTAGTTCTTCTTCAGCCACACCTTGTCGATCGACTCGACGATCGTGTACAGGCCGACGTAGACGTTGTTGACGTAGAGACGCGTGTCGGCTTCGCGCTCCGCTTTCACGCCCATGCGCCGGAAAATCAACATGCTGAGGCGCTCGCGCAAACCTGACGGGTCCTGCGTATTGTTCCGGAGGATGACCGACTTGAGCCCGAGGAACTTCTGGTCCGTCGTGTACCTGTCGAAATCGACCCGCAGACCCGGTTTCACGCCGCTGCGGCTGCCGGTCCCGCGCGATCGAATGCCGATGTTGCGAACGACCTGGTCGTTCCAGCGGAAATCGCAGATGTAATAGGTGTCGTCGAGATAGTGCTGCTTGAGCGATTCCCAGTCGCGCGTGTTGCAGGCGAGCTTGATCTCGTGGACGACGGTATCGTCGAAGAAGCGATCCGCTGGATCGGCGGCGGCGGGAGCCGGCGTCTGAGCGAGGGCCGCAGCGGTTGAAGCAGCCACGAGCATCGTGGCGGCGACCAGGGCCCGCATCCGGTTCCGGCTCAGAAGCATGTCATGCCTCTCCCACACCGACCCTAAAGCAGGAACTGAAACCGGAGCACCCGGCTCCAGAACGCGGCGCCGTTCGGTACAGGATTACGGTCGGGATCTTCCACATGTTCCCGCATGCCATTCACTTGCACCTTCACGAACCGGTTCAGCGTCCAGTTCACGCCGAGAGTCAGCACGCGGTTGCCACCGGGAAAGATCGTCTGCGCTCGGGGATTGCGGAACGGCTCGTCGAGAGCCGTCCCGACGCTGTCGAACCACAGTCGCTCGACGCGCGCCGCCACTTCGACGCCTCCGATACCGCCCTGGAACAGCGGTGCCGCCGCCTTCAGCGGCCGCTTCTTGTCTTCGCCGGTCACCACCCACGTTCCTGACACGTACCAGGCGCGCGCCCGCGCATCGGGCAGCGTTTCATCGCCGAGTCCCTGGCCCTCGCGCTGGTCGGTGACGTGCGTGTACTCGGCTCGCACCGATGCCGGTCCGGCGGTCCAGTCGAGATCGGCTTCCCAGCGCTGCCGGTGGCCCTTCACGTACACCGTCTCGTAGAACGTGTCCTGCGTCATGACAGTCCGGCCGCGCAAGCCGTTCGGTCTGAACGAGTCGTCGGTCACGTCTGTAAGCGTGAACGCCGTACCGAGCTCGATCGAACCAACCGCTCCGGGCACCCACGCGCGGAACGGCCTCCCGGTGAGACGCCCCGCAAACGTCCCGTTGCCGCCTTCGATCTTCTTCGACCGCGCGTTGTCGCCGTCGTGCGCGAAGCCGCCGGCCCAGTAGTTCAGCCCGTGCTTGAAGAAGCGGCCGTGGACCATCGCCCCGGTATCGCGCGCCGGCGCGAGATAGATCGCGCCGAGCGAGCGGTAGACGAAATCGTTATGGGTGACGCCGGTGAGCTCGTCGAGGCCGAACGGGATCTTGAACCGGCCGATCCGGACCTGCGCGTCGTTGACGTAGGTCAGGTTGACGTTGACGTCCTTCCACTGCGAGCTGGGCGTGAGACCGAGCAGCACGTCCTTCTCGGTGAGCTCCTTTTCGGTCAGCTCGCGCTCGACTTCGTACTCGATATGCTTGAAGAGATTGCCCTGAATGCCGATGCGGTTGCGATGCACGTCCCACGGGTCGAGGCCCTTGACCGGCCCGTACGACGAGTGCCCGTCCACCTGCACTTTCATCTGGAAATCGACGCGCGCGATGTCGCCGAACCGCACCGACGGATGCTGCTTCCACACGAACCGGACGCCGTCGCCCTTCTCGACAGACTCCTGATCGATCGGCTCGTCGGGCGCCGGGTCGGTGGCCTTCGGCGTCTTCTTCTTTTTCTTCTTCTTCGCCTTCTTGTCCGCGTGATCCGGCTGCGGCGCCGCCGTTGACTGCTGCGCCGACACGTCGGGCGTGGCGTCGGCTGGCGCGACCAGGATGGCCGCCACGCACAGGGCGATCAGCACTGAGCCTCGTCAACAGCGCCCTGCGATGGCCGTGTCGACTCAGACGCGGCATCGCGAACCAGGTTGAACAGATCGATCGCCGCCGCCACCGCGGCCGGCTCGGTGACGACGATGGCGACCTCGCGCCGGAAGTCGAGGCTGAGCGCCGCGAGCGCCAGGCTGCCGACGACAACCGTGCCATCGTCGATCAGCAGGATCTTCCCGTGCGATTTCAGCGCGCCCGCGCGCTTGCCCGAAAACACCTCGACATCGATGCCCGCCGCGCGCCTGGTGTTGAGCAGCGAGACGAGGTCGGGATCCGACAGCTTGGCGTCGAGGAGACGGATGCTGTGTCGTGCCTGCTCGATCAGCGCCGTGAACTGACGGCGCGCACGTTCGGGGCCGACAATGAGCCGTTCGGGCAGATCAGCCGGCAGCGGCGCGCATGCGCAGTCGGCGGTCCACAGCGCACGCAGCCCGGACACCACCTGGGGATCGTGCGTGACCACCAGCGCGTCGCAGGTCTTCTTGAAACATTTCTTCGTGAAGTTCAGCGTCGCGACAATCGCCGGCCCATCGTCCGCGACGAGATACTTGGCGTGATATTTCACGACGGGATCGGTATAGGAGGTGAGTGTGGCGCCGGTCTCCTCGAGCGCGCGCCACAGCTTTTCAATCTTCTTCTGTCCGCCCTTCACTCTCGACGTCACCAGCACATCGACGGCGACGCCGCGGGCGGTCGCGGCGCTCAGCTCGCGAAAAATCGCCTGGTCATTACAGCGGAACAGCGAGAGCGTGATCCGACCGCGGGCGCGTCGAATGACGTCGAGGATCACCGCGCGCCGCTCCGGGACGGCGGTAATCAGCTGGTCGACCGGAGGTCCGGATCGGGTCGTCATGCGGGCTCTTGTGTCGGATGCTCCCTGGCAACGGCCACGGTCAGTAACGTCAGCGTCTCTGTCATCGAACGACGGCAATCACGCCGCGCCGCCAGGAGCAGTCGGCCGGTCGGCTCGGGTGCGATCAGCAGACCGCACGCTGCACGAAACTGCGTCCGCCACAGTGGTCCGGGATAAATCCCGGCAATGAGACGGACGTGGACGGACCGATTCGCACTCGCCTCTGCCGTTCCGCCGGCCGCGAGCCGCTCGGTCGGCGGGCCCCACCGGGGTGATCGCCGACACACCTTTTCAACATTTTGCTGTTTTGCTGAGGTAAGCACTATACACCAAGGCTGAGGCGGACAATAATGCTCTTTAGAGAACATGAGGATTCGGCTGGGGGCCTTTGCGGCGGTCCTCTTCGTGCTGGCCCTGGCGATAGGCTGCAGCGGCAACAGCACAGTCACCCCCAGCCCGACGCCTGCTCCAGGCCCTGGACCTATTACGCCGGCGCCCACGCCGTCACCGCCTGTCACGCTGGCCGGCGCGGGCGATATCGGCGATTGCACGGCGCCTGACGGCGGCGCAAATGCTGAAGCCACCGCGCGGCTGATCGACCGTATACCCGATGCGGTCGTGTTCACGGCGGGCGACAACGCCTACTTCGACGGGACCGCCGCGGAATACGCGAACTGCTATGGACCGCGATGGGGACGGTTCAGGAATCGCACGCGTCCCAGTCCCGGGAATCACGAATACAACCCGCCGTCTCTCGGCGTTCCGTACTTCGACTACTTCGCCGATCGCGCCGGTGATCGCGGCGCCGGCTTCTACAGCTACACGCTCGGCGGCTGGCACGTCGTCTCACTCAACAGCAACACGCCGGTCGGCCCGGGGTCCGAGCAACTGACATGGTTGCGCCGGGACCTCGAGATGAACAAGCTCTCGCCGACATCGCGATGCACGCTCGCCTACTGGCATCACCCGCTCTTCACCTCGGGGCCGAGCGCCGGCTCGAACGCCCTGATGCGGCCGGTCTGGCAGGTGCTGTACGAATTCGGCGTCGACGTCGTGATCAATGGCCACGATCACTTGTACGAGCGGTTCGACTGGATGGACCCGACCGGCCGCCGCGACTCGCCGAACGCCGGTATCCGTCAGTACACGGT
>DATFXR010000266.1:0-6984 GCA_035315685.1 Vicinamibacterales bacterium | reverse complement strand
CCGAATCCTTGCACGTTCATCGCGGCGAAGCCGGGGTGGCCCAGGGCGGCGACCCCCATCTGCCACTCCGCGGTCGACGAGCAGCCGGTCGTTCCGAGCTTGCCATTCGACCAGGACTGTCCGGTCAGCCAGTCGATCGTGTTGTAGCCGTCCTGCCGCGAGCCGAGGATGTCGTAGTTACCTTCAGAGAAAAAGTGGCCGCGCTCGTTCTGCACCACGTAGGCGTAGCCGCGCTTCACGGCGGCGAGCTGCGCGCTCATGTCGGCCGGCACCCCGTTCTGCACGTCCCAGAAGTTGAAGTTGTACGGCGTGCGCACGAAGACGATCGGCGCGTTCGCGACGTTCTTCGGGCGATAGATGTCGGTCGCGAGCCGAACCCCGTCGGGCATCGGCAGCATCACCTTGCGCTCGACGATGGCGATCGACTGGAGCTCGTTCTCCATCTCGATCCGTCGCTGCTTGTCCGCGGCGCTGAGCCCGGACTGTTGCTGTGCCTGCGGGAGCGCGGCGGTCGCGACGAGCGCGATGAGCGAGCCCGCGGCGAGATGGAGGGTGATGCGTCTCATGCGCCGATCATACGTCTTCGAGGTCGAGGCGCATGATCGGCCGCGTCGGCACGTGGCGGACGAGGGTCTTGAAGCCGAGCCGTTCGAAGGTCGAGGCGAACCCCGTGCTGGATGCGCTCGGCGTCAGCGCGGCGTCGAGCGGATACGCTTCGATCGCCGGCGCCCGGGCACGCTTCGCGGCCCGGATCGCGCCGTTGATCAAGGCTGCGCTAACACCGCCCCTTCGGTAACCCTTCCGAACATAGAAACAGGAGATCGACCACACCGGCACCTCGTCGATGCGTCTGAGCCGCCAGGTGCGATCGACGATCGCCAGATCCGCGCGCGGCGTCAGCTGACACCATCCGACCGCGATGTCGCCGTCGAAGGCGAGGAGGCCGGGCGGCGGACCGCGTCTCACGATCCGCCGGAAGTCCGCCTTGTTGCGGCTCGCCGGGCGGCGCCTGTAGCCGGCGCCGATCCGCCAGTACATGCACCAGCAGCCGCTGCACGCGCCGCGCGGACCGAAGAGGTCCTCGAGCGCGGGCCAGAGATCCGGCGTGAGCGCTTTGATGGTCAGCTTCAGCGGGCTCCTACAGTCACCACCCCCCCAGGCCCTAGCCCCCAGCCCCCAGCCCCTAGTACCGATAGTGGTCGGGCTTGTACGGTCCGTCGACCGGCACGCCGATGTAGTCCGCCTGGTCCGGCGTGAGCTTCGTCAGCCTCACGCCGAGGTGATCGAGGTGCAGCCGTGCCACCTGCTCGTCGAGGTGCTTCGGCAGCATGTAGACCTTCTTCTCGTACTTGCCCGTATTCTGCTGCAGCTCGAGCTGCGCGATCACCTGATTGGTGAACGACGCCGACATCACGAAGCTCGGATGCCCGGTGGCGCAGCCGAGGTTCAGCAGCCGGCCTTCGGCGAGCACCATCACACTGTGGCCGTCGGGGAAACGGAACTCGTCGTACTGCGGCTTGATGGTGATCCGCTCGATGCCCGGGAACTTCTTCAACCCGGCCATGTCGATCTCGTTGTCGAAGTGCCCGATGTTGCCGACGATCGCTTTGTCCTTCATCCGCTTCATGTGATCGACGGTGATGATGTTGTGGTTCCCGGTCGCGGTGATGAAGATGTCCGCAGTCGAGACGAGGTTGTCGATCGTGTCGACCTGGTAGCCTTCCATCGCCGCCTGCAGCGCGCAAATCGGGTCGATTTCGGTGACGATGACGCGGCAGCCCTGCCCGCGCAGCGCCTGCGCGCAGCCTTTGCCGACTTCACCGTAGCCGAACACCACGGCGACCTTGCCGCCGAGCATCACGTCCGTCGCACGCGCCAGACCGTCCGGCAGCGAGTGACGGCAGCCGTAGATGTTGTCGAACTTGCTCTTGGTCACCGAGTCGTTGACGTTGATCGCCGGGAACAGGAGCGTGCCCGCCTCCATCATCTGGTAGAGCCGATGCACACCGGTCGTCGTTTCCTCGCTGACCCCGCGGATGGTCGAAGCGATGCGCGTCCAGCGCGACCGGTCTTTCCCCATCGACGTACGGATGCAGTCGAGGATCACGCCCCATTCCTCCGGCTCGCTCTCGGCCTTGAACACCGGTACCTTGCCCGCCTTCTCGAACTCGACCCCCTTGTGCACCACCAGCGTCGCGTCGCCGCCATCGTCCACGATCAGCGTTGGGCCAGTGCCGTCCGGCCATTCGAGCGCTTCGCTCGTGCACCACCAGTACTCCTCCAGCGTCTCGCCCTTCCAGGCGAACACCGGCGTGCCTTTCGGATCCTTCGCCGTGCCGCCGGTCGCCGGCCGACCGACGACGACCGCCGCGGCCGCGTGATCCTGTGTCGAGAAGATGTTGCACGACACCCAGCGGACGTCGGCGCCGAGCTCGGTGAGCGTCTCGATCAGCACGGCGGTCTGAATCGTCATGTGCAGCGAGCCCATGATGCGCGCGCCGGCCAGCGGTCTGGTCGCGCCGTGCTGCTTGCGCAGCGCCATCAGGCCGGGCATCTCCTGCTCGGCGAGCCGGATTTCCTTGCGGCCGAATTCGGCGAGCGCGAGGTCCTTCACTTTGAACGGTTCCCGGCCGACGGCCATTGCTGCCGCGAACGGGTGCATCTTCTCGGTCACTGTTGCCATCGTCTCTCCTCGTTTTCCAAATCCCGTCGTGCAGCGGAAGCCCTCATGCCTTCCGTCCCGTCGCGACGAACAATCCCGGACCCTTCGCGCGTGAATCCGGTGGCAGCGATACGACACGCGTGTCGCCAAAACCGGCGTCGGTCAACAGTCGCCCGATCGACGCCTCGTCGAAGCCGAGCCGCACATGACCCATCTGCTGCCGGTAGCTCTCGCGGTCGTGCGCGAGCATGTCGACGATGAGCGCGCGGCCACCCGGTTTCAGCACGCGCCCCATTTCCGCAATGGCGCGCTCCGGCTCCGACACGTGATGCAGGACGAGCATCAGCATCGCCGCGTCGAGCTTCGCGGCGTCGATCGGAAGCGCTTCGAGCTCGCCGCGCCGCAGCTCGACGCTGCCGATCCCCTGCAGGCGCTTTTTCGCCGCCTGCAGCATGGCGGAGGAGCCGTCCACCGCGATCACTCGTGCGACGAACGGCGCGATCGCGGCGCTCACCTGACCGGTGCCGCATCCCAGATCCCCGACGACCCAATCGGCGTCGGCGAACGCCGAGAACGCCAGCAAGTGGAAGCGGTCGCCGAACAGCTCGTCGCGCAGCCTGTCCCATTGTCCTGCGGACGACGAGAAGAACTCCTGCGATTTCGTCCGCCGCGCGGCGAGCGCGGCCCTGAGTCGGCGCTGATCCTGTCCAGCTGCCGGCGCCGCCGCCACCTGATCGCGCACCAGCAGCCACAGCCGCCGCGCCGCCGGGTCGAGATCCTCGCGGGACATCGCATAGAGATTGCTTGGCCCTTCCGATCGCGCCGTGACCCATCCCGAATCGGCCAGCGCTTTCAGATGGCGGCTGACCGTCGACTGCGGCAGCTGCATGATGCTGCAGAGCTCGGACACCGTCAGCTCGTGGCCGTCGAGCAGCAGCAGCGCACGGCTCCGCGTCACATCGGCGAGGGCGGCGAGGCGGTCGAGAATTTCCGCCGGGCGTGCATTCATCCGTTAAACCGGATGAAAGGATACTTCAAGGTGGCCGCGGAATCAACCCCGGCGGCCGCGAGTCGGGGCTGGGGGCTGGGGGGCTAGCTCAGCGAGGCGGCCAGGAGTCTGGCTATCAGCTTGCCGGACTGCCGGGCAACGCGAAGACGATGATCGTCGGCGCACCGGGACTGCGTTCGACCCAGAAGTTCGATGGGCTGCCCGACGCGACGGCGACGTACTGCTTGCCGGCGACTGCATACGTGACGATACCGCCGCCCACCGGACCACCGGTGTTGAAGCGGTACAGGATCGCGCCACTCGTCGCGTCGAAGATCGTGAAATCGCCGGTCAGCTCGCCGGTCATCACGATATTGCCTGCGGTCGTCGTGACCGCCGCCACCATCGGTCTCGCCGACCGATACTTCCACTTCACGGCGCCATTCGACGCGTCGATTGCCGTCAGCCACCCCTGCGACCTGTCGATCGGATCGAGGTCCGTGCGTCCACCCATGTAGCCCTTGCCGGGGATGAACCGCACCTGCTCGTACGCGGTAAAGGTCGCGCACCAGTCGACGGCCGGCACGTACAACAGGTTCGTGTCGGGGTTGTACGCGGGACCATTCCACTCGGTGCCGCCCAGGACGCCGGGGCACGCGCGCGTCGGCGTGGTAATCACCGGCGTCTCGGCGTTTTCGCGTGTGGTGACTGGCGTCTCGTACAGCACGCCGTGCGTCTCGCGATCGAGCGCGCGCAGCACACCGTCCTTGCCGGTCGTCACCACGAGGTGGCGCGTCGCGCCGTTGATCGTCGTGCTGAACATCGGCGTGGCGTGTGTGAGGTCCCAGTCGTGCGAGTCGTTCGGCACCATTTGCCGGTACCAGCGCAGCTTTCCCGTCCGGGCATCGAGCACGATCATCGAGTTGGTGTAGAGGTTCGTGCCCTGCCGCAAATGTACCGGGAGATCGGGCGCCGGATTGGTAACCGCGAGGTGGAGATCGCCGGTCTCGGTGTCGAGCGCGAACGATGTCCAGACCGCGCCGCCGCCCATCGGAATGCCCTTCGGGTTCTTCCACGTCTCGAATCCCGGCTCGCCGGGCTGTGGAATGGTGTTGAACCGCCAGACCGGCGTGCCATCGGAGGCGCGAAATGCGCCGACCCACCCCTGGACGTTGCGCTCGCTCAGTGCGGGCCCGATCAACACGAGGTCCTCGAAGAGGATCGGTGCCATGACGAAGATCTCGCCCTCGGCCGGCCGTCCGATTCGGCGCGCCCACAACTGCGCGCCGGTCTCGGAATTCAGCGCGAGCAGATAGCCGTCGGGGGTGCCGCGAATCACGCGGCCGTCTTTGATTGCGACGCCGCGATTGCGCTGGAACGCGACGGTCTCGCGCGGCTGCCACGCGTGGCGCCATTTCACGCGGCACGTTGACGCGTCGAGCGCGACCGTGCTGGCGGTCGTCGTGATGTACATCGTGCCGTTGTAGACGATCGGGCCGGTCTGAAAATTGTCGCGCTCACCGACCTGGAACAGGCAGGCGGGTGTGAGCCGCGTCGCGGTCGTGACGTTGATCTCGCGCAGCGGCGAGAAGCGTGTGCCGCCGTAGTCGTGCGTGTGCAACAGCCAGTCGGTCGATTGCGACGCACGCGTGAGCGTTGCCTGATCAGGCCCGCTCGTCGCGGCTGCCGCGGCGGCTGCACCGGGAATGAATTCGGGCGGCGGCGGCGCCGCGGTGCGATTCGCGATCGCGAGATGCGCCGCCTCGAGCTGCTCCGACGTCGCGGTCAGCGCGGTCGCGCCCGCCGGGAAACCGTTCATCTTGAGGATGTAGGCGAACACCGCGGCGTGATCCGGCGCGGTCAGCGTGCCCGAGGCGCGCGGCGGCATCGTCGTGCGCGCGATGAAGAAGACGTCCGCCAGCGTCACCCGCGGATCGCTCCAGCTCGACTCGAATGCGGCGCCGGTGAGCGGCGGCGCCGTACCGCCGCTGAGCGTGGCGCCGTGACAACTGGCGCACGACCGGCGGTAGAGCGACTCGCCCGCGGCAGCCTGGGCGTCCGTATACATTGCCGCGCGGGCGGGTACCGGCGCCTGCGCGCCGCGCAACGCAGCGCCACCGGCAACGAGTACACCAACGGTGCCAGCGAGGAGAGACCGCGCCGCCGACAGAGAAATGAAGCTCATGCCGCGGAGCATAGCCGAACTCGGGCAATTAAGAATTAGGAAGTAAGAATCAAGAATGCGTGTCACGAATTCCTAATTCTTAATTCTCAATTCTTGATTCTCACGCGGTGGCAGCTTCCGCACCCGGGCCAGCGCGCCGGTGTCGATGGCGGTGACGATGCGCTTGGCGAGATCCTGGAGGCTTTTTCCGGTGAAGATCTGGTGGTCGGCGACGATTTGCAGCGCCATCATGCGATGCGCCATGTCGTCGTCTTCGATGCCCAGTACCATCAGCGTCTCGCGATCGTAGCGCTCGGTCACCATCAGCGACGCCGCGTACTGTCCCGCTGTGGCGCCGCCGATAATCCACACGATGCGACGGGAGCCGTCGGACGGGACGAGCTCGACGTCGGTGAGCGCTTCGAGCCCCTTTCGCACCTCGTCGTACAGCGCCGACGCGGTCGCGTCGCGGTCGGGGCGTCCTTCACTGCGCGCAATCAGCGAAAGCTGAATCTTCTGCGCGCGAGCCGGTGCAGCAGTCGACACGCAGGCGACGATCATGACGGCCGTGACGAAACGCATCGCAGGCAACTCCTTCGCTGTCTGCGGAGCGTAGCACGGCGCTTCGTCGGCTGCGCCGCTTCCTGCGCGTCGTTCGCGTCTCGACGTCAGAATCCCGGAGTCAGGCTGAACTGGAACACAAAGCCGCGGCCGGGCCGCTGGAACGGATGCGCGAAGTCGAACTGGCCGATCGCGAAGCCGAACAGGTTGACGCGAAGCGCGACCCCTGCGCTCGCGACGCCGTCGCGCCAGTCGAACGGATGCGGCTGCTGCGGCACGCTGAAAATCGAGGTCGGCACCGAGGCCGCCTGGAGGCCATTCCAGGCGAGCCCGCCGTCCGCGAACAAGGCGACCTCGATTGGCACCGGTCCGTACATCCCCTGCGTCGCGCCGAACGGACGAAGCAGCGGAAAGCGGAACTCGAGATTCGCCACGAGTATCCGGCTGCCTTCGAGGCGATCGAATGCGGGACAGCTGCTCACGACCGTCTGAATGCAGTCGGACGAATCGAACGACGCGATGTCATATCCGCGCACGAGGTCCGGATAGCCGAGAAACAGCGGAAAGAGCCGCTCGTCGTCGGAGCCGGAGCCGTAGCGGCCGTAGTGC
>DATFXR010000265.1:0-6998 GCA_035315685.1 Vicinamibacterales bacterium | reverse complement strand
TCGCGGGCGCGCAGCCCCTGGTGACGCTCCTGGATCAGTCGACCAACGCGTATGCGGCCGCGTGGAACAACCCGGCCGATCACTTCTCGAAGCTGTTCACCGAACAGTTCGCCGCATCGTACGTGACCGGCTCGCACTCGCTGCGTATGGGCGCGTCGATCAGCCAGGCGCAGTGGCGCCTCACGCAGCAGTACACGCGCGACATCCAGCCGGTCACCTACAACGGGCTGCTGGCGAGCGGCAACCTGAACCCGGTCAGCGTGACGCTTCGCATCCCGACCGACCGCAAGAACTCCATCAAGAACGACAGCGGCGTGTTCGTCCAGGACAAGTGGACGATCAACCGCGCGACGATCAACGCCGGCCTCCGCTGGGACTGGTTCATGAGCGCAGCTGATCCCGAAACGCTGCCGGCGGGCACCTTCAATCAGGCGATCACCTACAACGAGTGTCCGGACGGCAAGAACAACCTCAACGCCAACTGCGTCGGGCGGGTCACCAACTGGAAGGACCTCAATCCGCGCGTCGGGATCTCTTACGATCTGTTCGGCAACGGCCGGACGGCGATCAAGGGGAGCATCGCGCGTTATGTCAACGGCGTCGGCCTTGCGGCCGGCAGCATCACCGATAACAACAACCCCGAGACGACCGTCGGGTTGATGGACGCGCGCCCGTGGCGCGATCTCGACAACAACGGGTCGCCGTTCGACGCGGCCGGCAACCTGCAGCTCAACGAGCTCGCGCCCTCGACGAGCTCGAACTTCGGCCGCAACGTCGCGTCGACGACGCTCACCGATCCGGCCGTGCTGGAAGGCTGGTTCGCGCGCGCCTACAACCTCGAGTACACGGTGAGCGCCCAGCACGAGATTGCACCGCGGATGTCGATCTCGGGCGGGTGGTACCGTCGCACGTTCGGCAACCAGACGGTCACTGTCGATCAGCGCTACGACAAGAGCAGCTACGACGGGCCGTTCTGCCTGTCGGCGCCGGCGGATCCGAACCTGCCGGGCGCCGGCGGCTATCCGGTCTGCGGCCTCTACGACCTGAAGCCGGCGCTCGTCAGCGTGACGCCGAGCAGCCTGCTCACGTTCTCGTCGAACTACGGCGGCGAGACCAACACCTATTCAGGGTTCGACGTGAATCTCATCTCGCGGTTCAAGCAGGGCGCGTTCGTGCAGGCCGGCGTCAGCGCCACGCGGCGCGTCTTCGACGAGTGCAACCTCGTCGACGCCGGCATCAAGTCGGTCATTCTCGATGGTGGCTTGACGACCATCGGCGCCGGCACGGCGAACGCGCAGTCCGAGCTCACCGAGATCTTTCCGGATGGAAGTCGCGCCTGCCACCAGGAGTACCCGTTCCGGCCCGACGCCAAGATCCTGGGGACGTACACCTTGCCGTTGGACATTCAGCTCAGTGGCACCTACCAGTTCACCCGCGGCGTGCAGAACGGCGGCGCCGGGACGTCGATTCTCGCGACGTGGACGGCGCCTGCCGCAGCCGTTACGCAGGCGCTCGGTCGGCCGCTCTCGGCCGGACGGCCGTCGGGCGAGATCATCAGCCTGATTCAGCCGGGCACCGAGTACGGCACATACAATCTGCAGCAACTCGACCTGCGGGCGTCGAAGCGGATCAAGTTCGATCGCTACCGGTTCCGCGTCGACTTCGACGCGTACAACATCTTCAACAGCAACTGGCCATTCGCGGTGACGAACACGTTCTCGACGCTGGCGTCGACCCAGTACCTGCGTCCGACCAACGTATTGCAGTCGCGCTTCTTCAAGCTCGGCGCGCAATTCGACTTCTGAAGAAGGCGGAAAGGCGGAAAGGCGGGAAGGAAAGGTAGAGAAGGCGGGAAGGCGTTCCTTTCATCCTTCGTTCATTCAAACCTTTCCTTTCAGCCTTCCTGCCTTCCCGCCTTGCGATTCCTGCAGAGGCCACCGCCCTTTTGTTTTCGATAGACTGGTGGCTTCGATAGCGCAGGCCTTCACGCCTGCCGTCGATTGCCTGTGACAAGTCTCCTGATCGCTGCCGTGGCGTCCGGCCTGGTCTCCTTTGCAGAGCGTCCCGTTCCGATGAGGACCGGAATCGGTGTCGCGCACGATGCCGTGAAGACCTCGTCTGCGGAGGCGCAGAAGTTCTACGATCAGGGGCTTGCCTATCTGCACTCGTACGTGTGGCTGGAGGCAGCGCGCTCGTTCAACCAGGCGCTGCGGCTCGATCCGGCGCTGGCGCTGGCGCATGCCGGGTTGACGATCGCGTACACGGAGCTGAGCGCGCCGGCGGAAGCACGGGCGGCGCTCGAGCATGCGCAAACGCTCGCGGCCGAGGGACACGGCAGGCGTCACGTCGAGCTCCGGGCGCTGCAGATGGCGGCGGAGGCAGCGCCGCTCGATACGTCGAAGTTGGCGGCCTACCGTGCGGCGCTGGATCGCGCGCTGACCGAGTTCCCGAACGACGAAGAGCTGTGGCTGCAACGAGGTCAGGCCGAGACATCCGATCCCGCCGAGCGCGGACAAGGCAGCAACGCCGGGTCGGTCCGCTTCTATGACAAGGCCAGGTCGCTCGCCCCCACTCACTTCGCGGCCCACCACTTCCTCGCACACGCGTACGAGAACAGCGGCGTCGTGGCGCAGGCGCTCGCCGAGGCCGCGATCTATGCGAAGATGGCGCCCGAGGTGCCGCACGCGCGGCACATGCACGGACACAGCCTGCGGCGCACCGGACGGATCGAGGACGCGATCGCGGAGTTCAGTGCGGCGGACGCATTGGAGTCCGCGTACCTCGACGCGGAGAAGATTCCGGTCGAGTACGATTGGCACTACCAGCACAACCTGGATCTGCTGGCGGCCTCCTATCAGTACGACGGCCGGATGAAGAAGGCGGAGGAACTGTTGAAGCGGTCCTTCGCACTGAACTCCTCCCTGCTGGTGCAGGAGTTCAACACGCGCGCGTGGCCGATGTTCCTAGTTGCACGCGGCCGCGCGGCGGAAGCGGTCGACGCGGCGGCTACGCTGGCGTCACACCGCTCGCCGGTGGTGAGCGCCGCCGGACACGTGGCGGCGGGCCATGCGCGCCTCGCGCTGGAGCAGTTTCAGGCGGCTGCAGACGAGGCGAACGCGGCGCTGCGGGCGATTCGCGGCGCCGAAGGCGGCGGCCTCGTGGCCGTGCCGCTGCAGGCGCTGCAGGGCGAGTTCTTCCTTCGCACCGGGCAGCGCGACAAGGGGCGCACGATGCTGCAGGACGTCGCGAAGAAAGCGCGGGCGCTGCCGGGGCCCGACGCGTGGACGCAGACGCTCTTCACGCTCGAAGACATCGGGCGTGCGGCGCGCGAGGTTGGGGACTGGGACTTCGCCGGCTGGGTGGCCGGGCAGATGCGAGAGCACGACGCCAACTACGCCGGCACGCATCACGCGCTCGCTCTCGTCGCGGAGCACAACGGGGACGCGAAGACTGCGGCCGCCGAGCGAGCGCTCGCGGAGAAGCTGTGGAAGAACGCTGATCGAGACGTACTGGAGGCAGTGAAGCGTTGAAAACTGCGACGAAAACACGAAATGTCGAAGCCCTGATCAACGAAGAAATTCTTCGTGCCTTCGTGGCTTCGTGGCGTTCCAGATCTTTCGGGTTGGGCAGCCTCCGGCTCGAGCCGGACTCTGAGGAGCACGTATGAGATCGAGAGTTCGTTTGATGACCATTGCGGCGATCACCGTTCTCGCTGCCGCCTCGGCGCACGCGGAGCAGGCGTCGAAGGTCGACGTCACCGGCAAATGGCTCTTCAACGTCGAAACGGCAGCCGGTTCCGGCACGCCGACGATCACCTTGAAGCAGGACGGCGAGAAGCTCACAGGGCACTATTCGGGGCAATTCGGCGAGATCGACAACGTGACCGGTTCGATCAAGGGACGCGACCTCACGTTCAAGTTCTCCGCCGACGCGCAGGGCACCAATCTCGAATTCACCTACACGGGCACCGTCGAGGGCAGCGACAGCATGAAGGGCAAGATCAACATCGCCGGTGTTGGCGACGGCACCTGGACGGCGAAGAAACAATGACGGCGCAGAGATCGGGTTCAGGGTTCAGGGTTCAGGGTTCAGGGTTCTCGTTCTGGGTTCTGACGTTCGTTGCGGTAGTGTCCGGCTTTAGCCGGACCGTCGTCGCGCAAGGGGTCGACGCGGAGGCACTGTACAAGGCCAGCTGCGCGAGCTGTCACGATCAACCGCAGGGGCGGACGCCGTCGAAGGAGGCCCTGAAGGATCGGACCGCCGACGCGGTCCTCCTGTCGCTGACCAGCGGCTCGATGTCGATGCAGGGCGCGACGCTGAGCATCGCCGAACGCCGCGCACTGGCCGAGCATCTGTCCGGCAAGCCGCTCGGCGCGTCGGCATCTGCGGCCGCCGGCTTGTGCACGACCAAACCAGCGCCGATCGCGAACATCACAGCCGGCTCGCAGTGGAACGGCTGGGGCGCCGATGCGACGAACGCACGCTATCAGCCGAAACCGGGACTCACCGCGGCCGACGTCCCGAACCTGAAACTGAAATGGGCGTTCGCCTTTCCTGGCGGCACCCAGGCGTACGGCAACCCGACGATCGTCGCCGGCCGCGTGTTCGTCGGCAGCGACAACGGCACCGTCTACGCGCTCGACGCCGGCAGCGGCTGCATCATCTGGTCGTTCAAAGCGGAAAGCGGCGTGCGTGCAGCGCCTGCCGTCGGCGCGATCGCCCGTCGCTTCGCGGTGTACTTCGGCGACCTGAAGGCGAACGTGTTCGCAGTCGACGCCAACACCGGCGAGCTGATCTGGAAGAAGCAGGCGGACGATCACAAGTTTGCCCGCATCACCGGCGCGCCGACGCTCGCCAGCGGCCGCCTCTACGTGCCGGTCGCATCGGTCGAGGAGGTGCCGGGTGCGCAGCCGACCTACGAATGTTGCACCTTCCGCGGCAGCATCGTGGCGGTGGACGCGGCGAGCGGCAATCAGATCTGGAAGAGCTACACGATCACCGAGACGCCGCAGCAGACGGGCAAGAACGCGCAGGGCACGGCGCTGTACGGGCCCGCCGGCGCGGCGGTGTGGAGCGCGCCGACCATCGACGAGCGGCGCGGCGTGCTGTATGTCGGCACCGGCAACGCGTACACGGGACCGGCGGTGAAGACCAGCGACTCGGTCGTCGCCATGGATCTGAAGACCGGAAAAATCGTCTGGTGGAATCAGGCGACGTCGGCTGATGCGTTCCTCGTCGGCTGCCGTCCGGGCGTGGCGAACGAGAACTGCCCCAAAGAGCTCGGTCCGGACTTCGATTTCGGCAACGCGCCGATCTTGCGCACCCTGCCGGGCGGCAAGCGGATCCTCGTGATCGGCCAGAAGTCGGGCACCGTCTGGGGGCTCGATCCCGACAACGAGGGCAAGGTCGTGTGGAAGATGCAGGCCGGCAAAGGCGGCGCGCTCGGCGGGATCGAATGGGGATCGGCCGCCGACGATCAGGCGGCATACATTCCGGTGTCGGACGTCCTCGCAGCGCCGAACGAGGCCGGCGGCCTCTTCGCGCTCAAGCTCGCGACCGGCGAGCAGATCTGGCACACGCCAGCACCGAAGCTCGAATGCAACACCGGCCGCGGCTGCACCGGCGCGCAGTCGGCCCCGGCCTCGGTGATTCCCGGCGTCGTCTTCTCCGGGTCGGTCGATGGCCACCTGCGTGCGTATTCGACCGGGGACGGATCGATCCTGTGGGACTTCAATACGGTCCGCGAGTACGAGACGGTGAACAAGATCCCCGGGAAAGGCGGATCGATCGACGCGGCCGGACCGGTGATTGCCGACGGGCTGGTCGTGACCAACTCCGGCTACTCACTCTGGCGCGGGATCGCCGGCAACGTGCTGCTCGCGTTCTCCGCGAAGTGATTGGATGGGGGAGGCCAGGCTGCGCGTCGACGCGGTGATGGGCGAGATCGAACGCGACGTGCGCACGCGGATTCGCCGGCACTTGATCAAACGGGGCGGACCGGCGGAATACGAAGACGAGGCGACATTCGAGGCGGTCCATGAGGTGCTCGCGCGCGCCGTCGACGAGCGGAACCTCGACGCGACGCTCCTCCCCGAGCTGCTCGACAGCGACGTCGACTGGCGGCTGGAGACGCAGCTGAACCTGACGACACATCGGCCGGCGGTCGGCCGGTTCATCCTGCTCGTGAAGCGTCGGCTGCTGCTGCCGCTCACGCGCTGGCTGTTCGAGTACAGCCAGGAGAACTTCCGGCGGCAGGATCGTCTGAACCGGGTGCTGTTCGCCTGCATCGAGGAGCTCGCGCTCGAGAACGCGCGCCTGCGCCGCGCGCTCGCCGCGCGCGGCCAGACGCCGTAACCGTGCATCCCGCGATTACCCGCGCCCCCGGGGAACGCAACAACCGCAGAGACCGCAGAAGACCGCAGAGGAGAGGCACGACCGCCGGCTGGCGCAGCCAGCTGGCACGCGGACGCGGGCCGGTCGTGCCGAACGCTTTCTGTCAGACGACATCTCTGCAGCATCGGCCGCTCGGCTGAAGCCTTCGCGCTACGATTGGCCTTCGGGCGTCTTCGTGCCTTCGTGTTCTCGTGGCTCCGGCTGGTCTGCGGTCTCTGCGATCGCTGCGGCCTCTACGTTCTGTGTACGGAGCCAAGCGACGGGGACGCCAGTCAGTACTGTGCGAGAGGCGCTGTGAAGCTCGCCTGTGTGGTCCATCGTTTCGGCGCCGACATTGCCGGCGGTTCCGAAGGGCATTGCCGCCTCGTCTCGCTGCGTCTCGCCGCGTCGCACGATGTCACCATCGTGACGACGTGCGCCAGGGATCACATCACGTGGCGGAACCACTATCCGGCGGGGGAATCGCGCGACGGAGCGCTGCGCGTGCTGCGGTTTCCGGTGGCGCGCGAACGGAGCATGCAGCGCTTCATGGATCTCAGCGATCGCGTGTTCGCCGATGGCGCATCGCCCGCCGACGAGCAGCAGTGGTTCCGTGAGAACGGACC
>DATFXR010000264.1:0-14172 GCA_035315685.1 Vicinamibacterales bacterium | reverse complement strand
GCGGGATTCTGCGAATTCTTCAGCCGCTCCATGGTGCGCCGTCCGACCGATCCGAAGGCGAGCAGAATCGACGTCAGGCGCTCGCGCGTTCGCGGCCGCTCGTCCATCGACAGCGCTTCGGCGAGTGGCCGCACCAGCACCTCGCCAAGGGAGACGCACATCGCGCGGACGCGCTCGAACTGGGAGTCGTCGATTGTTGCGAGGTGCGTCGTGACGTGCCGCATCATCGACCCGGCGATCAGCATGTCGATCGCCGTGAGGGCATGCTGACGGCGCGCCGGGATGGTGCTTTGCGGCGACGCCTCCCTGACCAGGACACGGACGATCTCGATGGCCGCGTCGAAGTCGCCCACCAGCAGGAGATCCTCGAGCAGGCTGACCACCGGACTCATCAGCTCGCCCCAGCGCGCGGCATCGTCTTCGATCTGCAGCAGGTCGAGCACGAGCGTCAGGTCGAGGGCGCGCAATGCAGTGGTCGCGATGCTGCCGAGCCAGACGCTGATCCGCTCCGGCGGATCGTCGTTGACCTGCTCGACCTCGACCGCCTTGGCACGCGAGCCCGAGAGCTCGCGTCCGTACTCGTCGGAAACGAACGATTCGTCGGAGTAGGAGGTCAGCAGCTTCTCGGCGACGTGATTCCACACCGACTCGAACCCTTCGGTGCTGCCGAGCGGCGACGCGGCGACGTTCTCACGGGCGACCGCCAGGAGGCGCTGCTGCTGATCGGGCTCGCGGACGAGCGATTGAAAGGCGAGCGCAAGACGGTCGGTCGACGACGCCCCGGCGATGACGTGCTTCGACACGAACCGCGCGATCGTGTGATCGGTCATCCGACTGACGACCGCCTGCATCAGCCGGGGGCCTTCGTCGTCGTGTGGCTGGTGGAGCAGCCCGAGCATCGCCTCGGGCGAGACCTGACCGACGGCCGACGCCATGTTGCGAAGGACGGGCTCCATCTGATCGGGGTCGTTCTTCGACACCACCTCGATGATGCTGCGCAACATCCGCATCATCGCCGCGACTTTCGTATCGATGCCGCCGGCTTGGTCGCCGCGTTCTTCCAGCGTCGCCATCAGCGTGGCGAGACGGTCGGTGTCGAGCGCGATGCCCAGGAGCTCCCTGATGCCTTCTTCGTCGAGATCGAACGCGCTGCCCTGGAGGCAGTTCGCGATCACACGATCCCAGACGGCCGCTTCGCCGCCGCTGCGCTCGCGCAGCACCTCCGCATAGTCGATTTCGCGCAGCTCCACGTGGCGTCCAGCCATCGTCGTCCACACCCGGGCGATGCCGCCGTCCGCGCGAACCGCGTCCGGCGATCGGCCGAGGAGCAGCAGGAATGACCGCCAGGCGTCGACGTCGCCGCCCGGATTCACCGTGAGCTGCCCGATGAGATGCGAATGCAGGAGCGTCGCGAGCTCGGCGATCGCGGCATCGCTGCGCGCCGGAGGCCGTTCGCCGAGCAGGAGCGTGTCGGGCAGGACCGTGATGCGAAGCGGGCCAGGCAGCACGCCCGGTGCGGTGATCTGCGCAATGCGCCCGAGCGTCGCCGCGATGGCCGGATGCGCCGCGGGATAGAGCACGACCGCCCGCGCGGCGGCCTTGCACGCACGCGCGAAGTCGGTGAGCCGCGCCGTGTCGACTGCGTCGAGCGGCGTGGGCGCGCCGGTCAGCTCGGGCAGTTCGGCCATCAGAGATACGTCAGCGGATCGATCTCGACCGATTCTGGATCGACCGCCTCGACGACCGCGTAGGGATACTCGCCGCGGCCGTTTCGCTCCCACGTATTTGCGATCAGCGGCTCCTCGAGCATGGCGCCCGTCTGGTCGGCGAGGATTTTTACCTGCGGCCGGAACGGATCCGCGGGATGCTCCGCCGTGACGACGGCAAGCTCGTCGCCACTCAGTCGCACGAGATTGCCCACGGGAAACAGGCCCATCAGGTTGACGAAGCGCTTCAACAGCACCTGGTTGAACGCCGGGTTGCCCTGCTCGCCCATGATCGAGCGGATGCGCGCCGTCGCAAGACCCTGCCGGTACGGACGGTTGCTGCGCAGGGCGTCGAACACGTCGGCGATCGAGACGATCATCGTGCAGAGATTCAGCTGCCGCGCGCCGATGTTCTCCGGGTAGCCGCTGAGATCCTGCCGCAAGTGATGCTCGAACGCGACGATCGGCGCCAGCGCCGGCATCTCGGGCGTGCGCCGCAGAATGTGCGCGCCGTCGATCACGTGCCGCTTCATCACCGAGAACTCTTCGCGCGTCAGCTTGTCGGGCTTGTTCAGCACCTCGAGCGGCGTGTGCACCTTGCCGATGTCGTGCATCAGTGCCGCAAAGCCGAACTCGCGCAGGAGCGGGCCTTCGATGTTCAGCGAGCGGGCCTGCGCCATCGACAGCGCCGCGACGTTCACCATGTGTGTGAACGTGTAGTTGTCGTACTTCTTCAACGCGGTGAGCGCCATCAGCGACGTCCGATCCTGCGTCGCCAGACGAGCCAGGCTGTCGATGATCTTCCGCGCCGCGCCGGGATCAGGTCGATCCCCCGCCTTCGCGGCATTCCACAACGACTCCGCGGTTTCGACTGCCTGGCCGTACACGCGCCGGGCTGCGGCGATCCCGGCCTGGTCGTCGTTCACCTCGTCGACGACGATGCGGCCGAGCGTGACGGTGCGGACGCCCTTCGCGACCAGGCGATCGGGCAGCGGCACCCGCGACGCCCGATCGCTGAACACGGAGAGCAGCGTGTTGACGTCGGCGCGCGACAGCCCGCGTGTGAACGTCACCTTCTCGATGCCGCGGTCGCGGAGATCGCGTGCGAACCCGACGAGTGACGCAGTCCCGCGCGGCAGACGCATGCCGTCGACCACCACCTCGTCGCCGATGAATCCGACGACGACCGACGACGCCGCGCTGAGTCGCTCGGCCGCGGCAGCCGTAAACGCGTCGACGGCGCGCTGGACGAGCGGATGGTTCGGCGCGTACAGCTCTGTTCCGCGGAGCGTAGCCGCCAGCCGCCGAATCAGCTCCTCGCCCTGTTTGTGATCCATCTGGAACGCAGAACCCAGAACGGCAGAACCCAGAACGGCAGAACCGAGAACCCGAACCCAGAACCGAGAACCCCGAGAACTCCGAACCGAGAACCCCGAACCCCGAACCCCGAACCCCGAACCCCGAACCCCGAACCCCTAGCCCCCAGCCCCGAACCCCCAGCCCCGAGCCCCAGCCGCAGCGGCAATCTTCCGCAGCATCCGGTCGCCCTGCTGCGCCGCCTCCTTGATGGCCGTCGTCGACTTCGCGGTACCGACGCGCACGAGCGCCTCGATGCTCCGCTCTTTCAGCGCGCGCGCCTTTCTTCGTCCGAAGAACGAGGTCCTCCGAGCCATGGTCGTCAGGATCGGGACGGCGCCGTCGGTGCCGACCGTCGCGAGTGCATCGATCGTTTCGAGCACCATGTCGTGGTCTCTGCCGAGCGGCTGGCTTTCTTCGAGCACGCGGACCAGCATCGGGACGACGCGCGGGTCGCGCTCTGCGACCAGCGCCTCGGTGACGGCTTTGCGCCGATCGCCAGTCGCTGCGCGCAGGACCGTCTGAATCGCGCGCGCGGCCGCCGGATCCTGAATCGCGCCCAGCGCGGACACCGCCTGCCGGGCGACCCGTGCATCGGCTTGACGCAGCAACGGCTGCAAGAGCGGCACCGCGTTCGGCGTCCCGATGCGGCCGAGCAGGCGGGCGGCGCGCTGTTGCACGAACCATCGGGAATCGCCGACGAGCGACGCCAGCCGGCCGACCGCCCTGGGCCCGAACATGAGGATCTGCTCCTCGGCGCGCGCGGTCGCGGGAGTGTCCTGCTCGACGAGCAGCGCCGGTTTGATCGCCTCGACCGTCGCAACGCCGACGGTCTGAATCACCGACCTGATCGCCTGCCATGCTTCGTCGTCGACGTCGCCGATGAGCGCGAGGGTCTCGCGCATCCCGAGCGAGTCGCCGAGCCGATCCAGCGCGACGCGCGCCGCGTCCTGGCCGTGGCTCCGGGGCGTCGCCGCGCGCTTCCGCAATGCCTGCGCCACGGTGAGCGCGTCGTCGTAGGCGCCGGCCATCAGCAGATCGTCGGTGAGCGCTTCCATGTCGTCGGCAATTTCCGCCGCGCGGACGGCATCGTCTTCGATGGTGAAGAGATCGATCAGCATCGTGACCGAGAGCCCTCGGACGTTGTCCTGGCCGAGGCTATGCATCCACTCGGACAACTCCTCTGGCAGATCGCCGGCCGCCATGCGATCGGCGCGGCCGCCCACGCCGTCGAGCTCGCGTCGGTAGGTTTCAGAGACGAACGGCTTGTCGTTGTACGAGACGAGCAATTCCTCGGTCGACGCCCAGAGCACCTGGAATTGTCCCGAGCGGCCGAAGTCGGTTTCGCTGAGCAGGTTTCGCGTCAACGTGAGCACACGGCGCTTGCGATTCTCGTCTGGGGCGATCGTGTTGAAGATCGTGGCCAGCCGATCCGACGCCTGGCCATCGAACGCGAGCGCCGTCGCCAGCAGTTGCGCCACCTTCACATCGTCGAATGCGCCGGTCATCCCGCGGACGACCTGCACGCCCCCCGGATCGTCCTCGCTTTGCAGCAGTTGCATCACCACGTGCGGATCGAGTTGCGTGGCGGCGGTGGTGACGTTGTTGATCACGTCGGCCATCCGCTCCGGCGCTGCCACCGAGACGATGGCCGTCAGCTGACGGAACGCCGCGAGCACCGTCGCCGCCTGCATGGTGATCATCGGCGAGCCGTCGATCGCGCACTTGGGCGCGGCGACGGCGACTGCGAGATCGGCGATGTCGGCGGGGCTCCCGGCGATCGCCAGCAGCCGCTGCCGTGCGCGCTCGTCGAACACCGCCTTGTGTCCGTCTGAGATCGACAACACGATCGATCGCCACAGTTCATCGCGGCTGGCGGGCTCGGCGACGGCGCCGTCTTCACGCGCGAGCACCTTCTGGTAGTCGACCTGCTCGATCACAATCGACGCGGACCCCTCGACGCTCCAGATCGCCGCGGGACCGCCGCGGCTGCGCCGCCCTTGGGCGTCGAGCGCCAGCATGCGCAGAAACGCGTGCAGCGCGGTGCCGGGGATCTCGCCGATGAAGGTGAGCGTGAGAATGTCGCGATCGTGGAGGAGAGCGGCTGCTTCGGCGACGCCGGTCTGCGAGGTGTCGACCAGCGTCCCCTCGATCATCAGGGTGTCGGGCGTGACGCCGATCGCGAGGATCGTGCCGCGCGACCACTCGTGGATCGCGCTCGCCAGACGCGCCACGGCCGCGACGGCGGCCGGATGTTCAGGCGGATACAACGCCCACGTACGCGCCGCGGCGAGCAACGCACGCGAAAGCTGCAGCACCCCCCGAGTCAACTCGGGAGATAGCTGACTGACCTGTTCCATGGAGTCCCGAAGTATACTGCCCGCAACCAGATGCGAGCCGTCGACATCATCTTATCGAAGCGGGAAGGGCGGAGCCTTACCCGCGACGAGATCAGGTTTTTCGTCGACGGCGTGACGTCAGGATCGCTGCCCGACTATCAGGCGTCGGCGCTGCTGATGGCGATTCTGTTGCGCGGAATGACACCGGATGAAACAGCATGGCTCACCGATGCGATGGTGCATTCTGGCGCGCGGGTCGATCTCGGAGAGATTCCCGGCGTCAAAGTCGACAAACACAGCACCGGCGGCGTGGGTGACAAAACGTCATTGATCCTTGCGCCGCTCGCCGCCGCGTGTGGTGTGCCGGTGCCGATGATGTCGGGTCGCGGGCTCGGCCACACCGGCGGCACGCTCGACAAGCTGGAATCGATTCCCGGCTTCCGCGTGAACCTGTCGCTCGAGGAAATGAAGGTGGCGCTCGCGCGCGTCGGCTGCGCAATGATCGGCCAGACTGCGCACATCGCGCCGGCCGACAAGAAGCTGTACGCACTGCGCGACGTCACCGGCACCGTCGAGAGCATCCCGCTCATCTCGGCATCGATCATGAGCAAGAAGATCGCGGAGGGAATCGACGCGCTGGTCCTCGACGTGAAAACCGGGAGCGGCGCGTTCATGAAGACGGAAGCCGACTCACGGCGGCTCGCCGAGTCACTGGTCTCGATCGGCAACGCCTCCGGCGTGAAGACCGAAGCGATCATCACCGCGATGGACGCGCCGCTCGGGCGTGCCGTCGGCAATGCGTTGGAAGTCGGAGAGTGTATCGACGTGCTGAGCGGCGGAGGGCCGTCCGATCTCATCGCTGTGTCGATCGAACTGACGGCGCGGATGCTGGTCCTCGGCAAGGTCGCGCGCGATCGCAGCGAGGCGGACCGTCAGGCGCGCGCCGCCATCCAGTCCGGCGCCGGGCTCGAACGGTTCCGGCAGATCGTCGAAGCGCAGGGCGGCGATCCGAAGGTCGTCGACGATCGGGCGCGGCTGCCGCACGTCGCCGACCGCCAGATGGTGACGGCCGACCGGGCCGGGTTTCTCACCCGGCTCGACGCCGAATTGATCGGACGCGCGTCGGTCGCGCTCGGCGCCGGCCGCGATCGCGTCGAGGACGCGGTCGATCCGGCAGTGGGGATCATGGTGATGATCAAGCCCGGCGACCGCGTCCGCGCCGGCGATCCGATCGTCGAACTGCACTATCGCGATCGTGCGCGGCTCGAGATCGCCATGCGTCTCGCGAGCCAGGCCGTCGTGATTGGCGATCAACCGCCGCCGCCGCCGCGTTTGATCGTCGCAGAGGTCCGTTGATGCTGGGTGTGCTGCAGCCGATCTTCGGTGCGATCGTCATCCTCGCCATCGCCGTCGCCTTCTCGACGAACCGCCGCGCAATCAACTGGACGACCGTCGCGTGGGGCCTCAGCCTGCAGGTCGTGTTTGCGCTGATCGTCCTCAAGACGACGATCGGCCAGCGGGTGTTTGCGACGCTCGGCGACGCGATCAACAAGCTGCTGGGGTTCAGCGTGGTCGGCTCCGGGATGGTGTTCGGCCCTCTGGGCGACAGCGAGGTCTGGCGCCGGCTTGCGACCGGCGCGCTCGGGCCCGAGGGCGCCAATTATCCCGTGCTGTTCGCGTTTCAGGTCCTGCCGACGATCATCTTCATCGCTGCGCTGTTCGCAATTCTCTATTACTACGGCATCATGCAGGTCATCGTCCGGATGTTTGCGGTGCTGATGCATCGGGTGATGAGGGCCAGCGGCGCCGAATCGCTGAACGTCGCGGCGAGCATCTTCATGGGACAGACCGAGGCGCCACTGACGATTCGTCCGTACCTGCCGGAGATGACGCAGTCGGAGCTGATGACGGTCATGACGTCCGGGATGGCGCACATCTCGGGCGGCATCATGGCGGCGTACATTCTTTTCGGCATCGAAGCGAAGCATCTGCTGACTGCGGTGATCATGACCGCACCCGGCACGATCATGATGGCCAAGATGCTCGTGCCCGAGACCGAAGTGCCGAAGACGATGGGCACGGTGAGACTCGAGGTGGAGAAGACCGACGTCAACGTCATCGATGCGATGGGCCGCGGCACCGGCGAGGGGCTGCATCTCGCCTTGAACGTCGGCGCGATGCTGATCTCGTTTCTGGCGATGGTGGCGCTCGTGAATTTCCTGCTCGGCTATCTGCATTTGAGCCTGCAGCAGATCTTCGGCTGGATCTTCGCGCCGGTCGCGTGGAGCATGGGCGTGCCGTGGCGCGACGCGCCGGTGATCGGCAACCTGCTCGGCACCCGCATGGCCCTCAACGAGTTCGTGGCCTACTCGCAGCTCGGGCCGCTCAAGCCGTCGCTCGATCCGAAGTCGTTCACCATTGCCACCTTCGCGTTGTGCGGGTTCGCGAACTTCAGCTCGATCGGCATCCAGATCGGCGGGATTGGCGCGCTCGCACCGAATCGGCGGCACGACCTCGCCCGTCTCGGCCTCCGCGCGATGTTCGCGGGCACGCTGGCCAACTTCATGACCGCGACCATCGCGGGCTTCCTCTTGTAGATGGGGTACTACGAACACGTCAAGGAAGCCGCCGACGCGGTTCGCGCCCGGCTGCCAGAGATCCCGCAGATTGGCATCGTCCTCGGGTCCGGCCTGGGCGACTTCGCCAACTCGCCCACCGACGCGGTCACGCTGCCGTACGCAGACCTGCCCCATTGGCCTGTGTCGCGCGTCATCGGCCACGAAGGCAAGCTGGTCGTGGGAAAAACGGCGGGCAAGAGAATCGCGGCACTCGCCGGGCGATCCCATGCCTACGAGGGCCACGACATGGCGACGGTCACCTTTGCCGTCCGCGCCCTGTCGCTGCTCGGTATCAAGACGTTGATCCTTACCAATGCTGCCGGCGGCGTGAACACGAGCTTCTCCGAAGGCGCGCTGATGGTGATCGACGATCACATCAACCTGATGGGGGCGAATCCGCTCGTCGGTCAGAACGACGAGCGGTTCGGGCCGCGCTTTCCGGACATGACCGAGATTTATTCCGCGCGGCTGCGCGTCATCGCCGATCGCGCGGGCCGCGCGATACAGCTGCGGCTGCCGCACGGAATCTACGTCGCCGTCCTCGGTCCCAGTTACGAAACGCCGGCAGAAATCCGCTACCTGCGCACGGCCGGCGCCGATGCGGTGGGCATGTCGACGGTGCCGGAGGCGATCGTCGCGCGTCACATGGGCATGGACGTCCTCGGCATCTCGTGCATCACGAACATGGCCGCCGGCGTGCTACCGCAGCCGCTGAAACACGACGACGTGATGGAAACGGCGCGGCGCATCCGCGGGCAGTTCATTGCCCTCCTGGAAGGCATCATTGGACAGCTCTGATCCGCGGCGGCTGTCGGTGTCGGTGATCGATGTCGCGTCGGGGCACGAGGCCGATTTCCTCGCCCTGGCGACGTCTTTCGAGGCCCTCCTGATCCGCAAGGAGTACGGGCGGCTGGAGTTGGTGCGTGACGAGGCGACGCGCACGCGCTACTACGCGCTCCGCTACTGGACAGACCTCCATGCAGCGGAGCGCTTTCACGCTGATCCCGAGGTTCACGCGATCACCGCCAAGCTGTTCAAGGTCGCGCGTGTGACGCACCTCGTCAACGGCGCGCGGCGGCAGGACGCGGCCCCGCTGCTGCTCGACGAGCGGCGGGCCTTCGCCGGCGGGGATCGCCGCAGCGGCTTCGATCGGCGCATCAAGGACGTGGGCCGTCCAGAGGGCGACCGTCGCACAGGCAATCGGCGGCTGGGTCCCCGGCGCGTGCGTGACCGCGCGGGCGACGTCGACCTGCTCGCCGCGGCGCGGCGCGCGCGGGAAAACGCCGACGCGGCCTTTTCACACTTCAAGGTCGGCGCCGCGCTCGAGACGGGCGATGGCGCGATCGTCACCGGCTGCAACATCGAGAACGCGACCTACGGTCTGACGATCTGCGCCGAGCGCGTCGCCATGTTCAAGGCGCTGTCGGACGGCCATCGCGTGTTCACGCGGATCGCGATCGTCGCCGACACCGACGCGCCGACGCCGCCGTGCGGCGCGTGCCGCCAGATTCTCTGGGAATTCGGCGGCAACCTCGAAATCGAGCTCGGCAATCTCAAAGACAGCCGAGGTAAACACCAGCTCAAGGACTTGCTGCCGCTCCCATTCGACGCACGGCTCCTCTGATCGGGTTCAGGGTTCAGGGTTCTCGTTCTCGTTCGGGTTCTGGTTCGGTTCTCGTTCTCGCTCTCAGTGGCGATCGGGCCGCACTTTGAAAGGACCTGAACGAGAACGAGAACCAGAACGCGAACCCTGAACCCTGAACTCTGAACGCTGAACCCGATCCCTGTACAATCGCAGCAATGCTCCCCACCATCGCTCGTGAAGCTGATGTCGTCGTGATGATTGACCAGCGCAAGCTGCCCGCCGAGGAGGTGTACGTTCGCTGCAAGACCGCGGCGGAAGTGGCGCGCGCGATCAAGACGATGGTCATTCGCGGCGCGCCGGCGATCGGCGTGGCGGCGGCCCTGGGGATCGCCGTCGGCATGCGGAAGAGCAAGGCCACGGGCACGCAGAAATTCGCCGCCGAGTTCCACAAGATCTGCGAGTTGATGGCGGCCACGCGTCCGACGGCGGTGAACCTGTTCTGGGCGATCGAGCGAATGAAGCGTGTGTTTGCCGAGACGGCGCAGGCAGGTGCGTCGGTGGAGCAGATCAAGGATCGTCTCGACGCCGAGGCGCTCGCCATCCACGACGAAGACGTGGCGAACTGCCGCGCGCTGGGCGCCGTCGGCGCCGACGTGGTTCCTGCCGATGCGCGCGTGCTGACGCACTGCAACGCCGGCGCGCTCGCGACGGCCGGCTATGGCACGGCGCTCGGCGTCATTCGGGGTGCCGTCGAGAAGGGCAAGAAGGTGGCGGTGTTCGCGGACGAAACGCGGCCGTTTCTGCAGGGCGCGCGGTTGACGGCCTGGGAGCTCGTACGCGACGGCATCGACACGACCATCATCACCGACAACATGAGCGGCGCGCTCATGCGCCAGGGCAAAGTCGATCTCGTCGTCGTCGGCGCCGATCGCATTGCCGCCAATGGAGACACGGCGAACAAGATCGGCACCTACGGCGTCGCCGTGCTCGCCCGCGAGCATCGGATCCCGTTCTACGTCGCGGCGCCGCTCTCGACGATCGATCGCGACACGCCGGACGGCCAGCACATCCCGATCGAGGAGCGGAGCGCGAAGGAAGTGACGCACGTCGCTGGCTCGCAGGTCGCCCCGGCCGGCGCGCACGTGTGGAACCCGGCGTTCGACGTCACGCCGCATGAGTACATCGCGGGCATCATCACCGAACGCGGAATCTTCCGGCCCCCGTATGTGGAGTCGCTGCGACGCGCCTTCGCTGTGGAGGAGCAGGGGCTAGGAGCTAGGGGCTAGCCGTCAGGGATTACGGGACTGGAGAGACTACCGATTTCGTGGCGCGAAGGCTTCAGCCGAGCGTCGGCTAGCCCCCAGCCTCCAGCCCCGAGCCCCGACTGTGGTCGTCATGCGCATTCTCGGAATCGAAACGTCCTGCGACGAGACCTCCGCCGCCGTGGTCGAAGAGACCGGCGATGCGGCGAAGCCGTGGACCATTCGTTCGAACGTGATCGCATCTCAGGTCCAGATTCACCGCGAGTGGGGCGGCGTCGTCCCTGAGCTCGCATCGCGACAGCACATTCGCGACATCTGCGGCGTCGTGGAGCGGGCGCTCACGGAAGCGCGCATGACCTGGGAAGACCTGGGCGCGCTCGCCGTGACACAAGGCCCCGGCCTGGTCGGCTCGCTGCTGGTCGGTGTCTCGTTCGCGAAGGCCGCTGCGGCCGCGGCAGAATTGCCGCTGGTGGCCGTCCACCACCTCGCCGGACACATCGAGTCGCTCGTGCTGCAGAACGGCGAGCTGCCGCTGCCGTCGGTCGTGCTGGTTGTGTCGGGCGGCCACACCAGCCTGTATCTCATCGAGCGGCCTGGCTCGTATCACCTTCTCAGCCGCACGCGTGACGATGCGGCGGGAGAAGCGTACGACAAGGTCGCGAAGCTGCTCGGACTCCCTTATCCGGGCGGGCCGGTGATCGATCGGCTCGCGACGATCGGCAACGATCGCGCCGTCGCACTGCCAACGACGCGTCTGACGCACGCCGACCGCAATGCGCCGCAGCTCAAAGGCGATCTCGATTTCAGCTTCAGCGGGCTCAAGACCGCAGTATTGCGCTACGTGCGGTCGCACACGCGGCCGTTGTCGGAGACCGAGGTCGCCGACGTCGCCGCCAGCTTTCAGCGGATCGTAGTCACGTCGCTGATCGAGAAGCTGTTCGATGCGGCGCGCCGCTACGGCGCGAACAGTGTCGGAATCTCGGGCGGCGTATCGGCCAACAGCCGCCTGCGCGCGGAGCTCCAGGAGCGCGGCGCACGGCGCGAGATCCCGACGTTTCTGCCAAGCCTGCAGCTGTCGACCGACAACGCCGCGATGATCGCGGCGGCAGGCCTGCGAAAATTCCGCGCCGGTGTGACCGCGTCGCTCGATCTGAATGCGGACGCGGCGCTGTCGCTGTAGGACTGGGGACTGGGAACTGGGAACTGGGAACTGGGGACTGGGGACTGGGGACTGGGGACTGGGGACTGGGGACTGGGGACTACGTGATCGTCCACACCGACTATCTCTGGTTCAACACGAAGAAGCGCCAGGAATTCATCCGGATTACCGACGAGATCGCGGCAATCGTGAGGGCCAGCGGCGTGAAAGAAGGGATGGTGCTCGTCTCGGCGATGCACATCACGTCGGGCGTCTACGTGAACGACTGGGAAGACGGGTTGATTCACGACTTTCAGGTGTGGCTCGAGAAGCTGGCGCCGTCGGGGCTCGACTACAGACATCATCAGACAGGAGAGGACAACGCCGACGCGCATCTGAAGCGTACGATCATGGGGCATCAGGTGATGCTTCCGATCACGGCCGGCAAGCTGGATCTCGGTCCGTGGGAGCAGGTCTTCTACGCGGAGTTCGACGGGCAGCGGCGGAAGCGTGTGGTCGTGAAAGTGATTGGAGAAGGGGCTGGGGACTAGGGGCTCGGGGCTAGCTGCATTCGAGGTGGATGCGACACGCAGATGCGCGAATATCCGGATCGGCCCATCGTCGGTGTCGGCGCCGTGATCCTCGACGGCGAGCGGGTCCTGCTGGTGCGTCGCGGCAACGAGCCACTGAAGGGCGAGTGGAGTCTGCCGGGAGGCGGCGTCGAAGTCGGCGAAACGCTCGAGACCGCGATCGCGCGCGAGGTGCTCGAAGAGACCGGGCTCGAAGTCGTCGTCGGCCCGATGATCGACGTGCTCGACCGAATCCGCGTCGATCCCGACGGCCGCGTTCGCTATCACTACGTGTTGATAGATTTCGTCTGCCGCCCGACTGGCGGCACACTCTGTAGCGCGACCGACGCTGCAGACGCCGAGTGGGCCGCGATTAGCGACCTGGAGCGGTTCTCGCTGGCCGACGCGACGCTGAAGATGATCGAGAAGGCTCGCGTTCGCTCGTGGGACCGATAGGCCCATGGCTGCGATGGGAAGGACCGATCGGTCCCGCCCCACCAACCCCATGGGCCCATCGGTCCAACACTCCAGAGTTTTCGCGGGTCCTACACTCTGGGCCTCCACGCAAAATAGACCGGCACACCGAGCAGCACGATCACCAGTCCGGGCCACGTCGTCGCGCTCTGATAGATGAAGAGTACGAGCAGGATCGTGGCGGCGCCTGCGATGTACAGCGCCGGCACGACCGGATACCCGAACGCGCGGTACGGCCGCTCGGTGTTCGGCTGCGTCTGGCGCAGCCTGAAGATGCCAGCGATGGTCAGGATGTAGAAGATCAGCGCCGCCGAAATCACGTAGGCGAGCAGATCGTTGTAAAGGTTGCCGTACGCGCGCGTCGCCGGATTGTAGGTGCGCGGCAGAACGAGAAAGGCGGCCCACAGGCCCTGCAGAACCAGCGCCCACGCCGGCACCTTCCGGTCGTTCAACTGACCCGACACGCGGAAGAAGAGCCCGTCGCGCGCCATCGCGTACGACGCCCGCGCGCCGGCGAGAATCAGGCCGTTGCAGCAGCCAAACGTCGAGATCATGATGCCGATCGCCATGATCGTTCCGCCCAGACCCGGAAAGATCGCGTTGAGCGTCGCCGTCGCGACGCGATCGCCGGGTGCGTGCTGAATCTGCTCGAACGGCAGCGTCGCCAGGTAGGCGACGTTCGCAAGCAGATAGAGCCCGATCACGATGAAGGTGCCGAGTGCGAGCGAGAGCGGGATATTGCGGCGCGGATCCTTCACTTCGCCTGCCGTGAACGTGATGTTGTTCCACGCGTCGGCCGAAAAGAGCGATCCGGTCTGCGACACGCAGACGGCAATGAACAGACCGAAGGCGGTCACCGCCGTCAGTCCGGGCACGATGTCCACGGCGGGGCGCGGCGTCCACAGATTGCCGAAGTTGTCGGCGACGGCCGTGTGATTCCAGCCGAGCAGCACGCCGACGACGATGAGACCGACCAGGGCGCCGGTCTTCGCCGTGGTGAAGACGTTCTGGATGATCTTTCCGTACTCGAGCCCGCGCGTATTCGTCCAGGTCAGCAAGGCGATCAGCGCCAGCGCGACCAGCTGCGTCGTGGACAGCGACAGCGCGTAGCCGGTCGACAGATGG
>DATFXR010000263.1:0-6518 GCA_035315685.1 Vicinamibacterales bacterium | reverse complement strand
TGACCTCGCGGTCGCGCAGACCACGGCGGTGTCGCAGGCGATGCTGCGGCAGGCGCCGGTCGGCACGACGCCACCGTTCATCATCACCTACAACGCGTCGAGCGTGCCGATCATCCAGCTCGCCCTGTCGGGCAACGGGCTCTCCGAGCAGCAGCTGTTCGACCTTGGCGTCAACTTCATCCGGCCGCAGCTGGCGACCGTGTCGGGCGCGGCGATTCCGTGGCCGTACGGCGGCAAGCAGCCGCAAATCCAGGTGGATCTCGATCCTGGCGCGCTGCAGGCGCAGCACCTGGCGCCGGCCGACGTCGTCAACGCGATCACCCAGCAGAACCTGATTCTGCCGTCGGGGACGTCGAAGATCGGCTCGATCGAGTACGACGTCGATCTGAACGCGAGCCCGCGTACCGTCCGTGAGCTGAACGACCTGCCGATCAAGGCGGTCGGCTCGACGCCGATCTACATCCATGACGTGGCGCACGTGCGCAACAGCTATCCACCGCAGACCAACATCGCGCGCGTCGACGGCCAGCGCGCGGCGCTGATGGTGATCCAGAAGACCGGCAACGCCTCGACGCTCGACGTGATTGCGAACATCAAGGACGCGGTGGCGAGGGTGCTGCCCGGGCTGCCGCCGAACCTCGAGGTGAAACCGCTTGCGGACCAGTCGCTGTTCGTCCGCGCGTCGATTCAGGGGGTGCTGCGCGAGGCGGTCGTTGCGGCCTGCCTCACCGCGTTCATGATCCTGGTCTTCCTCGGGAGCTGGCGCAGCACGCTGATCATCGCCGTCTCGATCCCGCTGTCGGTCCTCAGCTCGATCATCGTGCTGAGCGCGCTCGGCGAAACGATCAACATCATGACGCTCGGCGGTCTCGCGCTGGCGGTCGGCATCCTCGTCGACGACGCGACCGTCGCGATCGAGAACATCAACTGGCACCTCGAGCAGGGCAAGGAGCTCGAGCCGGCGATCCTCGACGGCTCGCAGCAGATCGCCATTCCGGCGTTCGTCTCGACGATCTGCATCTGCATCGTCTTCGTGCCGATGTTCTTCCTCACCGGCGTCGGCCGCTATCTGTTCGTGCCGATGGCCGAAGCGGTGGTGTTCGCGATGCTCGCCTCGTACGTGTTGTCGCGGACGCTCGTGCCGACGATGGCGAAGTACCTGCTGCATGCACACGAGGACGTGCACGGGGCGACGCGCAGCCGCAACCCGTTCGTCCGGCTCAGCCGGTGATCGATATCTTCGGCGCGTTGCAGGGCCGCGATCTCGGCGGCGTCGCGCGCGAGATGCAGCCGATCCTCGACGCGGCCAGGAAGGATCTGCCGCGCGGATCGCAGATCGTGGTTCGCGGCACGGTCGAGACGATGACCTCCTCGTTCGTCGGCCTGGTCGCCGGCCTCGGCCTCGCGGTCGTCCTCGTCTATCTGCTGATCGTCGTGAACTTCCAGTCGTGGCTCGACCCGTTGATCATCATCTCGGCGCTGCCAGCGGCGCTCGCCGGGATCGTCTGGATGCTGTTCCTGTCGCACACCACGATCAACGTGCCGTCACTGACCGGCGCGATCATGTGCATGGGCGTCGCCACCGCGAACAGCATCCTGGTGGTGTCGTTCGCGAAGGAGCAGTTCGCTGCCGGCGAGTCGGCCGCGGCCGCGGCAGTCGCCGCCGGGTTCACGCGGTTCCGTCCAGTGCTGATGACGGCGCTGGCGATGATCATCGGCATGGTGCCGATGGCGATCGGTCTGGGCGAAGGCGGCGAGCAGAACGCACCGCTGGGTCGCGCCGTGATCGGCGGGTTGACGCTGGCTACGGTGGCTACGCTGTTCTTTGTCCCGGCGGTGTTCGCGGTGTTTCACCGCCGCCGCGGTGCAATTGAGAATTAAGAATTAAGAATTCGTCGCCGGATTCGTCGCAAGCGCTCACGCATTCTTAAGTCTTACTTCTTAATTCTTAATTGCCGCTGCAGGGGTCTGCCGGTAAGCCGAGCTCTGGAGAGCGAATGAGGAAGGGACCGATTCTGGGTGCCATTGCACTACTGGCCGCAGTAGGTGCCGTCATGTGGGGCGTGAGTACGCGCACGCGGGCGCTGGGAGTGGTGACGCAGGAGACGCGCGAGATGGCGGTCCCGTCCGTGGCGGTGGTGACGCCGACGCGCGGCGCACCGCAGGAAGAGATCGTCCTGCCCGGCACGATGCAGGCCTTTACCGACGCGCCGATCTATGCGCGCACCAACGGTTACCTGAAGAAGTGGTACCTCGACATTGGCGCCCGTGTGCGCGCCGGCCAGCTGCTGGCGGAGATCGATACGCCCGATGTCGATCAGCAGCTGCAGCAGGCGCGCGCTGATCTCTCCACCGCCCAGGCCAACGCGCGGCTGGCGCAGACCACGGCGGAGCGCTATCGCGACCTGATTGAGAGTGACTCGGTGTCGCGCCAGGATCTCGACAACGCCAACGGGAATCTCGAAGCGCGGGAGGCGGCAGTCGAGTCGGCGCGCGCCAACGTCAAGCGGCTCGAGCAGCTGCAGGCGTTCCGGCGGATCGAGGCGCCGTTCGACGGCGTCATCACCGCGCGCAACGTCGACATCGGCGCGCTCATCGACTCCGGCGGTAATGCCAAGGAGCTCTTCCACGTCGCGGCGGTGCACCGGCTGCGCGTGTTCGTCAACGTTCCGCAGGTCTATTCGCGCGCTGCGACGGCCGGACTGTCCGCCGACCTCACGCTGAAGGAATTCCCCGGCCGCCGCTTCACCGGCACCCTCGCGCGCACCTCGAACGCGATCGACGTCGCGTCGCGGACGCTGCTCACGGAGATTGACGTCGACAACCCGCGCAACGAGCTGTTGCCGGGTTCGTACGCCGAGGTGCACATCAAGCTCCCGAGCGCGGCGACGACGCTCGAGCTGCCGGTCGACGCGCTGATCTTCAAGGGCGACGGCCTGCAGGTGGCCACCGTCGACGCGCAGAACCGAATCGCGCTCGTCACGGTGAGCAGTGGTCGCGATTTCGGCGAGATGGTGGAAATCCTGTCCGGCCTCACCGGCAGCGAGCGCGTCGTCAGCAATCCGCCCGATTCGCTGTCGCCGGCGCAAACGGTCCGCGTCGTGGCAGCGGCCGCAGCGGCAGCGCAGCCGTGACGCTCCGCGCGGCGATCGCCGCCGCCCTGCTCTCGGCTGCCGCCTGCGCGCCGACGACGCGTTACGAGCCTCCGCCTCCGGCCGCGCTGCCGTCCTACAAGGAGATCGAGAACTGGAAATCGCCGCAGCCGCGTGACGCAGACGTGCGCGGAGCGTGGTGGGACGTGTTCGCCGATCCGGCGCTCGCCGGGCTCGAGCAGCGCGTCGAGGTCTCCAACCAGACGCTGAAGATCGCGGAAGCGCAGTTCGCGCAGGCGCGTGCGACCGTCCGCGGCGCGCGTGCGAATCTCTATCCGCAGGTCGTCGGCGTCCCGGCCGTCACCGCGGGGCGCCCGTCGGCGAACCGCGCCACCTCCGCGTTTCACGACACCTATGCCGACATCGTGCTGCCGATCGACACCTCGTACGAGGCGGATGTATGGGGTCGGCTGCACGGCATCGTCGAGGCAAACCGCACGGCAGCCCAGGCAACCGCCGCCGACCTGGAGACCGCGCGCCTCAGTCTGCACGCCGAGCTCGCGATCGACTACTTCGCGCTCCGCGGCCTCGATCGCGAGCAGCAGATCCTGTCGAGCGCGGTCGACGCGGCGCGCCGCGAGCCTCCCGACGCTGGCGTCACCCTGAATCAGGATAACCACCGAGACACGGAGACACAGAGATCGGACGACGAGCGTTGCGCGGTCGGCAACGCGCAGCGGGCGTGCAGCCGTCGGCGATCGTTGCATTCGATTTCACCCCGAGCGTCCGCGCCACGATTCTTCTCCTGTGGTTCAGCAGCCGCCGCACCGGCCCGGATGCCTGGCGTGGTCACTATATTGACCACTACGGTCAATACGATGTATTAGTGATGGGTGACGAAATCGCTGCGCGCCGTGCGTCGTCACGCCGAGGAGCCGCCGCTGATGGCGGTCGTCTCATCGCGGATCCGCGCCCGGCGGGAGGAGCGGCGCCTCTCGCTCGATCGGCTCGCGGAGCTGTCACAGGTCAGCAAGGGACTGCTCGTCCACATCGAGAGCGGCCGGGCCAATCCCTCGATTGCGACGCTCTGTAAGGTCGCCGCCGCGCTCGGCGCATCGGTCGCCGATCTCGTGCAGGTGTCGGGCGAGCAGGCCGCCGAAGTGCTGCCGGCCGGGGCGCCGCGCCTGCTCTGGCGCGGGCCGAAAGGCGGATCGGCGACGCTGCTGGTCGGCGCAACCGGCCCGGACATGCTGGAACTCTGGTCATGGACGCTGCGCCCCGGCGAGCGCTACGACGCGCCGGCGCATCCCGAAGGCACACAGGAACTGATTCACGTCGAGCAGGGCAGTCTCGCCCTCTCGTTCGGCGACGTCCGCTATGTGATCGCGGCCGGCGGCTCGGCGATCGCCCACACCGATCGGCCGCACGCGTATGGCGCGGAAGGGAAGCGGCCGGTACGATTCACGATGGTCGTGGCCGAGTGGCACTCGCAGCCGCCACGGCGACGCGGCCATCGACGAGGAGCGAGCGCATGACGGAGAGAATCGTTGCACTGGCGCCGCTGCTGCTCGTCGTGTCGGGCAGTCTGATGTACCACATCGCCGCGAAGTCGATCCCGAAGGCGTTCGATCCGGTCGCGTCGCTCGTCGGCCTGTACGCCACGGCGCTCGCCGGAGGCGTCCTCGTCTACGCGGCCGCGCGGCCCGCGGCCGCCTTCCGGTGGTCGCGCCTCTGGCATCCGACCATCGCCGCCGTCGGCATCGGCGCGCTGATGATTGAAATCGGCTTTCTGCTCGCGTACCGCGGCGCGTGGCCGGTGAGCACCGCGTCGGTCGCCACGAATGGTCTCGTGGCGGTGCTGCTGGTTGCCGTGGGAGCGACGTTCTTCGGAGAGACGCTGTCGACCCTCAAGGTGATCGGTGTACTGCTCTGTCTGCTGGGCGTGACGCTGCTCCAGCGTTGAGCGGGAGTGTGGGACCGATAGGCGCATGGGCTGGGTGGGGGAGGGCCCCATCGGTCCCACCCAACCCACCCTATGGGCCGATCGGTGCTGCACTCCGGCGTCACTTCTTGAGCAGGATCTCCTCGAAGAACTGCACCGCGCGCGGATCGTGCGACTGGCCGAGCCAGAACATCGCCTGCTTGCGGACTTCTGGATTGCGGTTGGTGCGTGCCACCTCCATCAGCTTCGGCACACCCTCGTCCTTCGGCAGCTGACTGAGCGCGAACACCGCCTTCTTCTTCACTTCCGTATCCGGATCGTTGTCGATCGCACCGGTGATCGTTGCGAGCGCTTCCTTGCCGGCCTTCTGCGCGAGCCAGAAGAGCGCCTGGCCGCGGACACGCGTGCTCCTGTCGTCTTTCGCCGTGGCGATCAACGTCGTCAGCGCCGACGGCACGGAGCTGACCGACAGCCCGAACGTCACTTTCTCGCGCACCTTGTCGCTCGGATCCTGCGCGAGCATGCGAGTCAACAGGCGAACGCCGGCGTCGCCGCGCGTCGATCCGAGCCAGAACGCGGTGTCGCTGCGCAACCATTCGGGTCGAGAGGGCGCGACGAAGCTCTCGAGCGCGCGATCGGCCGACGCAGCGTTGTGCAGCGCGATCGCGGTCATCGCGGTCTTGCCGACACGGTCACGGCGTTCGCCGGTCTCCGGCGATCCGGAGACCAGCGTCGTGAGCCACGCGACGCTGTCGTCGGCCTTCACGTCGCTGAGCCAGACGACCGGCATGCCGCCCGCGTCGACGTCGCAGTCCGGCGTGAAGGTGCGCACGCGGCTCACCGATCCGCTCTCGAGGCGCGCGAGCACGAGAAACTCGGTGGCCGGCTCGAGCGCGATCCGCGTTCCGGTGCGATCGCGAAGGTCGCCGGTCGTCATCGACACGCCGCTGCCGCTCTCCAGCCGGCAGACGCCCGCGCCGAAGGGGCTGCCGTCGGCAATCGTGTCGTAGCAGCACATCTGCCGCTGGCCGGAGACCATCGGGACGCGGTAGCCGATCCACGTGACGCCGCCCCGCGCCGCGATGTCGCGGATCGTGCGCTCCAGGGCCTCGGTCGCCTGTCGCGTTTCCGTCTTCGCGTTCGTGACCCTGCCCTGCGCGTGGGCTGCGTTCGTAACAAGGACACAGAGGATTACAAAGGACACCAGGGCCTTCAGCTGCGCAGCGAGGGCTGCCTGTCGCGGTTCAGTATTCACTTCAGCAGCTCCATCAAGTAATCAGTGGCTTCCTTGGACTTCATCAGTGACAGCTTGGAGACGATCTCTTTTTTCATCTCCGGATTCCTCTCGGCGCGCGCGAGCGTCACGAGCGCCGAGGCGTTGCTCTGGAGAAACAGCGCGTTGACCACGGCCTTGCGCACGTCGGCCGAAGTGTCCGACGAGTAGATCGAGGTCAGCGCCTCGGAGGTGCCGGGCCGCTTCATCA
>DATFXR010000262.1:0-16955 GCA_035315685.1 Vicinamibacterales bacterium | reverse complement strand
AAAGCTGCTCCATCGGCGCCGTGTCGTGTGCGCCAACTTCGTCGTCGCCGACTCACACCTCGCGCTCGATCAGCAGGATTTGTTCACCGCGAACCAGGTGATTCACCTCCGGCCGCTCATCGGCGCAGACCTGCTCGAGAGCTTTGCGGCCGCCAACCCGTTCGTGAAACGCATCTATCCGAACGCCACCTGCGCGTCGGCCCCGCCGTCGCCGATCACGGTCGGCGGGCGGCTGTTCACGGTCTTGAAATCAGCGCTCGAACTGGTCCTGCGCGTGCCGTCACCGCTCGTCGAAACCATCTGCCGATGGCTGTACGCCTCACATCTCCGCCGCCGCGCCGCGTCCTGGCAGTCGCCGGATCAAGTGCGGCTGCGATCGGATTACCTGAAGCTGCACACGCAGAGCCACCGCGATCGCGTGATGCAGCGATTCAGCGCCGCGGTCGATCTGGCGCGCGGCCGCACCGCGCGTGAGATCGCTCCGCTCGCCGCCGCCGGCGGACGCCGCTGATTCGGATCGCGATCCTCACCGTGCTCGTCGCGGCAAGCCTCTCGCAGCCTGCCACCGTCGATCTCCCTCTGGCCTGGCACGTCGAACACGATCGCGCAACGACGGCAGAGGTGTCGGCCGTCGACGCATCGACGCAGACGCTGCGCTTTACGCTTGGCGCCGGCCGCCCGGCCGCTCAATTCGCCGCGCTGGTCGGCGCCGTCAGCGGCGGGCTGGCAGCGTACCGCGGTGTCACCTTCACCGGCCGGGCCGACCATCCGATGCGGATCGGCGTGCACCTGCGTCCGCGCGGCCGTGACAATCCGCCGCGCTGGCAGCGGTCGGTCTACCTCGACGAATCGCCGCGGACCGTCACGATCGACTTCGCCGATCTGCGGCCGGTGCCGCGCACGGTGACGGCGGCGGTGCCGCTGGCGTCGATCGACGCGGTGATGTTCGTGGTCGACACCAACAACACGACGCCCGGGACGAGCGGCGTGGTAACGATCGGTTCGCTGATGTGGGGCGCGCTACACTGAACTGGCGTGTGTGAACGATGCCGGCCCGACCGGGCGATGACAGGCCCCGCGCGATGACGCCGCGTGCGCATGCGAAGGATCTGTTCGAGTTGTTTCCGGATCTGCCGTACATGCGGCACCGCACCCCGGAGGAGCAGGTCGCGCGGCTGCGCGCGCAGGTGAACGCGACACGCGCGCGCGCGATGCGCAACATCGCGCGGCAGCGCGAGGCCGCCGCGCGGGTGCGTGCCGCGATCTCAGCGCGTCGTCGTCGCTGACGTCGCGCAGGCGCGCGGATCGCCCGATTCCATGCCGCGGCTGAACCAGGCGATGCGCTGCGCCGACGATCCGTGGGTGAAGCGATCGGGCATCACGTGTCCCGTCGACATCTTCTGCAGGCGGTCGTCGCCGATTGCGCCGGCCGCGCGGATCGCCTCGTCGGCATCGCCCGGATCGAGCTCGACATGCCCCGCCTGAAAGCGCCCGCGCTCCGAGGCGGCGTGTCCCCAGACGCCCGCGAAGCAGTCGGCCTGCAGTTCGAGCGCAACCGAGGCGCTCTCCTCGCCGGTGCGTCGATCCCGCGCGGCGCGCGCATTCAGGCCGAGAAGGTTCTGCACGTGATGGCCGAGCTCGTGGGCGATCACGTAGGCCTGCGCGAAGTCGCCCGGTGCGCCGAACCGCCGCGAGAGCTCGTCGAAGAAGCCGAGATCGAGATACACCTTGCGATCGGCCGGACAGTAGAACGGACCGGTCGCTGACTGGGCGAAGCCGCATGCCGACCGAATCGAGTCGCGGAACAGCACGGTGCGCGTCCGCTCGTACTGGGCTCCGAGACGTTCGGACCACATGTCCTGCACGTCCTTCGTGACGGCGCCAACCATGTCGGCGAGCTTTTCCTCTTCAGGAGAGCTCTGAACCTGACCAGAGGTGCCGGCGCTCGATGGCTGCGAGTCGGTCCCGAGCAGAGTGAAGAGATTTGTCCCGGTCGCCCAACTGAGCAACAGCAACACCACGAAACCGCCGAGGCCGATCGGCACGGCGCCGCCGCCCAACCCCGACCGCCCTCGCGCATCTTTCGATATCGCCGCGATCACCGGTCCATCTCATGGTCGTGCCTCCAGCAAGATAAAGGCCGACGTATGCCGCACCGGGCCATCCCTGCCGGCCGAGTGGCACGTGACTGGCAGTGTAACGGATGGGAGGAATCGATGCTTCGGAAGCTGATTGCAGGCACGGCGTTATCGGTCTCGATCGCGATTTCTGCGCCGACCGGCGTTTCGGCGCAACCCCCGAGTCCACCGGAAATCGTCCACAGAATCGACCGCGGCGTTCATCACGCCGTCACCACCGTCGATGGCCGAATCCGACACCACGGACGCCGCACCCACTATGTCGTGCGACATCGGGTCTACCCGGTCACGATTCACCGCGTGCGCGCGCTGTGCAACGACGGGCGCTTCCATGTCGGCCGCACCGGCTTCAGCGCGTGCGAGGGCCACGGCGGTGTCCGCTAGCCGGTCCCGCGCCGGCTAGCTCGCTCGTGGTGCGCGAGCGCAGGCGGGCAGGCTTCGAACTCTCCTCGGAAGCAGCCCGCGCCAGCCTCTCGGAACTCGCATGGCAGCGCACTATACTGCGCGCATGCGTGTCGTTCGCGCACTGAGTGCGCTGTCAGTTGCTCTCCTGCTGATTTCTTCTGGCGCTCGCGAGCCCGTTCACGCGCAAAGCGGCGCCCTCGATCCATCCCGATTCGGCAGCCTGCACTGGCGCAGCATCGGTCCGGCGAACACGGGTGGCCGCATCGATGATTTCGCGATCGCGCGCGTCGCCGGTCAGCCCGACACGATCTACGTCGCCGCTGCGAGCGGCGGCATCTTCAGGAGCACCAACCAGGGCACCTCGTGGACACCAGTCTTCGATCGCGTGGACGCAATGATGTCGATCGGCGCCGTCGCCGTCGCGCCGTCGAGGCCGAGTGTCGTCTGGGCGGGCACCGGCGAAGCCGACAATCGTCAGAGCTCGTCGTGGGGCGACGGCGTCTACGTGTCGACTGACACCGGCCGCACATGGCATGCGGCCGGACTGGCCGAGACGCGTCACATCGGCCGCATCGTGATCGATCCAACGAATGCGGACGTCGTATACGTCGCCGCCGTCGGCCACCTGTGGGGCTCGAACAGCGAACGCGGTGTATTCAAGACCAGCGACGGTGGCAAGACGTGGCAGAAGGTGCTCTACGTGGACGAGCACACCGGCGCAACCGACATCGTGATCGATCCAAAGGATCCAAGAACACTGTACGCCGCGATGTACCAGCGTCAGCGGAAGGCGTGGGGCTTCAACGGCGGCGGGCCCGGCAGCGGCGTCTATCGCACGCGCGATGGCGGCGCGACCTGGACGAAGCTGGCGTTCGGCCTGCCGGCCGGCGACAAGGGGCGCATCGGCCTGGACATCTTTCGCGGCGATCCGCGTGTCGTGTTCGCGATCGTCGAAGCCGGCGGCCGCGACGGCGGCGTCTACCGCAGCACCGATGGTGGCGACACCTGGGAAGCGATGTCGTCGCTCAACCCGCGTCCGATGTACTTCAGCCAGATTCGCGTCGATCCCGGCGATCGCAATCACATCTATCTCCTCGGGTCGAACCGCGGCTTCTACATCTCTGACGACGGCGGGCGGACGTTCCGCGACGTGTTCAGTAGCGTGCACTCGGAAGACCACGCGCTGTGGGTGGATCCGGACGATCGGAATCACCTCATTGTCGGCGGCGACGGCGGCGTCTCGATCTCATGGGATCGCGGACAGACCTGGCTGTTCCGCGACAACCTGCCGGTCGGGCAGTTCTACGAGATCAGCGCCGACCTGCAGGACCCCTATGTCATCTGCGGCGGATTGCAGGACAACGGCCACTGGTGCGTGCCCAGCGCGACACGCAATCGCAACGGGATCTCGAATCGCGATGCCTTCAACATCGGCAGCGGCGACGGGTTCTACGCGCGCATCGATCCCACCGACCCGCGAACCGCGTTCATCGAATCGCAGGAAGGGCGCGCCAACCGTGTGAACCTCGCGACGCTCGAGCGGCAGGCCGTCGCGCCGCTTCCGCCGCAGCGTCTGCCGCGCGGCGAGCGCGAGCGGTGGAACTGGAACACGCCCATCGCGATGTCGTCGTTCGATCCGAAGGTGATCTACATCGGCTCGAACGTGCTCTTTCGTTCGGTGGATCGCGGTACCACCTGGAAGGCAATCAGCCCGGATCTGACTGCCAACGTGAACCGCGAGTCGCTGCAGATGATGGGGACTCCGATTCCCGAGCACGCGCTGTCGCGACACGACGGCGTGACCTCGTTCTCGACGCTGACGACCATTGCCGAGTCGCCGTTCGATGCCAGGCTGCTCTATACGGGCAGCGACGACGGCCAGGTGTACGTAACGCGCGATGGCGGTCAGAGGTGGATGGACCTGACGTCGCGCATCGGCGGCGTTCCTGCGGGGACGTATGTGAGCAGCCTGCTCGCGTCGCGGCACGCGGCCGGCCGCGTCTACGCGACATTCGACGGCCATTACAACGACGACTATGCCGCCTACGTCTTCGTGAGCGATGACTTCGGTCAGACCTGGCGACCGATCGCAGCTGGCTTGCCGCCAGCGTCGGTCCACCGCCTCAGAGAGCATCGACGCAATCCGCGGTTGCTGTTTGCCGGACACGAACGAGGGATCCACATCTCCATCGACGCGGGCGCCACGTGGACGTCGTTGAACCTCAACATGCCCACTGTGCCGGTCGACGACATTCTCGTGCACCCGCGCGAGAACGACCTCATCGTCGGCACGCATGGGCGAGGCCTCTGGGTGCTCGACAACATCACGCCGATCGAGGCGCTGACGCCGGACTCCGTGACGAGCGACGCGTTTCTCGTGACGCCGACGCACGCGCGGCTGCTCAGCGTCTACACACCGCAGGCGTGGTACGGCGCCGGACAGTTCTTTGCGCCCAACCCCGAGTTCGGCGCGACCATCGACTACTACCTGCGCACCGCGGCGCCTGCCGGTGTGGTCGTCCGCGTTGCCGACGCTCACCGGACCGTGCGGACGCTCGAGGGCTCAGGCCGCGCCGGCTTGAACCGCATCGTGTGGGACCTCCGGATCGAATCGCCAATTCCGCAGGACGCGCGCGAGCCGAGTGGCGCCAGCGGGTTGGGAGGGCCCCCGGTCGGCCCACTGGTGTTGCCCGGCGTGTACACCGTGACGATCGACGGCGCGCCGCGACCGCTGAAGGGCGAATTGAAGGTAGCCGGCGATCCGCGCGTCAGCTTCTCCGACGCCGATCGGCGGTCCCGCCAGACGGCGCTGATGGATCTCTACGGATTGATCAAGGCGCTCGGTTCCGCGCGAGCGGCGGCCGCCAGCCGCCTTGCGCGCACGGACGGATCCGCGCACACCGCGCGTCCTGACGGTCCGGATCCTGCCGACGCCCTCCGCGCGGTGCAGGCGCGAATCGGGACGCTCATCAACTCGGCCAGCGGCCTGTCACGGTCGATCGAAGGATATTCAGGTGTGCCGACCGTGGATCAGCGGCGGCAGATCGACTGGGCGTTCGACGATGGGCGCCAGGCCACGGATGCGCTCAACCGCGCGCTGCAGACCGAAGGCGCAGCGAACGCCGAGCAGCTGAGCATTCCGAAACGACAGTAAGGAGGGTGCGACCGATCGGCCCATAGGGCGGGTGGCCGCAGTCTTGAATCGACTGTCGAAGAATGTTCGCGCGCCTGACCCTCGTCACCGTTCTCGCGTCCTCGCTGTTCTCGAGCTATGAGCCGCTTGCGCTCGAACTCAAGGCGCCGTTCAACGATTTGTTCCGTGCGCGCGCCGACCCGAACTACAGCGTCACTGGAACGCTGACCTACCGCGACAATGGACGCCCGGTCACCATCGACGGCGTCAAGGTCAGCATTCGCGGGAACACGAGCCGGCGGGCGAGCGAGTGCGCCTTTCCCAAGCTGAAGGTGCAACTGCCGGACGCAGCCGCCCGCACATCGCCGATCTTCGACGCGTTGAGCTCGATCAAAATCGGAACGCACTGCGGCGAAGCGCCTGACGCCGGCATCACGATCAGGTTCGGACGGCTGCCGAACGAGCACTCGCCAGCCCGCGAACTCTTCGTGTACCGGCTGCTCGACGCAGTCGGAGTGCCGGCGCTGAAAGCGCGCGGAGCGAAGATCACCTACATCTACAGCGATCCGCGGTCCGGCCAGTCGCCGCCGGAGGAGCAGCCGCTGGTCCGGCAGGCGCTGCTGCTCGAGGACACCGGCGCGGCGGTGAAGCGGTTCGGCGGGACGCATGAGATCGCCGAGAAGGACTTCACCAGCGCGCGCGCGCAGTTCGCACCAGCCGAGACAGTTCGGCTGACGCTGGCGGAGGCGATGATCGGCAACTTCGACTGGTGTTTGCGGATGTTCGACGGCGATCGCTACCGCTGCGACCGGCGCCATCCGCTCTGGAACATCGTGGCCGCGGCGACCGGCGACGGCACGGCACGGCCGATCCTCTACGACTTCGACGTGTCAGGGATCGTGACGGGACATCACCCGTGGTTCAAGGACATCTTCAACGCGCCGTTTGCCGGAACGAAGTCCCCTGCGGAGACGGAGGTCCTCGCGCAGGTGCAGCGCACGCGGTCGCTCTTCACCCGTGCCGAGCTCGACGCAGCACGCCACGAGTTCGTCCGCCGCAAGCGCGATGCGTACAGGGCGCTCGAGCAGTCCGCGCTCGACGCCGGCGGACAGAAGATCGCTGAGCAGTATCTCGACAGCTTCTATCGATCGATCGAGACGGACGAAGCGTTCTATCGCCCGGTCGTCGCCGTTCCGAACACGCGGCTCTACGCCGACGAGAACCGTCAGGTCGCGTGCTCGGCGGCAGGTCCCATTCCGCCGGGTACGCCGGTGAGCGAGCCGCTCAAGTACAGCGGCACGCTCGTACAGGTGTGGCTGCTGGACGCGCTCTGGCACTGGGCGGCGGCGAAGTGCACTGCCGTGCGCCAGGGCCCGCTGTGGATCGATGCCGACGCGATCAGCCGGGACTACCCGAAATAGGAGTGTGGGACCGACCGGTCCTTCCCTACCCGCCCCATGGGCCCATCGGTCCCACACACCTACTCCTCGCGGATCGCCGCCATTGGATCCAGCCTCGCCGCGCGTTGGGCCGGCACCAATGACGCCACCATGGCGATCACCGAGAACAGCACCGCGATCGCCACGAACGTCGCCGGATCGCTGGCGTCGACGCCCACGAGCATGCTGGTCATGAGGCGCGTGATCGCAAGTGCGCCGACGACGCCGACAATCATCCCGGCCACACTGAGCCGCAGTCCTTCGCCGACCACGAGATTGAGGATGCTCCGCCGCGGCGCCCCGAACACCATCCGCATGCCGATCTCCGATGTCCGCTGACGGACGATCGTCGCCAGCACGCCGTAGAGGCCGACCGCCGCGAGGACGACGGCGACGCCGGCGAAGATGCCAATCAGCGTGGCGGTGAATCGCACCGGCGCCATTGCCTTGTCGACGAACGCCGTCATCGGCCGCACGTCGGCGAGCGGCGCGCGCGGATCGACCGAAGCGACCGCGGCTCGTACGGCAGACACGATCAGATTCGGATCGCCGGTCGTTCGCACCGCCCAATGAGTGGCAGCACCGTGGCCGCCGTGGCCGTTCGCAATGAAGATCGCTTCCGGACCCGGCACCGCCAGCGATGCGTGCCGCTGATGCGCGACGACACCGATCACGTCGTACCACTGCGGCTCCGCAGTGGTAATCCGGCCCAGCAGGCGCTTCCCGACGGCGGGCGCATTCCCGAACGCGAGTTTCGCGAGCGCGTCGTCGATGACGATCTGCCGGGGCAGATCGCTTTTCTGATCGATGTTGTTGTCGGCGTCGCTGAACACCCGCCCCGCGATCAACCGCGTCCGCAAGGTGTCGAAGTAGCCCGGCACGATGAAGTGGTAGGTGGCCTGCCGGTACTTCGCCGCGTCGGCCAGCGCCGCCTCGGTTCCCCACCGGCCGTTGATCAACTGGCCATCGAGCGGCAGCGGGTTTGCCGCGCTGGCATCGACGACGCCGGGAATCGCGCGGATGCGCTCGCGCACCTGCTGCATGAACGCGGCGCGCTGCTCCGGCTGCCGCGCCTGCGCCTGCAGCTGAAAGGTCAGCACGTGCGCCGGATCGAAGCCGGGATCAACGCGGCTGAGCGCCGCGACGCTCCGCAGCATCAGCCCCGCGCCAATCAGCAGAATGAACGACAGCGAGACTTCGGCGACGACGACGCTGCCGCGCAGCCGCCGGCCACCACGCAGGTTCGAAGACCGGCCGGCCGCCCGCAGTGCGTCCATCACGTCGGCGCGAGAGGCGCGCAATGCCGGCACGAGACCGCACAGCCCCGCAGTGACGACCCCAGAGGCAACCGCGAAGGCGAGCACGAGCGGATCGATGGCGACGGCCTCGAGCCGCGGCAGATCTTTCGGCGCGATCGCGAGCAGCGCGTCCACGCCCCAGCGCGCGAGCAGCAGACCGAGCACCGTCCCGGCCGCCGCAATGACGAAGCTCTCGGCCAGCAGCTGCCGGATCAGCTGTCCGCGGCTCGCGCCGATCGCCGCTCGCACGGCGAGCTCCCGGCCGCGCGCCGACGCGCGGACCACCAGCAGGTTTGCGACGTTGGCAGAGGCAATCAACAGGACGAACGCGACCGCGCCCATCAGCGAGAGAATCGCCGGCCGCACGTCGCCGACCAGATCGTCGAACATCGGCACGACGTGGAAGTACAGCCCGGAGGTCTTCTTGATCGGAAAGTGCTCGCGCAGGTCGGCGGCGACGCGATCGGCCTGCGCCTGGGCCTGCACCAGCGTCACGCCAGGTTTCAGCCGGCCGACCACGCGGTACACGACATTGTTCCGGTTCGCCGAATCGATGTCGATCCGTGCAGCCGTCCACATGTCCGGCCCGGCATCGACGTTCACGCGCGGCGGAAAGAGCATCGCGAAACCGGGCGCAAGGATGCCGACGATCTGAGCGCGGCCGCCGCCCAGCTCGACCTCGGTGCCAACCACGCCGGCGTCCCCTCCAAACCGTCGCTGCCAGAACTCGTGGCTGATGATCGCGGAGAGCGGCACCTGGACGGCCGGCGGTTGGCCCGGCTGCACCGGCGGCGCCGTCGCATCGTCGGCGACGAAGTCACGACCGACCGCGACGCGGGCGCCGAGAATGCGAAAGAGATTCGGCGTCGCGCCGCCAACGCGGATCTGTTCCGGGTCGCCGCCGGGGCCGGCAAATGGCACGCGACCGGGCGGAATCATGCCGGCGACGTCGTCGAACACCGCGGTGGATTGTTGCGTGAGATCGCGAAGGTCGGGCGGCGAGAACGGCCAGTCGTTGACGCTGCGCGCGCGCAGCTCACCCCAGATGATCACCAGCCGCTGCGCATCCGCGTACGGCAGCGGCCGCAACAGCACGGCGTTGACGACGCTGAAGATCGCGGTGCAGGCGCCGATCCCGAGCGCTATGGTGATCGTCGCGACCGCGGTGAAACCGGCGTTCTTCCGCAGTCCGCGCGCCGCGTACGCAAGATCCTTGAACCAGGTGTCGACCATGGCCTCCGATTCAGGGCACGTTTCGTACCCGTCCACGGCGCGACCGATTCTCCAATCTAGCGTGCCTTACGCGCCGCTGGCGGCCGACTTCCGACCGGAAGCGGGACGTCACCGTCCGGAATCGGACACGCGAACGAGCAGCTTCCCGAAGTTGCGCCCCTCGAACAGGCCGATCAACGCCGCCGGCGCCGCGTCCAGGCCGTCGACGATGTGCTCGCGGAACTTGATGCGGCCGTCGCGCACGAGCGGCGTCATTTCAGAGAGAAACGCGGGAAAGCGGTCATAGTGATCGCTGACGATGAACCCTTTGATCATCGCGCGATGAACGAGCAGCGGCCGCAGGTTCGGGCCGCCGGGATCTTCAGTTGCGTTGTACTCGGAGATCAACCCGCACAGGGGGATGCGCGCGCCGCGGTTGATCACCTTCAACATCGCGGCGAGCACGGCGCCGCCGACGTTCTCGAAGTAGACGTCGACGCCCGCGGGGCAGGCGTCCTTCACGGCCGCGACCAGGTCGCCGGTCTGGTAGCTCACGCAGGCATCGAAGCCGAGAGTGCCGACGACGTAATCGCATTTCTCGCGCGAGCGGGCAACCCCGACCGCGCGGCAGCCTCTGATTTTCGCGAGCTGGCCGACGATCGATCCGACGGCGCCCGAGGCGGCCGATACAACAACGGTTTCACCCGGCTTCGGCTGGCCGATGTCGTAGAGGCCGACGTACGCGGTGAACCCGGGCATGCCGAGCACGCCGATCGCGGTGGACGGCGGGAGATTGCCGCTGTCGAGCCTGCGGAGATCTTTCGCGGGCCCTGCGGCGTACTGCTGCCAGCCGTCGTAGCCGGCCACGATGTCGCCGTTGCGAAGCGCCGGATGACGCGACTCGATCACCTCGCTCACCGTGTGACCGCACATGACGTCGCCGACGTTGACCGGCGCCGCATAGGACGGCGCGTCGCTCATCCGCCCGCGCATATACGGATCGAGCGACAAGAACAAGGTCCGGCGCAGCACCTCGCCGTCCTGCACGGTCGGCATCGGCGCGTCGACCGACTCGAAGTTGCCGGTCGTCGGCATGCCCGACGGCCGCGATTTCAGACGGATCTGGCGATTCATAGGCCGCTGATCCTAGCGCAAGGCTGGCTGATCAGCCGAACGAACGATTTACTTGACATGTCAACTATTGATATGTAATGTAAATGGCGTGTCGAATGCGTCGGAGACGGTCGCCACGCTGATGCGCGCCGCCGACCTCGCCCGCCGGCACATGAACGCCGTGGTCGAGCCGCACGGGTTGACGCTGCAGCAGTTCAACGTGCTGCGGATTCTGCGCGGCGGCGGCGCGGACGGGCTGCCGACGCTCGAGGTCGCCGGCCGCATGGTCGAGGAGACGCCCGGCATCACGCGGCTGCTCGATCGGCTCGAGAAGAAGGAGCTGATACGGCGGCAGCGCTGCCCGAAGGATCGACGGCAGCATCTCTGCTGGATCACGCCGAGAGGGCTGGCGCTGCTCCAGAAGATGGACCGCCCGATTGCGCGCATCCACGAGGAGACACTGAAGGGTCTGCGTCCGAAGGATCGGGTCGCGGTCACGAGGTTGCTCGGCGCGATGCGCGCCGCACACGAGTAGGCTTTTTTTTGAATCCGTTCGTTCACCTATTCACTATTGAGGTATCGAATGACTGCAGCCACTACCGCCTCCGGCCTCCGCACGTTCACGATCGACAAGGCGCACTCGGAAGTCAACTTCCAGGTTCGGCACCTCGTCACCAGGGTTCGCGGCCGCTTCGCCGATTTCTCCGGCACGGTCGTCTTCGATCCTGCGATGCCGCAGGCCTCGTCGATCACGTTCACCATCGACGCCGGCAGCGTCGACACGAACGCCGACGATCGCGATCAGCATCTGCGCTCGGACGACTTCTTCGCTGTCGACAAACATCCGACGATCACCTTTGTCAGCTCGCACGTGACGAAGAAGAGCGAGGACCGCTTCGACGTCGAGGGCACGTTGACGATCCGCGGCGTCGCGAAGACTGTGACACTGCCGGTGACCCATCTCGGCGAGGCGAAGGATCCCTGGGGCAACACGCGCGTCGGCTTCGAAACCGAGCTCACCATCAATCGCAAGGACTTCGGCTTGCTGTGGAATGCTGCGCTCGAGACCGGCGGGTTCCTCGTCGGAGACGAGGTGAAGATCAGCGTGTCGGCGCAGGCGATCGCGCAGTAATTACGCTCGTCTTCGTAGCGCGAAGGCGGCGGCCGACTGTTGCCGGTCGCCGCTCCCGGCTGCACTACCGTTGCTGCGGCGATCGCGCCGGGACCATCACGTCCCACGTGTCTTCCGCGCGCTGAAGAATCCTCGGCTCGTCGTCGACGAGCAGATAGCCGGCTTTGACCAGAGCGTCGGCCGTCTGCTCGACCTGTTTCAGATAGCTTTCCTTCGACGAGTAGCGTTCTTCGATCGAACGCCGCGGGTCGCCGGCGGCATCGCGCGCGGCCTTGGTCGGCATGAACGGAATCGACGAGCCGAGCAGCGAGACGAGCTCGCCGGGCGCGCCAATCTCCGCCTTGCGGAAGTTCCATCCGGTGTATGTCGCAACCGGCACCGCGACGTCGGGCAGGCGGATCCCCGCGCGGTCGTTGCCATCCGCATCGACCTGCGGCACGAGCAACGGCAGCGGTGCGCCGGCGCCGGCGTCGTTGGCAATGAACGCGTTCGGCGCGCGCGGACCGGCGTCGAGCGATCGCGGCGACGCGACGTTCGGGACGGCGGGCCACGCGAGCGATGAAGCAGCCGTGAGCGTGCCGTCCTTCAGCCGCGGATACCGGCTCGCCGGCGGCGGCGTTCCGTCCTTCACCCACTTGTTCATCGCGAGCAGCAGCGCCCGCATCGTCCACCAGTAGTCCACCGGGTTGTCCTGCTGCTGGCCGTTGTTCACGGACGGAGGAAAGCGGCTCGGCGAGTGCTGCGTTCCGGCGATGAAATAGATGCGGACGTTGTCGGGCAGCGTGAGGTCGGAGGTGCCGTCCGGAGTCGTATGAATCAGCGCGGCTGCGCGGCCGGTGCCCCAGTACTCGACCGGCGTGTTCGTGTAGAACACCTTCGGGGCGTGTCCGGACGTGCGCGGGTTGTCGAGCGCGCCCTCCTGCGCGCCGCTGACCGGATCGCGCAGGCTGGCGTCGGCAAACGGGAATGACGTGGCGCTGTGGACGGCAAGCCCGGTCGGCTTCGACCACCGGGCGTTCAGGTCGAGCCTCGCGGCGCCGGCGATGTGCGCGATCACCGCGTCGAACACCGGCCGTTCGCGCTCGTCGGTGTTGAAGCCTTCGTAGAGAAAGCTGCGCAGGAACCGGCCACTCTGCGACGAGCCGAAGCCGTAGGCGTAGCGCACCGTCGCCGGCGCGTCGGGCTGATGCTTGAGCCAGGCAGTGGTGTCGCGGATGGCAACGAATCCGAGGCCGGCCACGCGTGGATTCGCGGCGCGGTAACGCACCTGGTAGGTCTTTCCGGGCACGAAGCCGCTGTCGAGCGTCACGGTGTGGCCGGAGACCCGCCACCGATCTCTCGGGATGGTCTCGGCGTTTCCACCCAGATACGAGGACCGCACGGTCAACTGACCGTCGGCGCCGCCCGAATCGATTGCATCGTAGAACGCGAGATCGGTGACCGTCGTTTCTTTCGTGTCGCTGTTCGGCGTGAAGGTCGCCTGCACCATGCCGGTGATCGGCGTGCCGCGGTCGGTCGCAACCGGAACGTGCACCCGCATCGCAGCGGGCCGCTCGGCGACGTCGAATTCCCAGCCGACCCACGCGATCGTGTAGCCGAAGCGCATCAGAAATCGATCGCCGAGATCGTTTTCCGTGGCCGGATCCGGCGAGCCGCCGCGGTTGAATCCGTTCAGCACCATCTTGTTACCGCGGTTCAGGACGTCGACGAGGGCGACTCCGTTTCCCGGCGTCGCCTTCGGCCGGAGGAGGTAGAGATCTGATGAGAACTCGACCAGACCCGCAGCGTTGAGCGGCGCCTTGTCGAGATCGACGACGACACGATTGCGCGGCGCCTTCGGGTCGACGGCGAAGTGAATGGTCCCGACGATCTTCTCGTAGCCGGAGGTCCCGACGTCGACGCGTTTCGAGATGTCGACCCGCGTGACCTCCGCACGCGCAGCGCCGCACGGGATCAGCGCCAACGCAGTGAGGAGTTGGAGCAGCCGTTTCATTGGAATCTGAAGCTGTTGACGAACTGGTTGAACGCGGCGTCCCACTTCGCGATCGTCTGCGCCGGTCCGGTCAGCTTGATGAAGTACGGTCCCTTCGACGTCTCAACCACGCCGGCGCGCATGCGGAACCGCGGCTTGTTGACATGGGTGGTGGAGCCTGGCGACATTTCCGCCGTGTAGGTGCCGCTGACGTCGACCAGCGAGACCGTCAGCCCGTTCACCTGCCGCGATTCCTTCTTCGCGACCGCGCTCGACGGCTTGCCATCGGCCTGCTGCATCTGGCCAATCCAGCGCTGCATGTTGGCGTCGACGCTTCCGCCGCTTCCGCCAAAGTAATACACGATCAGCACCCCGTCTTCGCCGTCGCCGGCGGCGCGCGGCAGCGTGAATTCCGCGACGCGCATAGACGAGGTCGGCGACGATGATTTCCAGCCATCGGGCGTCGCGAAGGCAAGTCCCGTGGCGAGCAGCAGCAACGCGAAGACGTCCATCGCGCGAATCCTAGCACGGAGAAAGCCACCGCAGAGCGCGCAGAGACCTCAGAACCATTGCTCGGAATCAGCCGGAGAAAAAAGAATTCTCCGCGATCTCTGCGATCTCTGCGGTTGCTTTCCCTCTCAAAAGCAAAAGGCAGGAAAGGCCGTGACGGCCGTCCTGCCCCTGCCTGCCATGTCTGTTGCCGTATGTGGGTGTGGGGTTAATGAATAGTCATGCCCTCCTGCGAGACCCAGCCGCCCCTGGCCTGCCAGTCCTCGTCGAGAATCGTCCACAACATCTGATCGAGATACTCGCCGTTCTTCAGGAACGACTTGCGGAGCAGCCCTTCCTGAACCGCGCCGATCTTCCGCAGCGCGCCGTTCCCGCGTCCGTTCCGCACCGCCGCCCTCGCCTCGAGGCGATGAACGCCGACCCGTTCGAACGCGAAGCTCACCAGCAGCTCAGCTCCATCCTGAAAAATCCCGGTGCCCCAGTACGGTGACCCGATCGCAAACCCCCACTCGGCCGTGCCGAAGCCCGGCTCCAGCTCGCGAAGCTGGAAGATCCCGATCGCGGTGTCGTCGTTCACGAGCGTCACCGCGAAGCACGCGTAAGAACCGGCGCGGCGCTGACGCTGCGCCCAGGCGATGAACTTCTCGAAGCCGTCGACGGTCGTCGGCGGCGGCGAGATGAAGCGCGCGACCTCTTCGGTCGTCAACAGCGCGAACAGCGACGGCGCATCCGTCGAGCGGAGCTCCCTGAGGACCACCTGAGCGCCGGTGAGCACCGGCAGTCCCATGCGCCAATCGGTGCTGACCTCTCCGGTCGGTTCAACGAACGTCGCGTGCGCGAGCGTCGGCTGAACGTCGAGTTCGGATTGGTACGGCATGTTCTCCATTAGAAGCCTCCGATCGAACCCAGGGATCCGACCACAGGGGTAACCGGGTTGACGGTGACCGCAGGAACCAGAGGAACCGTGTCGCCGAATTCGAGCTGCACGTCCGGCAACGGTTCGGACGCGTCGTCAGTGAACACCTGGGCTTCGTCGTTGTCCGAAGACCCCCACGTCACGTCCGCGTCGGCCGACGTGCCCCACACGATGTTGTCGCCCAGCGCTGAACCCCAGACGATGTTGTCGCCGGCCTCGCAGGTGCCCCACACGATATTGTCGCCATCGCTGCTGCCCCACACCGTGTTGTCACAGTCGGCGCCGCCGCAGTCGGTGCCCCAGACAATGTTGTCGCCGGCGTCGCTGCCCCAGACAACAGTGTCGCCCGACGACGACGTGCCCCAGACGATGTTGTCGCCCGAGTCGGCGCTGCCCCAGACGATGTTGTCGCCGTCGAGCGCCATCGAACCCCACACGATGTTGTCACCGACGTCCGCCATCGTCTTCGCGCTGCCCCAGACCACCGTGTTCGACCACGCGTTGCCCGACGGCTTCATGATTCCGCCGATCACCCGGTGGCTGCCCCAGAGGATCTGGCGGCTCCAGACCGACTGCGTCGGCACGCGGTCGCCAGGCCGCGGGTTCACGTAGTACTGCGCGAGGCGGACCGCGCCGAGCGTGTTCAGGAAGCCGGCGCCCTGTCGCAGCGGCGAGTACCCCGGATACTGCTGAGCGGTGTACTGCAGGATCGCCTTCACGAGATTCGGCGTGAGCTTCGGATTCGCCTGCAGCATCAGCGCGACGGATCCGCTGACGACCGGCGCCGCCATGCTCGTGCCGCTCAGCGCGAGATACGGCTTCGAGCCGAGCAGGCGAAGACCGTTGAGCAGATACTGGGACTTGAGCGAGTAGAACGTGCTGCCCGGCACCGCCAGCGAGACGGTACCCACACCAGGCGCCACGAGATCGGGTTTCGCCTCGAAGTCGATGTAGCTCGGACCCGAGGAACTGAACGCGGCCATCTCGTCGTCGTTGCGGGTGAGCGTTCCGTTGGTCGTCGACGCGCCGACGGTCAGCACCCACGGTGCATTGCCCGGCGCGGTGATGCCGCCGTACTGCAGGTGGCCGTCGCCGTTCTTTCCGAGGTTGCCGGCCGCGGCGACCACCACGATGCCTCTGTCGGTCAGCTTCTTGGTCGCGAGCGTGAGCGGGTCGGTCCAGTAGGATTCGTAGACGCCGGCGCCCACCGACATGTTGACGACGCGGATGTTGTAAGCGGCGCCGTTGGTGACGATCCAGTTCAGCGCCGCGATGATGTTGCTGATCGTGCCCTTGCCATCCTGATCGAGAACCTTGAGCGACACGATGTTGGCATCGGGCGCGATGCCGGTCTTCTCGCCGTAGGAGTCATAGCCGTTGCCAGCGATGATGCCGGCCACGTGGCTGCCGTGGCCGTTGTCGTCATACGGCATCGAGCGGCCGTTGACGAAGTCCACGAACTTCGCGACGCGCTGGTTGCCGTACGGAAACAGCTTCGACGTCCGGTTGGTGAGATCGTCGTGCCACGCGGTGATACCGGAATCGATGATCGCGATGCCGATGCCGGTGCCGGTCAGCCCCATGTAGTTCTGCACGGTGCGCGCACCGACCGTAATCGATGTGCGGTAGTTGTGCGCTCCGATCGGACGGTCGTAGTGGATCTGGAAGACCGACGGGTGCGCGGCCA
>DATFXR010000261.1:0-10554 GCA_035315685.1 Vicinamibacterales bacterium | reverse complement strand
CCGCCACGCGCCAGCTGCCGCGGTACATGCCTTGCCAGGAGAACACCAGCGCGGTGACTGGCGCCAGCGTCGTCGCGATTTCGACCACCTGGCCCCGCACCGCGGACAGGAGCCAGTGATCCGTCTTGAGACCCACAGCTGCGTACGCTGCGGCGAACGCCACGACGAAATCGACGAGCACGACGAAGAAACCGCGCTTCACCACCGGCGATTCGTAGACGTTCAGAACCGTGCCGCGCCGGATGAACGCGAACTCGTCGTAGCCGAGCCGGCGGATCCCGACGATGCCCGCCAGCAGCAGAGCGGTCACCATCAGGGCGGCCTCTCGTGCGTTCAGAAAAATTGAGAAGAGGGCCGTCCCGGCACAAATCAATCCGCCGGCATAGAGGAGCAGGACCGCCCGTCCGTAGTCGACGCCGAGTGCGAGCAGGCGATGGTGAATGTGATCACGGTCCGCGTCGAACACGCCGCCGGTGTGATACTCCAGGCGATGAAGGGTTCGTCGCGCCACGGCAACGAGCGCGTCGGCGATCGGCAGGCCCAGGATGAACACTGGGAGTAGAGCGGCGAACCCGCTCGAGAGCGTCGAGCCGCCCCGAAGCGCGAACGCCGCCAGGCAGAAACCGATGGCGGTCGCACCAGTGTCGCCCATGAACAGCCGCGCGGGATGGAGGTTGTAGGGAAGAAATCCGAGCAGAGCGCCGGCGAGCACGAGCGCGACGCCGACCATGTTCGACTGGCCGACGATCGCGAAAACGGCGGCCATGCTGGCGGCGGCAATCAGCGCCAGTCCGGCCGAGAGCCCGTCGAGCCCATCGATCAGATTGAAGGCATTCGTGACCGCCACGATCCACAGCACGGAGAGCGGCCTGGCGATCCATCCGATTTCAATCGGCACGCCGAACAGGTGCACCACGGGGCCGAGCGAGATTCCGAGCGCGACCGCCATGACGGCGCCCAACGTGTGGGCGATCAGTTTCCGCCGCGCCCCGACCGACTGGATGTCATCCCATATCGACACCAGCAGGATCGGCAGCACGCCGAGTCCCAGACCAGGCGCCAAGTGCAGCGGCAGTTCCCAGCGATCTGCAGAGAGCAACTGCGCGCCGCCGAGCACGAGGGCAATCGACGCGACGATCGCGAGGCCACCTAGGCGGGGAATCGGCCGATCGTGGACCTTGCGCGCGTCGGGGATGTCGATCGCCCCCACTCGCACCGCGACTCGGGCCACCAGCGGCGTGAACCCGAACGCGAGGGCGGCGGCCGCCACTGCAGGCAGGCTGACCCAGAAGACGTCGTTCACTGTGAGTTCTTACCGGAGCACCGGTGAAGCGACCGGCCGACCCGCTCGATCTGCAGCCGGAAGGCGTGAGAGCAGGGAGAGATAGCGTGCGGCCCACAGCGGGCGGCTGAACTCGCGCGCGACGAAGCTGCCGCCGGCCTGGCCGATGCGGGCACGCTGGTGCCGGTCGCCGGCCAGGCACGCGATTGCCGTGGCGAGCGCCGCCGCGTCGCCGGGCTGAACGGCGATGCCTGCCCCAGCGCGCTCGAGTACTGCCTGCGCTTCGCCCTCGATCGCCAGGACGATTGGTCTGGCCGCCGCCATCGCTTCGAACATCTTGGATGGAAGGACGGTCTTGAATACGTCGGAGGGTTTCAACGTCACCAGCGCCATATCCGATGCGGCGAGAATGTCTGGCACTTTCTCGCGCGGTACCAGGCCCGTGAACATGACGTTACTCAGGCCCTGGCGCGATACGAGATCGCGCAGCGGGGCGAGTTCTGCGCCGTCCCCGACGACGAGGATCCGCACATCCGGAGCGCGGAGACGCAGCAGGCCGGCGGCCGCGACCAGCGTGCCGAGGCCGTGCGCCATTCCAATCGTCCCGACGTAACTGGCCAGGACGTCGTCATCCCGCACGCCGAGCTCGGCGCGCGCGGCATCGCGGTCCGCTGCCTGCCAAAACGACGGTTCGATGCCGTTGGGAATCCAATGGAGTTTCGCCGCTTCGATCCCCCGCGCCTGCAGCGTTCGGATGAACGCTTCCGTCACGCACACAATCGCCGTGGCGTCGCGATACATTCGGAGCTCGAGGCGCTCGAGGAGCCGGAGCGCCAGCGATCGCTTCATCGCGCCCACCGCGGGAATCGACTCCGGCCACAGGTCCCGCAGTTCGAATACCCACGGCGTCGGCCGGAGGCGCGTGTACAGCCACGTCGCCACTGCGCAGAAGAACTGCGGCGAGGTCCCCACGGCGACGTCGAAGCGGCCGAGCCGCCAGGCGCGCCATACGGCCGTCGGCAAGAACGACAAGTAATTCACGATGCGCCAGAAGACCTTCCGATTTGGCGCGAGACACGTCCAGACGCGGTGGACGTGAATGCCGTCGGCGATGTCGTGGCGATACCAGCAGCGGTGGAAGCCCGCGAAGGGCCTCCCGAGCGGATGGCTCGGCACGCAGGTCACGACGTGGACCTCGTGGCCCGCGTTCACCCACGCCTGGCAATGCTCGAACGTCCGGTTCGCCGGCGCGTTCACTTCGGGCGGAAAGTAGTGCGTGAAGAAGAGGATGCGCACGTTCAGTAGTGGCGCAGCTTGAATATCGCCTTCCGGCCGAACGCGAGCGCGCGATGGCAGGGCCGATCGAGATAACCCTGAAAACGGTCGGCAAAGGCGGAGAAGGTGTCCATCCCTGTCAGCCGATACAGCACTCGAAGCTGTGTGATGTGCAGCGTGTGGTAATAGCGGCTCGCGAGCATTTCCCGGCTCCCGTCGCGTGCTTCGTAGAGTGACCACCAGCCGGTGTCGAAGTCCGCCAGGCGCTTCGCGAGCGTCGCGACGACCGCCTCCAAGATCTGAAACGCGTCGGACCGCCCCGACCAGAGCGCGTAGTCGTAGACGCCCCACAGTGCCCAGATGAAGCCATTCAGAATATGCGTCGGCGGATCGACGATGTATTCCTCGATCCAGACGTCGTGGCTCGCATCGGTGACGAGCACGCCGCCCTCAGCGACGTCGCGTCTCAGCGGGCCGAAGGCCAGATGTGCGGCGTCTATGTACTTGAGTTCTCCGGTCGCGATTGCCGCCCGCACCAGCAACGAGAGACCGTTGCCTTGCGCGAGTCCCGAGTACCACGGCGCTCTCAGCCGCTGGCGGTACGGCCAGTCGAAGTCGTGCATCCACACGCGCACGCCGTGATGGTTGGGGCGCATCCCGCGCTCCAGCCAGTTCGCCGCTGCGATCCACGCGCCGCGATCGGCGGATGTGCCGCCGGCCGCCCAGGCATTGAATCGGGCGAGACCGTACTGCGCGATCGCGATCGGGTTGTATTGCCGGCCGATGTCGCCGTGATAGTCGAGAAGCGGGACGCCGTCCCGATCGAACGGTCCGGGGTAGCGCGCTTTTCCGGCAAAGCGCATGAAGTAATCCGGCAGGCCGCGGAACGCGCGCTCGTTCAGCTCGGGCTGTTCGTACCAGAACGACAGCGGTCCCGATCGTTTATGCGTGTAGACGCGCAGCACGCGTGCCAGATACGACACGCGCGCCCGCGTGCCCGCGCGCTCAAGCGAGCGCGATTGCGGCCCTGGAGACTTCGACAATCTCTGCGAACGGAATCGGTGAGAGCCCGCCGGATCGAACGGCGGTCACGAAGGCGTCGGCACACGCCTGATGGCCCTTGTCCTGCCGCCACAAGGCCAATCGGTGAAAACCGCGCACGCCAAAGCCCTTGAGGGTCCTGAAGTTGTCGAGCTGAAGCACCCGGCCGCCGGCGAACACCTCGAGTCGCTCCTTCGCGAACGCCCTGGAGCCGTTGGCAAAGTAATGAACGGTGCCGATGGATCCGTCTTCGAAGGTCAGGTTCAGCGTCACGGTGTCGTCGGCGGCATCTTGACCGATGCGTCCCTGCGACGCGATCGGGCTGCCTGCGAGGTATCGAAGCAGGTCGATAAAGTGGCAGGCCTCGCCGATGATGCGGCCTCCGCCCGTCTCGCGATCGCGGGCCCAATGGTCGCGAGCGAGAGCACCGGCATTCACAGTCATCACCAAGGACTTCGGGCCGGTCGCTGCAAGCAGGCTCCTGATTTGCTGCACGTGCGGTGCGAAACGCCGGTTGAACCCGACCATCAGCAACGGGCGTTTCGCGTGGGAGTAGGCAACTTCGATCGCCGCCAACTCGTCGAGCGTCAGGCAGAGCGGCTTCTCGACGAAGACCGGTTTCTCTGCCTCCAGCGCCTGCACCACCAGCGCCGCGTGCGAGTCGTGACGTGTCGCGATGACGACCGCGTCGACGGACGCATCACGCACGGCGGCCGACGATTCGGTCGAAGCCGCGGAAAAGCCGAACTTCCGGCCCGCATGCATCGCAGCGACGCCCGAAGCCGACGCGACCGTCACGAGCCTCGCGCCCGCACGCTTGAATGCGGGGATCAGCACGCCGGCCGCGTGGTTTCCGGCCCCGACAAACGCGACCGCGGGATCAACAGTCGATGGGCGTGGGGTCTGTTCGACTGAGAGCGTCGTGTGCGACGAGCGGAGGGCTGCGTCCGACTTCAACTGTGGAGATGGATACTCGATGACGATGCCGAGCGACGGCTCGCTCCCCGCCACCACCTCGTATGCGGCATCGGCCCGATCCAGCGGCCAGCGGTGGGAGACGAGCGGTGCGACATCGAGGCGCCGATCGGCCATGAGGTCGAGAATGGCCTCGAAGTTCCGCTGCTCCGTCCACCGCACGTGGCCAACCGGGTAGTCCTGCGCCTTTTCCTCGTAGCTCGGGTCATATCGGCCCGGGCCGTAGGAGCAGGACACCTGAAACGAGATTTCCTTCTTGTAGAAGTCGTCTCTCGACAGTTCGAGTCCCGTGACGCCGACCAGGACGATGCGGCCGCGGGTGCGGCACATCTGCGGCGCCTGGCGCATCGGCTCGCTGCTGCGCGTCGTCGCGGTGACGAGGACGCCGTCGACGCCGCGGCCGCGTGAAAAGCGGGCGGCGGCGGTCACGGGATCTTGACCGGTGTCGAGACGGACCGTTTCCGCACCGGCGCGTCGAGCCAGTTCGGCCCTGGCAGGATCCGGATCGATGCCGAGCACCTTGCATCCGTTGGCCCGGAGCAGCCGGACGGCCAGTTGGCCGATCAGGCCGAGGCCGGTCACCACGATCGCCTCGCCCATGGTTGGCTGCAGGAGACGAATCCCTTGCAGAGCGATTGCGCCAACCACGGTGAACGCGGCCTCCTCGTCGCTGAGTTCATCCGGGACGCGCGCACAAAGATTGACCGGGACGCTCACCACCTCGGCGTGCTTCCCGTTGCACGCCACCCGATCGCCGATATGGAACCCGCTGACGCCGACGCCGGTCTCGATAACGACGCCGACGTTGCAGTAACCGAGTGGCAGCGGCCGATCGAGCTTGTGCCGGACGGCCTGTAAGGTGGGAATCATGCCGTCGGTGCGGACCTTGTCGAGCACCGCGCGCAGCTTGTCTGGCTGCTGGCGGGCTTTCTCGATCAAGCCGGCCTTGCCGAAGTCGAGCAGCGTGCGCTCGGTGCCGGGCGAGATCAGCGAGCGGGTAGTGCGGAGCAGTACGTGGCCGGGTTTCACCTGCGGGCACGGCACCTCGGCCAGTTCGATCTGGCCGGTCGAGAGGTTCTCGAGGATCTGCCTCATTGCTGCCGCACGCCAGTCGGCATCACTTCGTGACTTCGACCAGCATGTAGAGTCCGTATCGGCGGCATGCCCGCCGCAGCAGCGCTCGCGGCCACACGTGCTTCGCAAGTGACAGTAGCCGGCCCCGGTGACGCTGGCCGACATCGGATTCCAGAAGATCGCCATGCGTGAGCACGGTGTGAATGGTCACGCCGGCAAAGTCCCTGAACAGATCGTGTGCCTCGGCGACCGAGTAGGCCCTGGTGCCAGGACTCTCCATGTGGTTGGCGAAGATGGTGTTCAAGCTTCGCCACGGCCGGCCGGCCAGCAGTGCGTAGCGACACCACAGCATGAGGCCCACGAGCGATCGGCGGTGATAGATCATTACCCGTGCCCGACCGCCAGGCCTGAGGACGCGCCAGGCTTCGCCGACCGCGCGCGGCGTGTCTGGGGTGTGATGGAAAACGCCCCACGAGTAGACGAGGTCGAAGGACTGATCGGGAAACGGCAGCGACTCGACATTGGCCACCCGCAGGTCGGACTGGAGCCCGAACGCCTCGAAGCGACGCCGCACGTGTTCGATTGCACGTTCTGTGAGGTCGATGCCGGTCAAGCGACTGCCGGCCTCCGCGAACAACTGATGGTCCGCACCGAGGCCGACGCCGATCTCCAGCACGTCGCGGTCCCGCGTCTCAGCTGCGTTGGCAAACGCGGGAATGAATCGCTCGAGCTCGTATCGCCGGCGGCTCTGAGCCAGGTAGCCTGCCGTGTCTGCGCTAGAGAGATAGAGGTCCTCGCCGCAGGATGCCGAATTCCAGAAGTCGTGGACGACGCGGATGTCGTCCGTCGGTTCGAAGACAGATCCGTTCGGGCGCCGCTGGAGCGCGGAAATCATGGACGATCAGCCGCTGGCCATCAAATCTCCCCGTTGACGAGCCGATAACGCCTCGCGGCACGTAGTCGGCCGGCCACGGCTTCCGTGTCGCGGACGAAAATCGTATTGCCGCCACGCGAAACCGGCTCGAGGAGCCGGCGCTCGAAGGGATCGTAGGTGTACCCCACAAACCCGTTACGGGCCATAAGCGTCATCAGTTCGTCGTCGGCAACGCCATACCGCGAGCCGCTGCCGTTGGTTTCCGTCACCACCGCAAGCAGCCGCGGGTCGGCTAGCGTGCGGGTTGCCCCGCTCAACACGGGATGCTCGTACCCCTCGACGTCGATTTTGATCAGTGTGGGCGCGTTCACGCCAACCAGGTCATCGAGTGTCCGGACGGCAACCTCGACTGCTGGTTCACGCTCGCCTTCGCTGAGCACATGGTTAACGGCGCCCAGATCCGTGGTGAATCGAAGCGTGCCTACGGAATCAGACAGGCCGCCTTGCCACGCGATCACGGTTCCAGACAAGGCGTTGAGCGCGACATTTCGCTGGAGATGAGCAAACGTCCACGGAACAGGCTCGACGCTGATGACCTGGGCGCCGACGCCTCCTGCGGCGAGCACCGTGTAGGAGCCGACGTTTGCCCCAACGTCCAGAAACTGTTCACCGCGCCGGAGGATATGGAGCACGAATGCCATGTCTCGGACTTCATGCAGGCCGCAGTACCAATTGCCCGTGGCGCCGGTCATGCCGCGAGAAGCGAACAGCGATGTTCCTTCGACAAACGGCAGGGCAATCGGGCCCGACACCAGGCGCGAGGCCATCTGCCACCTCGCCACGCGCCCGAGCGCGGCGATCCGACCGCTGGAGTTGAGAGGGTGGTTCCAGACGAATTGCACCAGATCTGACAGCGCCATCTCAGACCACTGCAGATGTTCGAAGGCGCACGCGATTTGAGGTGAACCGTCGTGGTACGGAGTCGAGAAAATTCCGGCACCAGATCTCGATGCACATCAACCCAAGAATCGTGTAGGCCGCGTCGACGCGTCCGGCACGATCATCGGCAATCAGCGTCTTGACGGCAACGGGATCGAAGAGACCGCGACGACGCACGGTGGCGCTGGAGAGCGTGTCGTCGACGAGTTCCCGCAGATCATGCTGCAGCCACCGACGCAGCGGCGCGCCGAAGCCGGCTTTGGGGCGATGGACGATCTCGTACGGCAGATATTGCTCGATCGCTTTTTTGAGCACCCATTTGCCCTGACCTCCACGCTGTTTCACGTGCGCCGGCAACGCATTCGCCAAGCGCACGAGATCGTTGTCGAGGAACGGCACGCGCACTTCGACGCCCGCAGCCATCGACATCTTGTCCGTGTACAGGAGATTATGATCGGCGAGGAAGAAGCGCTGTTCGAGCGCCAGCATCTGGTGCAACGGCGGCATGCCGGGCGGCAGCGATTGCAAGTAGCCCTCGAGCGGAGCCGCGATTCGTTCAGTCGCAAGGCTGTCGCGGTGCTCAGGCGAGAACAGGCTGCGGATTCGCTCCACGTCTGCCCAGAGGAAGTAGCCCGTCAGCCGCTGCTCCGGCGTCGAGTCGGCATGGGCGAGCGCCTTCGCAATCCGCCGTCCTGGCGAACCGAATGCGGTGAGTCGTCCCGACGCACGCCGCAAACCGGCACGCACCGATCTCGGCAGGCCGCTCCAGTACCGTTCGCAATCGAGTGCGCGGTGACGCCGATAGCCGGAGAACAGGTCGTCGCCGCCCGCGCCGGACAGCAGCACTTTCATGCCGTGCTCTCGGGCCAGCCGGCTGATGTACAGCACGTTGAGTGGAGCAGGATCCGCGAGCGGCTCATCGAGGTGGACGACCATTTGCTCCAGGTCCTGCGCCATGTTCGATGAATCGATGGGGACGACGTGCAGCTTTACACCGAGGTGGCGCGCGACCTGGCGTGCATACGGCAGGTCATCCACCATGCCGCCATCGCGCACGCCTCCGATGTCGATCGTGAAGCAGTCAATCTGCGGCGCTGCTTCAAGGGCCATGGCGACCACCGCGCTCGAATCGACGCCACCGGACAGGAACGCGCCCACCGGCACATCGGCCACCATCTGGCGGCGGACGGCAGTCCGCAGCGATTGCTCGACACGTCTTGCGGCTTCGTCTGGGCTGACATTGATTGGTTCCGCGGGCCAGGTCGTAGGTGACCAGCTCCACTGCCGGAGGATGCGGCCGTCCTTGACGCGGAGCGCCTCGCCAGGACCGAGCCGGCAGACACTGCGGATCGGCGTCGCTCCGCCAGGACTCCACAGATATCCCAGCGTGCGAAAGAGCGTCGGCACGTCGATGGTTGTGGGGATCGCTCCGGCACGCAGCAGCGCCTTCAGCTCGCTCGCAAACAGGAAGCCGTCGGCGGTCTCGGCGAAGTACAGAGGCTTGACGGCCATCGCGTCGCACGCGAGAAACAGCGATCGATCCGGCTCGTGCCAGATTGCAAAGGCGAAGATGCCATTGAGCAGCGAAAGCATCGCCTCGCCCTTCGCTCCATAGAGGGCAAGGAGCACTTCGGTATCCGAGTGGCCACGAAAGAAATGACCACTCCGCTCGACGTCGGCCCGAAGCTCGCGAAAGTTGTAAATCTCACCGTTGAACGCGATGACGGCGGTTCGCGCCCTATCGTGCATCGGTTGATGTCCACGCGGGGAGACATCGATGATTGAGAGGCGCCGATGCGCGAGCCCGACCTGCGATCGAGACGAATACCATTCGCCAGAATCGTCAGGGCCACGGTGGCTCAAAGCGTCAGCGCACGCCGACAGCAGCTCGGGATCGAACCTGCCCTGGAAGCCGGCTATTCCGCACATGGTGCGATGTTCCAGCTAGTGTCGTGTCCCTGAAATTCGTTCGCAGAATCGACTGACTTTGTCCAAGATGACGTCAGCGGTTGCTGTCCAGACAAACGGCTTGCAATGCTCGTTGTAGTGCGCCAGATAGTCGTGAATCGCCACCTCCAGTGCCGGCACACTGTCGAACGTGCCGCGGCGAATCCGTCGAGTGGTGATCGTCGAGAAGCAGCGTTCGACTTGATTGAGCCAACTCGCGCTCGTGGGGGTGAAATGCAAGTGATAGCGCGGATGGCGGACAAACCAGCGGATAACCTTCGGGGCTGTGTGCGTCCCGTAGTTGTCCATGATCACGTGCACGTCGCGGTCGGGGGGCAACTGCGCATCCACGCGGTCGAGAAATTTCAGAAACTCCTGATGGCGGTGACGTCGATGACACTGTCCGATCACCTTCCCGGTGGCGACATCCAACGCCGCGAACAGCGAGGTCGTGCCGTGTCGAATGTAGTCATGGGTCTGACGCGCCGGCATGCCCGGTCGCATCGGCAAGAGCGGCCGCGTCCGGTCGAGGGCCTGGACCTGGCTTTTTTCGTCCATCGACAGGACGATGGCGCGATCTGGTGGAAAGAAATACAAGCCGACGATGTCGCGCACTTTTTCGACAAACTGCGGGTCTGCCGACAGCTTGAACGTATCGAGGCGATGAGACTGCAATCCAAAGGTCTGCCAGATGCGCGCAATCGTCGCCTTGGACAGGCCGGCCACGCCGGCCATGCTCCGCGTCGTCCATTGCGTCTGGTGTGCGGGCGGCCCTTCCAGCGTTCGTGTGATGACGTCGACCACCCGGTCATCGGTCGCCTTGCGCGGCGCCCCCGGCCGCCGCTCGTCGGTCAACCCCGGCAGACGTCGCACGCGAAACCGTTCGCGCCATTTACACACGCTGTTGCTCGACACCCGGAGGCGCTTCGCCACCGCACGATTGGTGAGCCCCTCGGCGCACGCCAGCACGATCCGCGAGCGCGACGCCAGCCGTTGCGCCGTGGTCGGCCGGCGGACCCACTGCTCCAACGTGCGGCGCTCGTCGTCAGTCAGCACGATCGGCTTGTCGTGACGTGTTCTCGGCATGCCGCGCAGCGTACCGGCGCGGCTGCCGAAGTACAAGACTTTTTCTGAGACACGACACTAG
>DATFXR010000260.1:0-7949 GCA_035315685.1 Vicinamibacterales bacterium | reverse complement strand
CGCGGTGGCGACGAGCAGGCCGAGGTGCACGTACAGGGCGCGCCGCTCGAAGACGAAGAAGTGAAGCTGCTCGGGAAGGCCGGGCATCTGACGCAGGATGTGGTCGAGTCCGACGGCGAGCGCTTCGCCAAGTGGAATCGCGAGCAGCCCGCCGACGCCGACGAGCAGCGCCGATTCCCATAGCAGCATCGCCGCGACGCGGGTCCGCGCGATCCCGATCGCGCGGAGCGCGGCGATCTCGCCGAGCCGCTGATTCACCGACACCGTCAGCAGCGTCGCCACCAGCAGAAACACGAACACCATCGTCAGCGACGACAGCACGATCGAGATCTGGCGGAAGTACGCGAAGCCGTTGCGGTTGAACTGCTCGACGACGTCGTCGTTGGAGTAGACCGCGAGACCTTGATGGCGCCGTTGAATGGCCGTGACGACATCCGCGCGTGCGACATCCGGCCGCGACGCGATGAGAATCAAGTCGGCGTCGCCCGGTTCGCCCTCCGCCGCCGCCCGCTGAAAGGCATCGCTCGTCGTCGCCACGTCGTCGGCGCCAGCGGCGGAAAATGCAAACTGCGCGACGCCGACGACGTGGCAGGTGACGGCGGGAAGAGCTGACGTCACGCCAGGCGGTTCGGCGATCACGTGGACGCCGGCCCCAGGCCCCAGGCCGAGGCTGTCGGCCAGTTGCCGCCCGACCACGAGCGGACAGCCCGCCGCCGACGAACCGTTCGGCAGATTGTCGCCGCGCACGATCGTCCACACGCCCGCGACCGCCTCGCTGATGCCGACCAGCGTGACGTCGACCGGCCGCGTCCGCACCGCTACCTGCATGAGCGCCGGCAACAGCCGGATCGAGACCACGCGCTGCACGCCAGGCAGCGCCGCGACGTCACGGACGACGTCTGCCGACTTGGCGATCGGAAAACGGAGCGTCAGACCGCCGCCGCCGACAATGCGGATGTCGTAGCCGGCGCGATCGAGCAGATCGGAGAACGACAGCAACAGGCCGCGCGACAGCAGCAGCATGTCGAACAGCAGCGCGCCGATGACGGCGACGCCGGTGATCGCGAGCAGGGTCTGCGCGCGATAGCGGCGAACCGTGCGCCACGCAAGCTGCAACGCCGTCATCGCCGGATGATCGAGAGGATGCTTCTGCGAAGCAGCGTCCACGATGCCGCGACGCCGGCGATGACGCCGAGTGGAGCGGCGATGAGAATCGAGCGGACGGCAATCGACGGGGTGACACGCACGAAGACGAGCGTGGTGTCGTACCGCGCCTGAAAAATCCTGTTCACGAGCCCCTCCGTCGCAAAGGCGATCAGCACTCCGAAGACGGCGCCCAGTGCCGCGATCATCACGCCCTCGACGGCCACCGATGCGAGCAGCGTCCGCCGCGAGATGCCGACCAGGCGCAGAATGCCGACCGTCTCGCGCCGCTCCTCGGCCCGGATCACCATCAGCGCCAGCAGGAACGCCGTTCCGCCGACCATCGTCACCGCGGAGATTGCCACGTGGAAACGATCGAGGACCGCGAACGGATCGTCGTTTGGTGTCCGCGAAGTCGAGCGCGCGGCCACACCGGGCGCGCGTGCCATGACGTCGGCCGCGAATGCAGACCGGTCCTCAGGACGCACGAGGCGCACGTTGATGGCGGTCGCCGTTTCGCGCGACGCCGGATCGACCGCGCCGCCGACGAGATCCGCGAGATCGGGCAGGTGCATCCGCGCTTCGATCCGCGCCGCCGTGAAACGCATCGGATCGGGCGTCGGCTCGTAGATACCGGCAATCCGGAAGTCGGCGCGGCGGGTCCCCGCTGGATCGCTGCCGAGCGTGACGACGTCTCCGACCGAGAGATGTGCGCGCGCCGCGAGTTGGCGCGACACGAGAATCGAAGGTGGTCCGGCCTCGCTGGCAGGTGCCTGCGCGCGTGCCGGCGCGATCGCGAACCACAGGACGATGGCCGCGAGGACGACGTCAAATCGCAGCCGCACTCAGGGCTCCGGCGTGAAGTCGCGGAGCTGGGGCGAACGGCGTGATCGCCTCGAGCATGACGTTGGATTATACGGGCCGCCGGTATACTCAATACGACGTGCGGTCCGGCGGCTACGTGCCCATCGAAGAGTACGCGCTCATCGGCGACGGGCGGACCGCAGCGCTCGTCGCAGGCGACGGGTCGATCGACTGGCTCTGCCTGCCGAACTTCGACTCGCCGAGCGTGTTCGGCGCCATCGTCGACGCGGAGCGCGGTGGACAGTTCGCACTGCGTCCGGCGATTCCCTTCACGGCAACGCGCCGCTACCTGCCGGGCACCAACGTCCTCGAGACGACCTTCACGACCGATCGCGGCGTCGTGCAGGTGATCGACGCGATGACGCTTCCCGACGATCGTCTTCCGCCGATGCGCGAGCTCGTGCGATCGATGGAAGCGATCAGCGGGCGCGTGCCGATGGCCTGGCGCTGCATGCCGCGCTTCGACTACGGGCGGATGTCCGCACGGTGCGGATGGCGGTCGGGTGTTCCCGTGGCGACCTCTGGCGCCGACGCACTCGGCGTCGCCAGCTGGAACGCCGGCATGCCGGCGTGGCGCGACGGGGCAATCGAAGCGACGTGTGAGCTCACCGCAGGCGAACGAGCACTGCTCGTCCTGACGAGCGCATTTACGGAGCCGCTGATCCTGCCTGGACGCGCAGCCGCCATGGCGCGGCTCGACGCGACGATTCGCTTCTGGCAGCAGTGGTCGTCCGCGCGCGGCTGCGAGGGTCCCTGGTGTGACCTCGTGCTGCGCAGTGCGCTCGCCCTCAAGCTGATGATCTTCGCGCCCTCAGGCGCCTCGGTCGCGGCGCCGACCACGTCGCTGCCGGAAGACATCGGCGGTCAGCGGAACTGGGATTACCGCTTCTGCTGGATTCGCGACTCGAACTTCATGATCGACGCGCTGCTTCGTCTCGGCTGCTACGACGAGGCGCGCTCGCTGTTCTGGTGGTTCATGCAGGCGACGGCGCTCACCGAACCGGTGGTGCACGTGCTGTATCGTCTGGATGGTGGGCCCGGCGTCCCCGAGCGTGAGCTTCCGCTCGACGGCTACCGCGGCTCGCGTCCGGTTCGAATCGGCAACGGCGCGGTCGAGCAGCAGCAGCACGACATCTACGGCGGGCTCTTCGAGACGGCCTGGTTGTACAGCTCCGGCCACCATCGAATCGACGCCGATACCGGCGCGGTCTTCGGACGGATTGCGGATCACATCTGCGACATCTGGCGGCGTCCCGACTCCGGGATCTGGGAAGTGCGGAACGGACCGTTTCACTTCACCCACTCGAAGGTGATGTGCTGGGTGGCGCTGGATCGCGCGGCGCGGCTTGCCGACGCCGGCGAGGTCCCGAACCGCCACGCCGCACGCTGGCGGCGCGAGGCCGACGCGATCCGCGCCTACGTCGAGACCGAATGCTGGTCGGCGGATCTTTGCAGCTACACGCGAATCGCCGGATCCCGCGACGTCGACGCGAGCCTGCTGATGCTGCCGCTGGTCGAGTACGGCGACCCGGCGGGCGATCGCATCACCGGCACGATCGACGCCGTCGATCGGCTGTTGCGGCGCGGCGACGTCGTGTATCGGTATCGTGCCACGGACGGCCTGCCCGGAGGAGAGGGCTGCTTCCTGAACTGCTCGTTCTGGCTCGTGAGCGCGCTCGCACGGTCAGGGCGCGTCGATCAGGCGGCCGCACTGATGGAGCGGCTCGCCGCACGGGCCAACGACGTCGGGCTGTATTCGGAAGAAATCGACCCGCATTCGGGTGCCTTCCTCGGCAACTTTCCGCAGGCGCTGGTGCATCTCGCGCTGATCGACGCGGCGGTGGCGTTGTCGGCGACTCCCCGGCGCCCGCGGCGCGTCTCATGATCGCGTCGGCGATCGCCGCCGGGTTCGTTGCGACGCTGGTGATGACGACGATCCTGCGCGGCGCCAGTGAGCTCGGCCTGACGCGCGCCGATCTGCCGCTCCTCCTCGGCACGGCGGTGTCCGACAACCGCCGGCGGGCGCGCGCGCTCGGCTACGTCTTTCATTTCGTCTTCGGCATCGGCTTCGCGCTCGCCTACGTGGCGTTCTTCCATGTCGTGGGCCGCGGCGGCTGGATGGTGGGGGCGCTGCTCGGAGCCCTTCACGCGGTGTTCGACGCGACGGTGCTGGTGAACGTCGTCCTGCCGGTGGTCCATCCGCGCATCGGGACACCGGAAACGGCGGCGAACGAGATCGCGCTCGTCGAGCCGCCGGGTTTCCTTTTGATGAACTACGGACGCAATTCATTTCTCGTCGCGCTGGTCGCCCATCTCGTCTACGGGGCCCTGGTCGGGCTCATCGCGAGACCGTAACAGGCGGAGGCGGTACAATCGTTCCGTGTTTCAGCGGCGAACCACCGGATCGGTCGTGTGTCCGTCGTGCGGATCGCTGGTCGGCGTCCGCGACGACAAGTGCTACACCTGCGGCCGCGCGAACCCGGGCCTCTGGGGCTTCGGCCCCGCGCTGCGGAGCCTCGGCGTCGACTTCCCGTTCGCGCAGATCGTCGTCGGCGTGTGCGCCACGCTGTGGGTGATCACGCTGCTCATGTCGGGCGGTCAGGTGGGCGGCGGCGGCATGTTGTCGATTCTGTCGCCGAGCTACCCGGTCCTGATCCTGTTTGGCGCGAGCGGGGCAGGTCCCGTGTTCGGCGCCGGCCGATGGTGGACGGTGCTGAGCGCCGGATGGCTCCACGCAGGTCTGCTCCATATCGGCATGAACATGTACTGGGTGTGGCAGATGGGGCCCGGGATCACCGATCTCTTCGGACCGGCGCGCACGGTGATCATCTACGTCGCCGGCGGCGTCGCCGGCTTCGCGCTCAGTTCCTTCGCCGGCGCCTTCCTGCCGGACCTGCCGTTTCTCCGCGCGGCGACGTTGACGCTCGGCGCGTCCGCGCCCGTCTTCGGCCTGATCGGCGCGATGTACCACTACGGCCGCACGATGAGCAGCGGCGTCAAGCAGGTGGCGACGTCGATCATGATTCAGGCGCTCATCTTCGGCTTCCTCGTGCCGGGGATCGACAACTATGCGCACCTCGGCGGGTTTGCCGGCGGCTACCTCATGTCGTCGTTTCTCGATCCGATGACGCGCGAGCGCGGCGATCACATGCTGATCGCGGTCGCGCTCCTCGCCGCGAGTTTCCTCGCCATCATCGTGTCGGTGATCACGGGGTTGTCACTGATCCGGTGATCGAGCACCGAAGGTAAGCAACCGCCTAAATTTCTGCGGTCTCTACGAACTCTGCGGTTGCTTTCCCAGCCCCCAGCCCCCAGTTCACGCTGCCTCACTGCGACACAGGCCGACGCCGCAGTGCCGCGTCGTCCAGGAAATCGAGCTGCGCCTTCAGCAGATGCTGCTTGCTGTCGACCTTGTCGCCGAGCTCGAGGTACGGTTCCTGCGACAGATCGTAGGGCTTCCACGCTGGCAGCCCCTTGCCGTTCGGATCGCCGGCGATTGCGAAGTTCGACCAGTAGCTCGACATCTCGTCCGACAGTTTGAAATCGGTCTGGGTGTACGGCCAGTCGCGGTTGCGAAGCGTTCCAAACACGTAGGGAATCTCCGACGCGTGGTAGGCGCCCCAGGCCTTCGCGTTCGGACTCGGCGGCACGTGCGTGAACTGATAGAGAAACGCCTTCTGGCCGGCCGCCGTCGCCATGCGTGCCCACGTCCGCATCTCGGCGGTGAACGTCTGATCGCGCCCGACCGTGAGCAGCGCGCCGGGAATGTCGGCTTCGGTGTTGACCGGATATGCGACGCCGCACTGATTGCTGAATCCAGGGAACCGTACCGCGATCTGCCTTCGGTATTCCAGCAGCGACGTCGGAAACGTCGCGACGTCCGACAACGTCGTCATTTCGTTTGCGTTCGAGCCCACCAGCAGCGGGACGTTGTTCTGTTTGCCGTGCGCGAAGATCGACCGGACGTCTTCAGGCAGGACGTAGCCGTCGATGTTGACGCGGGTCCGGAACTCCTCGATGTCGAGCAACTTCTCGGCCGGCAGCGCGCGGAGCTCGGCAAGCGTCCTGGCGCCGATGGCGGTGCCGGCTGCCACACCGCGTCGTTCGGCCTCTGCAAGCGCCGGCATGCCGGCGAACTGCCCGCCGCTCTCGCCGATGGCGCGGTGGAACAGACCCTTGGCGACAGGCGTGGCCTGCAAGACGTTCACGCTCCACGACCCGGCAGACTCGCCGAAGATCGTGACCCGCGACGGATCGCCGCCGAACGCCGCGATGTTCTTCTGCACCCAGTTGAGCGCGGCGACGTGATCGAGGATGCCGTAGTTGCCGGACGCGTGGTTGGGCGACTCCTTCGTCAGCTGCGGATGCGCGAAGAAGCCCAGCGCGCCGAGGCGATAGTTCGTCGTCACGACGACCACGCCTTTCTTCGCGAGCACGGCGCCATCGTAGGTGGGCGTCGAGCCCGAGCCGCGCATCCACGCGCCGCCGTGGATCCACACCATCACTGGCCGCCTGTCGCCCCGTCTGGCCGCCGTCCACACGTTGAGATACAAGCAGTCTTCGCTCGTTGGCTGCGGCGCCGAGGCGTACGGCGAGCCGGCGGGATACGGCGGCTGCATACACTGCGCGCCGAACGTGTCGGCCGCCTTGACGCCGGACCATGCGATCACCGGCTGCGGCGCCTTCCACCGCAGTGCGCCGACCGGCGGCGCGGCAAACGGAATGCCCTTGAAGACGCGGACACCGCCGGCGCTCGTGCCGCGAAGTTGCCCACCATCGATCCTGACGACATCAGATGCAGCGGATGCGAGCCACGACGACGCGATCGTCGCGACCGCAACCACGAAGACACGACGCATGCTTCCTCCTGCCAACTGCTAACCCCTGACGGTGCGGACCGGCTTGCGCGGAAACGGATCCTTGGCGACGTCGGTCACGCGCAGCGGTTCGGCGTCGAACTTGTTGATCTCGATGATTTTGATCGACTTGTTGAACACGACCTTGCTGGCATCTGCGAGCTTGGCGATGCCGTTTCCATTGCGGTCGAGCCGGATGTCGAGGACGTCCACTCGATGCGCCGTGCCGCGCGCGGCGTCCCGCGGAAACTCGCCGATCGGCAGATGGTCCTGGCTGGCGACGACGATGCGCCGCCCTGTGGGCGTGTCAACCGCGCGGGCGAAATCGATGATCCAGGAGCGTCGGCCGAGCGCGCGCTCGCCGGTTCCCTGGATGCCGGGCGTCAGCACATAGCCGTTGTGGACGCGCACTTTCTCGAGCAGCCCCAGCACCGCAGCGGGACCGTTCTTGCTCATGGCCATGATCGGCCTCCGCACGTTCTCGAATTCCTCCTGCGTCGACCATCGTCCGATGACGACCTCGATCGGGCCCGCGTAGGTGCCCGACGCGTCGAGCGATCGGCCCACGAGGTGCTCCACCGGTTGCGGAATCTCCGCGGTGATCGAGTGCGCTGCGAGCGTGAAACATGCGGTCACTGCGAGGCAGATTCTGATCAGAACGGGACGAAGAGTCGTTGGCTTCATGCTGTCACCCCTCCAGAAGGTCTTCGGCGATCGCGTCAGTTCGCGAGACGAGGATCCGCAAGCGCCGGCGCGAATGGTAAAAAGGGGCCCGGCGCATCGCTGCGCCAGGCCCCAGGTCTTACAAGCTGCCGCGGTTACGGCTGGCGGATCTCGATCACCGCGAAGTTCCAGCGATCGGTACCGACGCCGGTGACGCCAACGGTAGTCGGAATCCCGGCCAGCGGGACCGGGTTCGTCGTGCGTTCCGACCAGAAGGTGTCAGTGATGCCGGCCGGCGACTGAGCGATGATCGTCGACCCCGCTGCTGCGGTCAGGGCCTTGCGATTGTCCCAGTCGTTGCCGACGCCGAACACCCACGAGTTGGCCTTCGTCGTGGTGATCGTCAGCGACGGATCACCCGCG
>DATFXR010000259.1:0-7666 GCA_035315685.1 Vicinamibacterales bacterium | reverse complement strand
CCGACGTCGGCGATGAAGCGATACCCTCTGCGGTGCGCGGTCTCGATGAAGCGCGGCGACTGCGCGTCGTCGCCGAGCGCCCGGCGAATCTCGCGGATGCAGACCTTCAACGCACCGTCGGCGACGAACACGCCGGGCCAGACGGCGTCGAGCAGCTCCGACTTCTTGACCAGCCGCCCTGGACGCTCGGCCAGGTACTCGAGCAGCGACAGCGCTTTCGGCGCCAGCGGAATCGGGCGCGAATCACCGTAGAGTTGCCCGCTGGCGGGATCGAGACGGAACCGACCGAAGGTCAATGACAGGTCCGAGGCCATCACCTGCGCCCTCGCAGCGTCAGCGATCCTATCTGATTTCGCCGCGATCGATCGCGACGGCTCGTGCCTTGTGTGAAGCGGCAGGGACCAGGCCCCGCACACCGGCGGCGAGGGCGAACGCAGCGCCAATCAGTCCCAGCAGAAACAGCGCCAACAATCCGAGCGCGTACTCCGATCGAGTGGTGACAGGCGAACGCTGCATGAGGTGCTCATGTCCTTTCGCGCGCGGCCGCGACGTAGTGCGCGACACGCTTGATATTCATCAGGTGACGGAACGTCACGTTGTCGGTCGTCGAATTGCCGCCGAACGTGCCGCAGCCGAGCGTCAACGACGGCTCGAGGCCGGTCGTCATCCCGCAGCAGCCCTGCGCCGCCGGTGAGTTGACCAGGATCCGCCCCGCGGGCATCGCGCGCGCGAAGCGCTCGACCCGGGCCGCATTGGTGGTGTGGATGACGGCCGTGTGCCCGGCCCCCTCCCGCTGAAGAATCCGGCGCGAGATCTGGAGCCCCTCGTCTTCTCCCGACACCGTGAACAGCGACAGGAACGGCGCGAGCTTCTCGCGTCCGTAGAACGTTTCCAGATCGTGGACGCCCGCGCGGACCACCAGCAGACGCGGCGCCTCGCGGCGCGTGATGCCGATTGCCGCTGCGATTTCCGCGGCAGTGCGGCCGACGAGGTCGTGGCGCAGCGCCCGCGAGGGTGTCTCGACGGCGCCGCTCGCGAAACGCTGCGCTTCGTCGAGCGTGAGCACGGCCGCGCCGTGCCGCTCGAGCGCCTGGACGAACGGGGCGACGACGCGATCGTCGACGACGAGGTTGTGCTCGGCGCCGCAGATCAGGCCGTTGTCGAACGTCTTGCTGAAGACGATCGACTGCGCGGCGCGCTCGAGGTCGGCATCGGCGCAAATCCACGCCGGCGCGTTGCCGGGCCCGACGCCGATCGCCGGCTTGCCCGAGCTGTACGCCGCCCTGACCAGGCCGGCGCCGCCGGTGGCGAGGATCAACGAAACTCGCGGATGGCTCATCAACTTCATCGTCGCCTTGCGACTCCCCCGCAGTCCGATCACCTGGACGAGATTGGGAGGCGCGCCGTGGGAGTCGAGCACGTCGCGGATGATCGCGCCGGCAAGCTGACCGACGGCGAACGCGTTGCGATGAACGCTCAGGACGAGCGCGTTCTGCGCTTTCAGAGTGATCAACGTCTTGAAGATGGCGGTTGCTACAGGGTTGGTCACCGGCACGATCCCGAACACGACCCCGACCGGACTGGTAATCTCGGCGACGCGGCGGCCGCCGTTGTGCGCCACTGGACGCGGTGTCGGGCCGACGCCCATCGATTCATAGATTCCGAGGCTCGCGAAGCGGTTCTTCAGCGCCTTGTCGGCGACGTTGCCGAGCCCGGTTTCCCGGACGGTCGCGTCGGCGAGATCCCTCGCGGATTCCGCGAACGTCTCGGCCAGGTCGGCCAGCATCCGGTCGATGCGCTCGGCCGCCCATTGCTCGAACCGTTCCTGCGCCCGCGCGGCATCGTTCGCGATGCGATCGATCTGGGCGTCGAGCAGGCGATCGGCGGCGATCGCCTCCTCGAGCTGGTCGGCGACGGCCGAACGCAGCCGCGGCGATCCGGTCACGAGCGACCGGATGCGTGCGAGCGTGACGGCAGGCTGCGTGTCGATCAGCGCGTCGAGCAGCGCCGCGGGATCAGGAGTCGACGCGCGTGCCGCGGATTTCACCGGCCAGGAAAGAGGATCGTCCATCAAATGCATGGCTTTAACCGTAGCCCGGGACCTGCCCGTGCTTCATGAGCGAGCCGTAAGCAACGGGTGAGCAATTGGTGAACCCCCAATCGTTACCGCAACTTCACCGCACCCTCATGAATGGCGCGGGAGGGCGTTCGTATGCTGCTCGGGTCGATCGGCCGCCACCCGGCACGGTCACCTGCGGGGCGGCCGCCGAGGAAGGAACGAAGTCAGCATGCGCAAGCGGGTGATGAAGGAGACGTACCGGCGGATCTTCGGAACCGCGATCGTGGTTGCGGCATGCGTCGTCCTGCCACGGCCGGCTGCCGCGGACGGGGGGCCACTCCGCGTGAATCTCGAAGTATTCACACCAAAGAACGGTAACCTGGCGGGCGCGGGCAGCCGCGCCTTGATGGTCGATATGGAGGCTGAGTTCAGCGGAGACCTCGCTTCGACCGAAGCATCGCCCGACCTGACGGAACCACGTGTGCGTAGCAGGACCGCATCGTTCCCGGGAGGCCTCGGCCTGGGGGCCAACGGCGAACACTTCCCGGGTCTGGTCGTCCTGCTGTCCTCGAGTCGCGCCGGAGTGGGTCCCGGACAGAACGTGGCGAACGATTTCACGATCGCGACAACCCCCGACCGTCGCAAGGACCGGACGGAAGTCTGGTCGACGTGGATCGTCGGCGCGCCGAACGTGTTCGGCACACCCGGTCGGAACACGGCTTCGCGGCTGTTCGTTGCGGTCGTCCGCGGATGCGCGCCCGACGTCGTCGTCGATATGGACGAGAACGGCATCTTCGACGAGACGGATCTCGAACTGATGGGATTCGACGTCATCTCCAACGTCGTGAAGCGCGACTTCACGATCAACGGGTTCTGAGCACGCCCGTCGAGGGGTCGATCACGGCTGTCCCTGGTTCTCGACACCGGCGTTCGTGTCCTGGCCTTCGTCCCACTGCGACAGGACGAGGAACGTGACCGTATCCCACGCGTTGTGAATGCCGATGAACAACAGCAGCACGCCGCTGCCGCCGACCACGAACAGAAGGAGCGCGGGATATCGCGGCAGCCAGGTCACTGCTGCAGCGATGCTCAGGTACGCGAGCAGTGGAAGCACCGCGTGGAACAGCCAGTCTTCGAGGACAGGCAGGTATTCGGTCTGACGTCGGGTCCGTCTCACCACGATCATCATGTAGATGACGGCGACCCAGGCATAGATGCCGAGCGCCACTCTCGCTGCAGCGAGCGTCGGCCACGGCGCGCTCAGAATCGCCGACTGCATCAGCACGGCGCCGAAATGGACCACGGTCGGCGTGCCGAATGCCTCGATCTGCCGCGACGTTCGCGGCAGGGTGGTGCGCACATCGGCGATTAGCGCGATCACGACGAACATGAGACCGGTCAGCGCGGCCGCCGACGAGCCGATGATCACGTAGAAGTTCTCCCAGCCAGCGAGCGGCATTGACCCGCCTCCGATCCGCCGCCATTTGACCACAGCCGCGGTTGACGGTCCGGCTGAAGCCGGACACTACGGCTCCTAGAGCGGTTCGGTCGGTGCGGCCATGATCGCGGTTGTGTCCGGCTTGAGCCGGACACGACGGCTGCTGGCGGTTCGGTCGGTGCGGCCTTGATGACGGCAGTGTCCGGCTTCAGCCGGACCATGGGGGCGTAGTGTCCGGCTTCAGCCGGACTGCGGCGATCACTCCATCCGCAATGTCGTGGCGGGATCGACGCGGACAGCGCGCCAGGCGGGGATGCCGCTGGCCGCGGCGGCGACGGCCGTGAGCAGGATGACGACGCTCACGTACGTGATTGGGTCGAGACGTGAAATGCCAAAGAGCATGGCCGCGACCGCGCGCGAGGCGGCGACAGCGGCCGCGAGGCCACAGACGATTCCATAACCCGTGAGCTCCATCGCCTGCCGAACGACGAGCGCGAGGATGTCGGCGCGCGAGGCGCCAAGCGCCGCCCGGACGCCGATTTCGCGCGTTCGCTCCGCCACGCTGCCGGCCAGCACGCCATAAATGCCGGCTGCCGCGAGCACCAGCGCGGCCAACGCAAAGGCCTCGAACAGTATGAGCGCGAATCGCCGCTCGGCGGCCGACGCGGTGACCAGATCGTCGAGACGCGCGACGCGGACAATCGGCTGATCCTTGTCGACCGACCAGATGGCCTGCCGGATCGCCGGCGCGAGCGCGACGCCATCGCCGCGCGTCCGCAGCACCAGCGACATCACCGAATCGCTGAACTGCCACTGGCCGCTGTGGATCGTTGCCGCCGGCGCGCTCGCCGGAATGTAGACAGCGTCGGCGTCGTTCAGCGCCAGCGATACCTGCTTCACGTCACCGACCACGCCGACGATGGTGTACGGCGCGCCCTCGTTCGGCCCGATGCGCACCACGTGGCCGATTGGAGACTCGGCGCCGAATCGATGCCTGGCCAGCGATTCACTGACGACGGCGACCAGCGGCACGCCCGCCCGATCGCGATCGTCGAACGCGCGCCCGGCGCGAACCGGGATGCCGATCGAGTCGAAGTAGCCGGGGCTCACGGCGTAGCGGAACACGCTGAAGCTGGTCGCGTCGCGGGACGGCGTGGCCTCGAAGTGCGCCCCATATTCGTCGCGATCACCGCTGAGCGGCAGCTGGCTGGTGAGCGCGGCGCTCGCCACTCCCGGCACCCGCCGCGCCGCCTCGAGGGCCCGCTCGAAGAACCGGTACGACACGCCCGGATCCGCAAACCGCCGTCCGGTGACCTGCACCTGCATGGTGACGAGCCCCTCGGGCCGGAAACCGCTGTCGATTGCGAACAGCCGCTCGAGGCTGCGCCACAGGAGGCCCGAGGTGACCAGCAGCACGAGCGCCAGCGCCACCTCGGCGACGACCAGCACGGTGCGCGTGCGCAGGTGTCCTCCACCGCCGCGCCGCCAGCCGTGCTGCAAGTCCCGATGCGGATCGTTGTGCGCCGCCTGCAGCGCCGGCACGACGCCGAACGCGATCGCGACGAGCGTGGTGATGGCGACGCCGAAGCCCAGCGCGGTCGCGTTCACCGCAATCGCGCCGGCCCGCGGCAGCCCGGGCGGACTCAGCGCGACGAGCGCACGCACGCCGGCCAGCGCGACCGCGATACCCGCCGCCCCGCCGATGGCCGCGAGGAACAGGCTTTCGGTGAGCAACTGGCGGACCAGCCGCCCGCGCCCCGCGCCGAGCGCCGCACGCAGCGCGAACTCGGCGCGGCGATGCACGCCGCGCGCCAGCAGCAGGTTGGTGACGTTGACGCACGCGATCACGAGCACCAGGCTCACGGCCGCCAGGATCACGACTAACGCCGGCCTCACGCTGCGCGTCACCTCGTCGTGGAGCGCCGTGACAATGAACTCGGTCTGGCCGTACGCGTCGCGGTGCTGCGCGACGAACGCGCGGCCGATCGCGTTGACTTCCTCCGCCGCGCCGCTCAGGCTCACGCCGGGCCGCAGCCGCGCGACGGTGCGGAGATGGTGACCCCAGGCGCGGCCCTGCGACATGTCGTACTGCAGCGGCGACCACAGTTCAGCCGCCGGCGCGAGCACGTTCTCGAACGACGCCGGCATGATGCCGACGACCGTGTAGATTGTGTCGTCGAGGGTAAGGGCGCGGCCGATCACGCCCGGGTCGGCGCCGAACCGCCGCCGCCAGAGCGCATCGCTCAGCAGGATCGTGTTGGGAGCGCCGGCACGATCGTCGGACGCTTCGAAGGCGCGGCCGACTGCGGGCGCGACGCCGAGCACGCGAAAGAACGAAGCGCTCACCCGCTGGCCATCGAGTCGCTCCGGCTCTCCGTCGCCGACCAGCGTCGGCTGCCACGGCCGGACGACCGCGAGGCTGTCGAGCGTGCGACTGCGATCGGCGAACTCGCGGAAGACGGCGAACGTGCCGCCGTTGCGGCCGCCGTCGGCGCGCTGTTCGACAATGGTCGCGATCCGGTCCGGCGACCGATACGGCAGCGACTCGAACAGAATCGGATTGACCGCGCTGAAGATCGCCGTCGTCGCGCCGATGCCGACGGCGAGCGTCAGCGCGACGACGAGCGTGAACGCGGGTTCCGAGGACAAGCGTCTCCCCGCGTACCGCAGATCGCGCCACGCGGTCACCACGACGTTCTCCCAACCGGCCGTACGAACCTGCTCCGATACGGCAGAGACGGTTCCGACGTCGAGGCGCGCCGCGCGCCGTGCCGCCGCGGGGCTGAGACCGCGCGCTTCGTGCGCGGCAACGGTCTCGTCGAGAAAGTGCCGCACCTCGTCCGCCAGATCGGCATCCGACCGAGCGCCGCGCGACAACGTCCGCCCGCCGCGCGCCAGCTGGCGCCACAGGCTCACGCGTCACCCCTCCGCTTTGAGCAGCCGCGCGACTGCCGAGACGCGCCGCGACCAGTGCGCGGTCTCCTCGCCGAGACGACGGCGCCCGGCGCGCGTCAGCCGGTAGATCCGCGCCCGCCGCGAATTCTCGGTGTGCTGCCACTCCGCATCGAGCCAGCCACCGCGCTCGAGCCGCTGCAGCGCCGTCAGCAGCGATCCGGGGTTGACCTTGAAGACGCCCCGCGACACCTGCTCGATCCGCCGCGCGATGCCGAAGCCGTGCATCGGCTCGAGGCTGAGCGTCTTGAGAATCAGCATGTCGAGCGTGCCCTGGATGACGTCGGTGTTCGCCCCGCCCACGTCGCGCAGCATAGGCGCCGCTCATCATGATTGTCAAGATGTGGACATCAACTGCTGCGGCGTGCGCGGGCCGGCGCGACAGGTGGGCGAGCTGAACCAACTCGCCTGCGGCTGACCGTCGACGAGGGCAGCTCTGCAACGTGAGGCGCTGCTCCTGCATCAATTGCACAGGGGGTCAGTATGGATGCCACACACGCGTCAACTACCGTGCGGTCGTCGTCCGCGTCGTACCAGGCGTATCAGATACTGCACGTCGCGTTCGTCGTGGCGCCGATGATTGCCGGCGCCGACAAGTTCTTCCACGCACTCGTGAACTGGGATCAGTATCTGTCGCCGATCGTTCCGCGTCTGCTGCACGTCGCGCCCCATACGTTCATGCTCGCCGTCGGCGCGATCGAGGTGATCGCCGGACTCCTCGTCGCCTTCTCGCCGGCGATTGGCGCGACCATCGTCGGACTCTGGCTGTGCGGCATCATCGTGAACCTGCTCACGATTCCCGCCTACTTCGACGTCGCCCTTCGCGACCTCGGCCTCGCATTGGCCGCCTTCGCGCTGGCGCGGCTCGCCCAGGACTACCAGCCAGAGAGATAGCCACGGAGAAGGCCTTTCGAGGCTACGCGGCGCCAGTTCGCGCCACGAAATCTTGAAACGCCCTCACAGAGTCGCGTGGGAAAGCAACCGCAGAGCACGCAGAGCGCGCGGAATTTTCTCGTCAAGAAAAGACTCTGCGATCTCTGCGGTCTCTGCGGTTGCTTTGCGGTTGCTTTGCGGTCGACCAGTCCGGGTCCGATTCAGCTCTTCGGCCGCGTCGGCCAGACGACGCCCTGGTCCTTCTTGGTGACAGGGGCAATCCCTTTGAAGACGAACTTCTGCACGCGCTGGCCCCGGTAGGTCTCCGTCGTGTAGAGGTTCCC
>DATFXR010000258.1:0-3678 GCA_035315685.1 Vicinamibacterales bacterium | reverse complement strand
CGCGAAGGTGTCGATCGAGCCGTTCAAGGACATCATCGGGCGTCTCTTCAAGCAGCCGAAGGAAGGTCTCGGCTACGACAACAGCCCGAGCGCGCACATGTGGCGCACGCTGGCCCGTCCGGACAACCCGCTCTAATCGGGCTAGGGATTAGGGGCCAGGGGCTAGCTGTTGACGAGAATGATGCTGACACGCGTTTGCCTTGCTGCGCTGGCGGCGGTTGCGGTTTCCGCCGCGGCCGCCGGCCAGTCGTCTATTCCCGGCCTCGACATCAAAGTGACGAAGATCGAACGCGCCGCCAGTGCGTCGCTGCGAGACTGTCCGCCGGGTACCAACACGGTGAGTGCCGTGTCGAAGCCGGGAGAGCAGTTCGCGCTCGTCACGGTGGCGTTCAAGGTGTCGTCGGCTTACAAGCCGGCGCCGATGAAGCGACCGACCGTCACGGATTCCACCGACAAGTCCTACTTCACACCGTCGCAGTTCGTCGACGTCGCATCGGTGCCAGAATTTTCCTGCACGTTCCCATTTCGTGTGCCGGAGGGCACGAAGCTGAAGGCACTGAAAATCGAAAACGCGTCGTTCGACCTCGCGGGGATGGACAAATAACTCCTTGCCGGGTCGCCCTTTCCGGGCGGCCCTTCACGGTTTCCCACAATTCCCCCTACATCGAGCACGACATTTGCCGATAACGAGTCTGTCAGGGGGACTCGTGATTCACGCCTTCGGCCTCTCGGACAAGGGCAACGCCCGGCGCGACAACGAGGACCGCTTCGCGGTGCACGAAGATCTGGCGCTGTTCGTCGTTGCTGACGGCATGGGCGGGCACAAGGCCGGCGAGGTCGCGGCCCAGATGACCGTCGACGCGATCGTCGAGACCGTTCGCGCCAAGGCCACCGAGCGATCGGACGCGGACCTCCTCCGAACCTCGATCGAGCACGCCTGCGATCAGATCCGCGCCGCCGCTCTTCGAGAAGACGATTACGCCGGGATGGGAACCACTGTAGTTGCTGCCCGTGTGGCAGACGGCCGGCTGTCGGTCGCGTATGTCGGTGACAGCCGGCTGTATTTGTTATCGCGCGGGCAGCTGCGCCAGATTACGCAGGACGATACCTGGATTGCGACCATGCTCGCGGCCCACCCTGAGGCCGACCGCAAGGCGTTCGAGCATCATCCGTTGTGCCACGTGTTGACGAACGCCGTGGGCGCGATGGCGCAGACCACCGTGCACGTCGTGGAGGAGGCCATCGAGGACGGTGACGTCCTGCTGATGACGACTGACGGTGTCCACGACGTCATGGACGAGTGGCGGCTGGCGCAGCTGCTGCTGGAAGACGACGACCCGCAAGTGATCGCCGAGAACCTGGTCCGATCCGCGCTGGCGCGCGGCAGCCGCGACAACTGCACCGCCGTCGTCGCGCGCTGCATGTAAGAGATGGTGTGGGATCGATAGGCCCGTGGGCTGGGTGGGGTAGGACCGATACGGGCGAGCTAACAGGGACCCTCCCTATCAACCCCATGGGCCCATCGGTCCTACACTCCTACTCGACGTAGCTGTAGCCGCAGTTCTCGCACGTCCACGTGCGTCCCTGCTGATACATGTTGTGCCCGCACTCCGGGCACTCACGTACTTCGATGCCTTGCCGGTCGTGGAACTTCCCGTCGGAACCCTCGACGCGGTACGGCTTCGAGTCCTTCTCATCGTCCCCCGAGCCGCGCTGATCCTTCTTCGCGTCGTCCGCCTGCCTGTCGTCCTTCTTGTTGTCGTCCTGCGGCGGCAGCTTCTCCTGCGTCTGTGCGACCGTGACAACGGGCGAGGCAGCAGCGAGCCCGATCAGCGTCGCGGTGGCGAGCGAACCACGAAGGAAGCTGCGACGATCGAGACGCGCTTCGAGTTTCTTCAGGATGGCTTCGTTCATCGGGTTCAATGGTAGCCGTTTGTGGCAGCCCGTCCGGGTAAAGGTTTGTCATTTGTCCTACACAGTTGTATCCGAGCAGGTGTGGGGCTGAAGGCGGACACACGGTCCGGCTGAAGCCGGACACTGATCATTTCGTCCAGCAAGTAGACGACGGCAAACGGGGTGAAGTAGGCCAGGTAGTAGATCGACGAGAGCGCTTGCGTGACGAGCGCCGCGGTGCCGCCGGCGAGCGCACGCAGACGCCCGCCAGCGGCGTAGCGCCGCCAGCCGTAAAGCGTGAACGGTATCCATTGACACGACAGGACCTGCAGGTGCGAGTACTGATCGAGTCGATACGGCGAATAGGCGAACGCGAGGCCGGCAAAGAACGCGGCGAGCGGCCATCCAGTGATGTCGCGGACCAGCAGGTAGGTGCCAAGCGCCGACAGCACGAACGTCGCCAGCAGCAGCAGGTTGTCGGCGAGGATGACCTTGTCCGTGAGGGCGAGAATCGGCAGCGCCTGCAGCATCTGCGGCGTGAAATGTTCGGAGTCGGCGACGGTGAGCGGCGCCGGAAAGAAGATGTTGCCGCTCCAGTACTGCGCGAGCGCCGACAGGTCGCCGCCGAGCGCGCGTCCGATCTGGCCGCTGGTCCACAGGAGCACCCAGCAGACGAACAGCGGGTCGCCCATGTCGCCTGCGATTCGATGATGCATGACAGGTGCGAGCGGCCACGTCATGAAAACCGCAATCACGATGTAGATCGTCGCGACGATCGACGGACGGCTCCAGGCGGGCGGCGCGATTTTCCGAACGTGAAATTGCCGTAGGCGTGGTTGTCGTCGTGTCCGCCTTCAAGCGGACCGTGATCAGGTCCGGCTGAAGCCGGACACTGCGCAGATTTCGCGCGACTGCGCGTTCACCCGACGAACTTGTAGCCGGCGCCGTGGACGGTGAGGATGTGCTCGGGCTCGTGCGGCGCCTTCTCGATCTTCTGCCGCAGCTTGGCGACGAAGTTGTCAATCGTGCGGGTTGTCGGCGATTCCTCGTAGCCCCAGACCTGGTTGAGGATCTGCTCGCGCGTCACGACCTGTCCGGTGTGTGCGACGAGGTAGCGCAGCAGATCGAACTCGCGCGCGGTGAACTCGATGCGCTGGCCGGCCTTGTGTGCCTGGTGAGTGCGGAAATCGATTTCGATATCGCCGATGCGGCAGGTCTCCAGGCCGGAGGGGCGGCCGCCGGCGCGGCGCAGGACGGCTCGGACGCGGGCCAGCAGCTCGGTGATGCTGAACGGCTTGGTGACGTAGTCGTCGGCGCCGAGCTCGAGGCCGAGCACTTTCTCGGTCTCCTGCGACCGCGCCGTGAGCATGACCACCGGAGTCGGGTTGGCGCGCGCGCGCAGCTCGCGGCACACCTCGAAGCCGTTCTTGCGCGGCAGCGTGACGTCGAGGATCACCAGGTCCGGCGCCGACGAGATCGCTTTCGCCAGCCCATCCTCTCCGTCCGACGCCGTCACCACTTCATATCCTTCGAGCTCGAGGTTGTCACGCAGACCGAGCAACATCTGCGGCTCGTCCTCGATCACCAGTATGCGTTTGGTCACCGTGGGTCTCTCCTGCATGCAGCGGGAAATGCAGTGTGAAGGTGCTGCCGCGTCCCGGCTCGCTGTCGACGCGGACGAAGCCGCCATGGCCGCGCATCACATGATCGACGATGGCCAGGCCGAGCCCCGTGCCCTGCGGCCCGGTGCCCGCATCGGTCTGAATCCGGAAGAACTTCCGGAAA
>DATFXR010000257.1:0-9924 GCA_035315685.1 Vicinamibacterales bacterium | reverse complement strand
GAGGGCGACGAGCAGCTTGATCACCGGCCACGCCGGATCGAACTCGCTGGCGCGCCAGCTGAATTTCGGACTGCGCGGATAGCCGTGGTGATTGTTGTGGAGCCCTTCGCCGCCGGTGAGGAGCGCCAGGAGACGGATGTTGGTCGCGGTGTTGTCGAAGTTCTTGTAGCCGACGTGATGGCACAGACCGTTGATCGACGATGACAGCACGAACACGTACATGACCGCGTGGATCGCCGCCGCGGCGAGCGCGATGTAGACACCAGTCGTGCCCAGCGCCAGGCCCATCACGATGCACAGCGCCGTCGTGCCGGCGCCGAGACCGAGCAGGCCGAACTTGAAGACATGGCGATCCCACCAGCCTTCCTTGATGTCGCGCGAGTAGCGCGCCACGACGTCGGTGGTCCTGACCTCGCGCATGTAGTAGTAGACGTTGCCGAGCTGCACCTTCCAGAAGCCGAGCAGCGCCGGACTGTGCGGGTCGCCTTCTTCGTCGGTGAATGCGTGATGCTTGCGGTGCACCGCCACCCACTCCTTCGTCAGAATCCCCGTCGTCAACCACAACGCAAATTTGAACGACCACTCCACAGCCGGGTGGAGACGCAGCGCCTTGTGCGTCGCCGTCCGGTGTAAAAAAATCGTTGTGCTGAAAACCGCCACCTGGATGAGGAGGGCGGCGACGAGGAGCGTGAGAAGAAGCGACGGCAGCACTACACTATCCCTCCGACGTAATCTGTCGAGTCTGCGCTAACCTGCGGAAACAGAGGATGATAGCACGGTTCAGCCGTGCATCCGCTCGAATTCCTTCATGAAGCCGACGAGCGCGTCGATGCCCTCTTCCGGGAAGGCGTTGTAGATCGAGGCGCGCATCCCGCCGACCAACCGGTGCCCCTTCAGCCCGTCGAGTCCGGCCGCGGTCGATTCCTTGACGAACTGTTTCTCGAGTTCTTCGGTCGCGAGGCGGAACGTGACGTTCATCCGTGATCGATCGGCCGTGTTCGCGGTGCCGCGGTAGAAGCCGGTGCGATCGATCTCCGTGTAGAGTTTGCCGGCCTTGCGCTCGTTGGCGGCCGCGATCGCCGTCAGACCGCCCTGCTCGATCAACCATTTCATGACGAGCCCGAGCGCGTAGACGGCAAACGCCGGCGGCGTGTTGTACAGGGATCCGTTCTCGGCGTGGACCGCGTAGTTGAGCATGGTGCCCAGCGACTTCGGCGAGCGCTGCAGCATGTCCTGGCGGACGATCACGACCGTGACGCCGGCGGGCCCCATGTTCTTCTGCGCGCCGGAGTAGATCAGCGCGTGCTTCGAGACATCGATCGGGCCGCTGAACATGTTCGACGACGTGTCGCTGACGAGAGGGACATCGCCGACCGACGGCAGCGTTTTGTATTCGGTGCCTTCGATCGTGTTGTTCGACGTCATATGGACGTATGCGGCGTCAGGGGTGAGCTTCAGCTCCTCCTGCCGCGGCAGACGTGCGTAGTTCTCGCCTTTCGTCGACGCCGCGACGTTGACTGCGCCGACTTTCTTCGCTTCCTTGATCGCCTTGTCCGCCCACGATCCGCAGTCGATGTAGTCAGCGATCGAGCCGGGTGTGAGCAGGTTCAGCGGCACCATCAGGAATTGCAGGCTGGCGCCGCCCTGGAGGAAGAGCACCTTGTAGTCGGACGAGATGTTCGCCAGACTGCGGATGCGCTGCTCGGCGTCGGCGAGGATCGCTTCGAACGCCGCCGACCGGTGGCTGATCTCCAGGATCGACATGCCGACGCCGGGCAGCGCCACGAGGTCGCGCTGGATTTCCTCGAGCACCGGCAGCGGCAGCACGGCCGGACCAGCGGAAAAGTTGAAGATGCGATGAACGGTAGCCATCAAGTTCTCCACGCGTAACGGCCTCGACAAATTCCCGGATGCCACGAAGGCACGAAGACACCAGGTGTTTTCAGGAGAGCTTCGTGCCGTCGTGTCTTCGTGGCGGTTCCATCTGCAGCGATCAGATTGTGACCACTTGCATGTCGAGAATATCGCTGTTGCCCGAGTAGATTTCGCGCAGCAATCCGTCGGGCGGCTTGCCGTCGAGGTTGATGCGCGCGACCGCGGCGTGCGCGCCCTCGAAGATCACGTTCTCGGTCTCCTGCACGTTGATCGCCCCGCTCCGCAGGCAATCGAAGACGTGCGCCAGCACGCCGGGCCGGTCGCGGTGCCGGACGACCAGCATGTGCGTCGCCGGGGTTTTCTTCGCGAGGTTCACGACGTTCGGCACCTTCCCGGTGTCCTTGTAGCTGGCGATGATGCGCACGGTTTCGGCGGCGATCGCGTCCTGCGCCTGATCGGTCGAGGCGCCGATATGGTGCGTGCCGTAGACGTTCGGGAGCGACGCCATCGCATCGGCGAAGGCGCCGGTCGCATCCTTCGGCTCGTTCGCGAACACGTCGAGGCCGACGCGGACGCCGCGTTCGCGGATCGCCCGCTCGAGCGCTCCCTGATCGATCACCTCGGCGCGCGCCGTGTTGACGAAATACGATCCCGGCCTCAGCTTTCCGAGCACGGCGGCGTTGACGATCCCTTTGGTGTCGGCGGTGAGCGCGAGATGGACGCTGAGCACGTCGCATTTCTCCGCGACCTCCTCCGGCGACATCGCGAGCGTCATCGGGATCGGCTCGTCGACGACGCTGTCCGTACCCGTCGCGAACCTCCGGCTCCAGACGACGATCGGCATGCCGAACGCGTGGGCGCGCCTCGCCACCTCCTGGCCGATGTTGCCGTAGCCGAGCAGGCCGAGCGTCCGGCCGTACAAACCCCGCGCCTTCGAGTACTCCTTCTTGTTCCAGGTGCCGGCGCGCAGTTCGGCGACGTTGTCGGGGATGCGGCGATCGAGCGCGAGGATCAGCGCGAACGCGAGTTCCGCCACGGCAATCGCGTTCTTGCCGGGACAATTCGAGACGTAGATGCCGCGCTTCGACGCGGTCGCGACGTCGATGGTGTTGTAGCCGGCGCCGGCGCGCACGACGAGGGACAACGCGCCCGACTCGAGCATCGGCGCCGTGACCGTGGTGCTGCGCACGACCAGGACGTCCGCGGCGCTGTCGCGAATCGCCGCCGTCAGCGTGTCGTCTTTCAGATCGGGCTGGTAGACGACGTCGCACCCGGCCGCCTTCAGGCCATCGATGCCACTCGTCTCGAACTTGTCGGCGATGAGGACCTTCATAGAGTCGCCACGGGAGAGCAACCGCAGAGACCGCAGAGCACGCAGAGAATACCTTTTTTCGGATCTTCGCGTTCCGGGCGCTCTGCGGTTGCGCTACCGCACGTGACTCGACTTCATAGTGTCGCGCACCAGGAGAAGCAACCGCAGAGACCGCGGGGGACGCAGAGAATAGCCTTTTTTGATCTCTGTGTCCTCTGCGCCCTCTGCGGTTGCTCTTCTACGGCGCTAGATGAGGTGAGTCAACAGGCCGTCTCTCAGTTTCGGCTCGAACCACGTCGATTTCGGCGGCATGATCCCGCCGGCGTCGGACACCGCCATCAAATCGGCGACGCTCACCGGATACAGCGAGAACGCGACCGCCGCCTTCCCGGAATCAACCAGCTTTTCGAGCGCCTTCGTTCCGCGCGCACCGCCGACGAAATCGATCCGCTTGTCGGTGCGCACGTCGGCAATCTTCAGCACCGGCGCGAGCAGCTGCTCCTGCAGCACGCTGACGTCGAGCCCACCGATCGGATCGCCGGGCGCGGCCTTCGCGCGCGGCCGAAGCGTCTGCCACGCGCCTCGAAAGTAGATCGCGATCTCGCCGCGCCGGGCCGGCGTCGCCGGCCCGGCTTCGACCTCGAAGCGCTCGCGGACTGCGGCCAGGAACGCCTCCGGCGACAACGTCCCGAGATCCTTCACGCTGCGGTTGTAGGGAAGGATCTGCACCTGGTTGTGCGGAAACGCGACCGCCAGCATGGTCGTGGCGTCGGCGCCGTCGCCGAGCGAGTGCCCGCCGTTGCCGCGCTCACCCAGCTCGGTCCGCGCGCGGGCGGCGCTGGCCGCACGATGATGCCCGTCGGCGATGTACAGCGACGGAATGCGCGTGAATGCCGACAACAGCCCGTCGCAGTCGGCGCCCCTCACCGGCCAGATCGTGTGCTGGACGCCGTCGGCCGCGGTGATGTCGAGCAGCGGCGCCCCGGCCGTCACGCGCGCGGCGATCCGGTCCACCTCGTCCGACGCTTTGTAGGTGAGAAACACCGGACCGGTCTGCGCGCCGAGCGCGATCATGTGCCGCGTCCGGTCGTCCTCCTTGTCGCGGCGCGTGCGCTCGTGCTTCTTGATCACGTCGCGGTCGTATTCGTCGATCGAAAAGCAGCCGGCCAGCCCTGTCTGGACGTGGTTGCCCATGCGCAGGCGGTAGAGATAGAGCGCCGCCTGATCGTCGACGACGAGCGATCGCTCGCGAAGCGCCGCGAAGTTCTTCGCCGCGCGGTCGTACACCGCGCTCGAGTACGGATCGGTTCCCTGCGGCAGTTCGATCTCGGCACGAGAGACGCGAAGGAAGCTGAGCGGGTTGCCGTCGGCGAGCGCGCGCGCCTCATCGGTGCTGACGACGTCGTAGGGGACCGCGGCGATGGCGGCGGCGGTATCGGGCACAGGACGGAGCGCCCGGAACGGATGTAGCGTAGCCATGAACCTTTGATTATGCCACGCGGTTCAGGCGTGAAAAAAGCAACCGCAGAGAACGCAGGGATCGCACAGCGATCTGTTTTTCTCAAAGAAAAACTCTGCGGTCTCTGCGCGCTCTGCGGTTGCTTTCCGGTGGGTTAACTGGAGCGCCGCTGATTGTCTGGCCGGATGAAGACGTTTCGCAGCCAGCGCAGTTTCAGACGGTCGAGCACGCTTTCCTTCCCGCCGCTCCGCGCATTCGGCTCCGGATACACGCGCGGCGTCGGGCGCGTGGTGCGTGTCGCGCGAGTCGACGAGCGATTCGCCGATGCGGTGCGAGCTGGCGCCGCGCCCGCCGACGGCGGACGCAGCTCCGCCGGCGATGCGCGACGCTCGCTGAGTGCCTTCACCGCAATATCGGAAATTGTCGTCTCGGAGGGTGGGTTCGCGGTCGATGACCCATGCTCGACGGCAGCCGGCGCGGCGATCGCCGGCGTCGGCACGTCACCGCTCGATCGATGGATGAACTCGCCGGTGAATGTCAGAATCGCACCGGCCGCAACATAGGCGAGCGCCGCGCCGACGCGGCGCCCGCGTGATGACCGCGACGACACGACCACGCCCTTCAGCGTGACCGGGCGAGACGTCCCCTCGGGCAGAGCGCGCCGCTGCTCGTAGAGCTCCACCTGGGCCTCGCGCAACGCGCGGCGCAGCTCGGTGGTCTGCGTCGGACGTCGTCGTTCAGCGAACGCCGCCGGTGTGAGCACTTGCGACGCCGCCAGCCGCTGCAGCAGGCGAATCACGATCTGATCGCGCGGTCCACGTTCATAACGGGCGAGCGTCTGCGACAGGTCGTCGAGCGAGTCGAACGGCGCGACGTCGACGTCGAGCAGCGCGCGCGCAATCGTGTAGCGCAGGCCGCCGGGCACGCGGGCCGGGGCGGGCGGCAACAGCGCCTCCACCAGCACGGCAATCTCCGAGACCGCGGGCGTCGTGTCACATCCGCGGCAGACGACCGATCCGTCGGCGCGAAGGACGACGCGATCGGGCGTCGGCGGACCGAACGGCGGCTCGACGACCTCGCTGCACGCACCGGAGCGGAACGTCGCAATCAACTGCTGGGCGATCGCGATCGCTTCCTCGGGCTGGATCGTCACGCCCGCGTTCAGCACGTCCGCCGCTGTAATCCGCATAGCCATGAGCGACGACGTTGCTAATCTTGCGCCAGTTCGGCGCGGCCGGGGCCGCAAAAAACCGTTGGATTTGCGATCGGTTTTTGTCGATGGGTTGTCGATGCGCGATACCGCTGAGAGGCCATCCGAGGCGTTATTGCACGATGGCGTTGTGATCGGCGACACGCTCGCGTCCGCGCTTTTCAGCTAGAGTCCGTCGACGGAGGCTGGTCGTTCATGCAGTATCGCCGCCCTTTCGCCTGCACCGCGCTCGCTTGGGCGCTCATCGCGCTGCCGCTCGCGGGCAGTGGCCGGCGACTGAAAAGCTCGACCTCGACGCCATCTACCGACTGAAGGACGAAGGTCTGCAGCGATCGAAGGTGATGGAAATTGCCGAACATCAAGGAAGCCGCGAGATGGTCGAAGATTGAAAAATCCTTCCACCATAGCCATCAGCCGTGAGCCATCAGCCATTGACAGGCGCAGCCTCACGCACGAGCGTGCTTGTCGGCCCACGCACGCAAGCGCGCCTGAGTCGCCCGCGCTTCGGGTTGTTGGTCGAGGCTATCGGACGGCCACGGCAGGCGATACGTCCAGTTGTCCTCGTTGACGGTCGCTGGTTCGTTCACGCGGTCGCGCCAGCCGAACGCGTCCTGAATCGGCAGCAACAGCAGATCGGCTCGCGACGCGTAGAGCGCTTCGAGCAGGACGTCGCGGACCACGGTCTGATACGGTGCCGCCATGAGGTCGCGGCCGCCAACCAGGCGTTGAATCAACGAGAGATCCGCGACCTTGCGGCGTTCCTCCTCCGAGGCGCGTTCCCACCACACCACGAGCGGTTCGGTGTCGTGCGTGCCTGACGTCGCCACCGACGTCGGCGGATACTCCAGCGGCTCGCGGAACGGCTGTCCGGGCGTGTGCCAGTGGCGCTCCCACCGGAACACGCGATAGCCGGGCACCGCCATTCGCGCGAGCGACGCGCGGACGAAGTCCGGAACCGTGCCGAGATCCTCCGCGATGATTTCCGCGCCGGCGCCCCGGAACAGATCCATCAGACGTTCGCCCTGCGCGAGCTGCGATGGTTCATCGGGCGGCGTGAAGAATCCCTCACCGCCGTCGCGGCGCTTGCCATAGGTGCGGTAGAAGCCGACGAGGTGGTCGATGCGGTAGCCATCGAACAGATCGGCGCTGCGGCGGGCGCGTTCGTGCAACCAGCGATAGTCCTCGCGCGCCATCACCTCCCACTCGTAGAGCGGCATGCCCCAGTCCTGGCCGGTCGCGCTGAACGCATCGGGCGGCGCGCCGACCGAGACGTCGAGACGGAACTGGTGCTGCCGCGACCAGACGTCAGCGCTGTCGCCGTCGACCATGAACGGCAGGTCGCCGAACAACAGCAGCCCGTTGGTGTGCCGGCGAGCGCGCTGCCACTGGCTGCCGGCAATCCACTGGAGGTAGTGCTGGAACAGCACCTGATCGGCCAGCTCGCGTCGCGCGCGGTCGATGGCGGTCGGCTCGCGGCGCTGCAGCTCGATGGGCCACTCGGTCCACGGCCGCTCTCCCTCGCGGGCATGCAGCGCCCGGAACAGCGCGTAATCCTCGATCCACCACGCCTGTTCACTGACGTAGCTGCGCAGCGCGCGAGCGCGATCGGACTCCCGCCGCCACTCTTTGTCGAGAAAACATTGGAACGACGCGCGCAGTGACGTCATCTTCAGGCGTCGCACGTCGCGATACGCGATGCCCGGCGCAGCGCGCACGCGGACGAGCGTCTCGCGATCGTCTGGCGACAGCGCCGCCTCGCCGCCGAGCCCGACGAACTCCGGCACGTCGGGCACGCGGATGAAGATCGGGTCGATCGCCATCGCGCTGATCGCCGAGTACGGCGACTGCTGGCCGGGCGCCATTTCGTTGAGCGGCAGCAGCTGCAGCACGCGAACGGACGCGGCGGCGAGCCACGCGGTGATCGGTTCCACGTCACCGATGTCGCCGATGCCCCAGCTGCTGGTGGACGGAACCGAGAACAACGGGACGAGAATGCCGGCGCGGCGCCGGCCGGTCGACGCATTCATGGCCGACCCACGCCGCACGCAAAATGCCGCAGCACACGATCGATGCCGGCGTCGAATGACGCGGGCGGCGGAAGCAGGCTGACGATCAGGAACGCTTCGCGCGGGAAATCAAAAAAATATCCAGGGTGCACCAGCACCTCGTCAGTGGTCAGGAGATCGAGCACGAGACTCTCTTCAGAGTCGAGCGATGGCACCTGCAGGACGACATACCATCCACCGTCGCTTGCTAAGACGCGAACCTCGGGCGCGGCGTCCCGGGCGGCCACGGCGGTGGCGTAGTTCGCCGCAACCCGCCGCGCAATTTGTTCGCGCACCGATGCGCCGCGCTCGATGAGCGCGCCGGCTGCGAGCTGCACGGGCGTCGACACCGCGAGGTAGGTGTCGCAGACGTGCTCGAGCCGCGCGATCGCCTCACGCGCGAGCGTGTCGGGCCCGCCGACGGCGATCCATCCCAGCTTCACCTGCGGCAGCCCCGCCGACTTCGACAGGCCGCCGAGGGCGAAGGTGAGCACGTCGGTGCGCGTGGCGGCGCGTCCCGAGCTGCGGGCGGCGCCCGCAGCGAGCTCGTAGTCGGCGAACACTTCATCGGCGACGATCGCGACGCCCCGCGGCGCGCAGCGGGCGGCCAGGCGATCGAGCTCCTCCGCCCGGACATACGATCCGGTCGGATTGTTCGGGCTGACAATCAGCAGCACGCGCGTGCGCGGCGTCATCGCCCGTTCGACGCTGTCGATGTCGATCGTCCAGCCGCCGTGGATGTCGAGGTCGTAGGGCCTGGTCACGACCAGCTCGAGGCGTGTGAGCGGTTCGAACAGCGGGTAGCTTGGCCGCGGGACCAGCACTTCGTCGCCGGCGTCGGTCAGCAGCTTGAAGATCATCGAATACGCATCGCTCGTGCTCGCGGTCAGCACGATGCGTTCCGGCGGGACATCGAGGCCCTGCCGGGCGTAGTCGCGGGCGATCGCGGCACGGGCCGACGGGAGTCCGAGCGGTGACGGCGCGTAGACGAGCGCCCGCGAATCGGCCAGCGGTGCCAGCAGATCGGCCGGATAGTCGAAGCCGGCGCGCGTCGGGTTGGACGCCGTGAGATCGATGACCCGACGGCCCGAGCGCTCGAAATCCGCGACCGCCTGCGTCAGGCGATTCACCGTCAGCTCACGCGGAACGCGGTCGGAGAACATCGCTACGGAAGAATCTCGATGCGTTCGATCACGTCGCCTTCGAGGATCTGATCGATGACGTCGATGCCGTTGAGCACCTGCGCGAACACGGTGTAAACGTGATCGAGACGCGGGTTGTCGACGAGGTCGACGAAGATCTGCGCGTCGCCGGTATCGGGTCCGCGCGTCGAGACGCCGACCGCGCCCCGCACGTGCGGCCAGGCGCCGACCTCGTCGCGCATGAACGACGCGTCGCCGATGTATTCGTTCGCGCCGGGACTGCCGCCCTGAATCACGAAATTCGGCACCACGCGGTGAAACGTGAGGCCGTTGTAGTAGCCCGCTTCCGCGAGCCGCGCGAAGCGGAGGACGGTCGCCGGCGCCTGCGACGTGAACAACACCAGTTCGAATGCGCCGACGTCGCGGACGGTGACGCGGGCGCGCGGCGACGCCAGGCGGCGAAGGTCGTCCGCGCTCAGATCGTTGTCGATCTTCGACGGCACCTCGCTGCTGATGGACGCGCCGAGCGACTTGAGCGCGCGCCCGACGGCATCGCGCGCGTCGTGCGAGTTGTCGCGGCCGTCCTTGACCAGCCGTTGCAGCGTCGCCTTCAGCGGCGGCACCGCTTCGTCGGGGTGCGGCGAGTCGACGAGCGCGAGCGCGGCCGCACGGATGATCTGGTTGCCGCTGCGCGCCAGCGCGGCGATGAAAATCGGGTCGGCGTCGTGGCCGGCCAGCTTCTGCAGCGCGTCGACGGCCGCCTCGCCGACGTTGTCGTCCTCGTCGCGCGCCAGCCGCTCGAGCGCCGCCCGATCGCGGAGCTGCGCCGCCGCCCGCGCGGCATACATCCGCAGCTGCCACACGCGGGCGCCCGTGAACTG
>DATFXR010000256.1:0-5359 GCA_035315685.1 Vicinamibacterales bacterium | reverse complement strand
ACCAGCATCCTCGATGTTGCGGACGATTTCGGCTTCGTCCATGCAGTACGCGGCGCCGGCGGCGCGGACGACATTCTCCTCGATCATCACGCTGCCCATGTCGTTGGCGCCGAAGGCCAGGCTCAACTGCCCGACCTTGCCCCCCTGCGTCACCCAGGACGCCTGCAGGTTGTCGAAGTTGTCGAGCACGATGCGCGCGATGGCAAGCGTCCGGAGGTAGTCGATGCCGGTCGCTTCGGTTCCGGCGAGCTCGGTGTGATCGGGCTGATAGCTCCAGGTGATGAACGCCGTGAACCCGCCAGTCTCGTCCTGCAGCGCGCGCAGCCGCAGCAGATGTTCGAGACGCTCCGCTTCGGTCTCGACCGTCCCGTACATCATCGTCGCCGTCGTGCGGAGCCCGGCGCGATGCGCGTGGCGCATGACGTCGATCCACTCGTCAGAAGTCGCCTTGCCGTAGCAGTGCAGCAGCCGCCGCACGCGATCGACGAGGATTTCGGCGCCGCCTCCCGGCACGCTGTCGAGTCCCGCCGCGATCAGACGGTCGAGCACCGCCGGAACTGGCAGCTGCGACAGCCTCGAGAGGTGAATCACCTCAGGCGGCGACAAGGCGTGGAGCTTGAAGGCCGGATAGCGCTCTTTGATGGCACGGAACAGATCCTCGTACCACTTCAGCGGCAGGTCCGGGTTGTGGCCGCCCTGCAGCAGCAGCTGGACGCCGCCGACGGCAATCGTCTCGTCAATCTTGCGGAACAGCTCGTCGAAGCCGAGCACGTACCCGTCGGGCGATCCAACGTCGCGATAGAAGGCGCAGAACGTGCACTTCGCGACGCACACGTTCGTGTAGTTGACGTTGCGGTCGATGATGTAGGTAACGATTCCGTCCGGGTGCTTGCGGGCGCGCACGGCGTCAGCAAGACGGCCGAGCAGCGCTGTCGGCGCGCCGCGGTACAGCTCGAGCGCCTCGCGTGCGCTCACCCGCCCGCCGGCCCGTACCTTGTGCGCAATGGCGTCGATCATCGGAAGAATCTCAGCGTGCCGTCGAACGACGCGAGGTTCAGTTCGGCCGCGTAACGGAAGAAAGTCCGCAGCCCTTCGAGTTCCTCGTCGCCAACTCGGTACCGGATATTATCGCGCAGGTACCGGGCGGCAATGGTTTGCCGGTCCCGGTCGTCCGGATAGTACGCCTGCGCGACCGCATCAGCGTGTGCGACGCCTTCGTCGCGGGCATGCTGGAGTGCGGCGACATCGTCGGGGGTGGCGGCATCCGGCCATCCCGTCCACACCGCGTAGACGAACGGCAGGCCGGTAGACTGCGTCCAGATCTCCCCGAGGTCCAGTTTCGCGGCGCCGGACGCGCCGTCGCCAAGAAAAAGCGCGACGTCGCCGATGATCAGCGCCGCGTCCGCGCACGCCAGCATCTGGTCGAGTTCCGGCGCCATCGACACCGCCTCAGGCGTGATACCGAACTGGCGCTGTAGCAGCACCGTCGCCAACGCCACCGACGTCCTCGAGCTGCTGTCCACGGCGATCGTGCGGATGTCGTGCGGGTCGCGCCGCGTATAAACGGCGACGGACGCGACCGGTCCTTTCGACGTGACACCGGCGCCAGGCACGATCGCGTAGGGCTTCGGGCCGCGCAGGTATTCGATCGACGGGATGAGCCCGACGTCGGTCTCGCGGCCATGCAGCAGGCGCGCACACTCGGCCGGAATGTCGTAGCGAATGTCGAAGCGGGGAACGCGCTCGAGACCGTAGACGAGCGGCCGCGCGTTCAAGTAGCCGACCGCACCGAGTCGAATCATCGTGAGATGACGTCGAAGCGGCCGTTGCGCTCGACCGGATCCAGCCCTGCGGCGCGGATGTTGCGGCGGATCTCCTCGAGCGGCGCCCGCCGCCGGCCCTCGGTCGTTTCGTCCTCGGGCGACACGGCGTCGACGTCGTCGGCGCCGACCGTGAGCGCGACCTGCGCGAGCTTCGGTCCGTAGAGCGACCAGTCGATCTGAATCGACGCGATGTTGTCGACGATGATGCGCGCCAGCGCCACGTGCTTGACGTCCTCGTAGCCGGTGGTCGGGACAGCAGGGTTGACGCGGCGCGGCAACGGCGCGAACGCCCGAATCACCGCGACCGCCCGCTGCAGATCCGCGACCCGCTTGAGCAGCGGCGCCAGGTCGCTCGACGGCGATTGCTCGACGGTGAGCCGCGCGAGACCGAGGCCCGCGATGTTCACCTCTTCAATCGAGCGGCGGGCGTCGTGCAGGCGATCGATCGCCGCTTCCGCGACGAGCTCGAGTCCCGCGGATCTCATCTCCTCGAGGAGCGCGCGAAGCGTCAGTCCCTGTTGCGCTGCCAGTATCTCGAGATCGGCGAGCGCAAATCCCGTCACCACGGCGCCACTTGCGTTCGCGGCGACCTCACGCACGCGGTCAACTGCCGCCGTTCGCGACGCTGGCGCGCCCACGATGCGTACCTCGCCGGCCGAAGGCGGATGCGCCGCCGGCGCACCCGGCTCGGCGGTCACAGTCGCAACGCGCACGAACGTCGTCGTCGTTCCGTGACGGCGACGCCGCGCCTCGTCGGCAAGGACACCGAGGCTGATGATGTCGTGGCTCGCGGCCAGCGTGGTCAGTTCCGCGTCGGTAGCGCGCATTCGGGTTCAGCGTTCAGGGTTCAGGGTTCAGGGTTCAGGTTCTGGTTCTGGTTCAGGGTTCTAGTTCTGGGTTCCGGGTTCTGGTTCTCGTTCGACGTAACACGAAGCCTCTACAGCGTTTCTCGTTTCCCTGTATCACCTAGTGTCCGGCTTTAGCCGGACTTCTCAAGGTCCGCCTGAAGGCGGACACTACATACAAATGAAACGTGCTCAAGCCGAGCGTCTGGTCTACGGATGGGTCACCGTGATCGTATAAGTCACCGGACCGGTCGCCTGGCCGATATCGCGGATCTGGACGCACAGCGTGCCCGAGGTTGTGACACCGGTGATTTGTGGCGTCGAGCCGGCCACGACGTTCGTCGCTGCACCGGCGAGCGGCGTGCAACCGCCATCTCCGGTCGTGCCGACCGCGAGCCCCATCACGACTGTCGCCGACGGGGTCGTTGCCGTCAGCGTCACGTCCGTCGTACCGGTCTGCGACACCGGAAAGCTGTGGAACGCGCTCGACCCCACCTGCACGGTACCCGAAAACGTGTCGGTCGTTCGCGTGGTCGTCGGCGCGCTGACCGTCCCGCTCGTCGAATTGTTGTTGCACGCGCTGACCGCGACCGCACACAGCAGCGCGGCGAAGAACCGGCTACGGATCATGAATGCAGAACCACCACCGTATAGTTCACGGTCTCGACGAGATTTCCGACATCGAAGACGGACACGCAGAAGTTTCCGGGAACGGTCGCCGTCCCGATCATCTGCGCATTCGGGCCCGCGACGACGGTCATGTGGTCGAGCGTCAGGCAGCTCGCGCCGCTGGGTGTGCCGACGCCGATCCCCACTAACGCGGCCGGGGAGACACTCGTGAGGCTCACCTGAATGCCGCCGGCCCGCTGCACGAGAAAGGTATTCGTGCTCGAGCCGAGCGGCAGCAGCGTTCCCGTGAACGTTTCAGGAATCGTCGGCGTCGCCGGAGTCGGAGTCGCCGGCGGCACAGGGTCTCGACATCCAGGCGCGGCCAATGCGATGCCAAGCACGACCAGGAGCATCCATTTCATCGCTTCAAATGATACCTGTCATTGCACCGTGAGGACCACGTTCCCGAAGTGCGACAGCGTCCCGACCGTCCCGCTGACACCGATGGTGTAGCTCCCCGCTGGCGTGCCGCCGGTCGACGACGGCGCCGTCTGGCCGGTGCCGCTGAGCGACACGGTATGCGGACTGCCCGACGCGTCGTCCACGACCGAGAGCGATCCGGTCCGCGCGCCCACGGCGGTTGGCGTGAACGCGACGGCGATCTGGCACGACGCCCCGATGGCGACCGTGGATCCGCAGTTGTTCACCACTCCGAAATCGCCGCTTGCCGTAATGCTGGAGATGGCGAGCGCTCCGGTCCCGATGTTCGTCAGCGACACGAACTGCGGGGGCGACGTGGTCGAGAGAGTCTGCGCGTTGAAGCCGAGCGTTCCGGGAAACAGCGCGAGGCCCGAGCCGGCGGCGCGCGGCGCAATCGCTCGTGGCGCCGTCGGACGGCCGGCACCGGCCGTCGTCGAGGCGGCCGTACGAGCCGTCGTCGAGAGCGTCAGCGTGGAGCGGACGGGGCTCGATCCCGGCGTCACCGTCGGCGGGTCGAACGTGCACGTGGTTTGCGGGGGCAGATTGCCGCTCGCACAGCTGAGCGTGATCTCGGTGTTGTACACCCCGTTCTGCGGCGTGATGGTGACGACGTGCGTGCTGGTGGCGCCGGCCGGAAGCGACGCGACCGCCGGCGCGACGTCGACGGCGAAGTCTCTGACGACGACCTGCAGGTCGGCGGTGGGACCAAACGCGAAGTTGTTGTTCGACGCGGCGACGGTCACCGCGTTGGTGCCGGCGGCGCATGTCATCGTGGTGCCCGGAGAAGTGCCGCACCCGCCTGTCCACGCAAGCGCCGTCAGCGAGCAACTGTTCGGATCGGTGAAGCCGAGTTGGTCCGGCGTCAGCGCGACGCCGAAAGTCGAGTTCGCATCGAAGGTCAGCGTCGTGCTCGCGCCGTGCCAGGTGGGCAGCGTCGCACGCAGCGACGAGAACGCATCGGCGCGGCCGGCACCGAAGACGTTGTCCGGATTGTCAGTCGAGAGCTTGACCGCGTTGCCGAGCAGCAGATTTCGAATGGTGGTGCGCGCGGATGCGGCGCCAATCGTGGTCGTCGAGCGGTTCAACAGGCACGGCGCGCCCTGCAGCAGCAGCGCGGCGATTCCGCCCATGTGCGGCGCTGCGGCGGACGTGCCGAAGAACGGGCTGCCGAACGAACCGGCGCCGGTGATCGAGACGCCGTCAATCGCGGCGATGTCGGGCTTCGGACGTCCGTCGATGGTCGGGCCGCGGCTGCTGAAGTACTCCGCTGTGCGATTGGTGGTGTCGAGGCACGACTCGTTCGAAACGCGGTTCGAGAAGTACGACGCGGCCGCCGCCGACGCCGAGCAGACGGCACCGACCGATATGACGCTCACCGGCGAGCCGCCGGCGTCGCTCTGCGCCGACACGCTGCGCGTTGCGGTGTTGAAGTTGTGACGCTCGTGCGACGGGGCCGCGAGCGTGAGCGGACCAGCGGCGGCGCACTCCGGCGCGAACGAGAAGATGTTCAGGTCACGCGGCTGCGCCGCGTCGCGCACGTTCTGAACGATGATGCGAAAGAAGTCCTGCTGTCCCGTCCGGTTCACGTAGTCGATCGACTCG
>DATFXR010000255.1:0-10455 GCA_035315685.1 Vicinamibacterales bacterium | reverse complement strand
GGCGACGTTGACGCGCGCCATCCAGCGGTTCGCGAGGCGCTTCACCGCGCCGAACTCCACGCCGTGGTAGTCGGTCGAGTAGCCGTTCCAGTTGGTCAGCAGGAAACCGCCGCCGCCCGCGGCGACCTTCGCCTGGTTCGGGATGTAGGTCGGCACACTGTAGGTGCTGCCGTCGGGCAGCGTGCCGGTCAGCGTCGGTCCCGGTGTGTAGTCAGCCGGCGACATGCCGACGCGCGGCGTTACCGACCAGGATGCGTTGCCCAGCAGGTTCGTGGTGCGCGTATAAGTGTAGTTCGCCTGCAGCGCGAAGTTCGGCATCACCTCGCGGTCGACGCCGGCGACGAACGTCTGGGTTACGGGCGCTTTCAGGTTCGGATCGATTCGGTTCGACGAAGTGACTGCAGTCGGGTTCGCCGGGTTGAAACCGTTCGCCGCGGCGACGAACTGATCGGTGAGCACTTCGCTGGACGAGGCGAGGTGATCGCCGTCCAGGTCCATCCAACGGTACACGGCGACACCGGCCGACGAGGTCGGATTCATGTAGCCGACGCTCCCCGAGTCGAGCTGGCCTGCGAACCGCGCGTAGCTGCCGTGCGCAACCGTCTTGCGCGCCTCGTCGAGCGCGTAGGTGACGCCAGCGCGCGGCGACAGATTGTTCCACGTGAACGGCGCATCGTAGCCCGCGAAGACGATGCCGGGGACGAGCGCCGGGAACGCCGGGTTCGCGGCGGTGTTGCTCGCCAGCGCGCGGCCGCCCTGGCGATCGAAGCGGAGGCCGAGGTCGAGCGTCGTGCGGCCCTTCGAGATCGTGTCGCCCGCGTAGAAGTCGAGGTAGTGCGTCTCGTTCGTACCGCTGCCTTCACGGAACACCTGCGCGAAGCTGGCCGCCGCCGTCTGCCTGAGCGCGAGGATGCCGTTGCCCGGCCACAGCGTACCGGTGGTCGCGTCCACGCGGCGCCAGCCGAAGCCGTACTTCACGTCGTGCGCGGCGCCGAAGGCGTTCAGGAACGAATTCGCGTCGAGGTTCACCGTCATCTGCGGGCGGACGTTCGTGCTCTGGACCGTCGATCCGTACGAGGTCGCCAGCGGCAGATCGCGCCCCGACGACAGGTTCATCCCGCCTTCGGGCGTCAGCAGGAAGCCGGTGTTGTAATACGCATACTTCGCCGACACGAACATGTTCGAATTGACGACCCGGTCGTCGCCGAGCTTGAACAGACCGTGCAACGGGAAATCCGAATACGCGTTGTCCTGATGGAACGTCGCCGTCGGCGCGTCGAACGTGATGCCGGCCGTTCCCGGACTGCGGTTGTCCTTGATCTTGAACCCGTTGAAGTAGAGGAAGTTGACCAGGTCCCTGGGCGTCGCCTGCCAGTTGACCTTCAGGTTCGGGTTCTTCAACTCCGTCTTGTCCACGACGCTGCCGGAGCGGCGAAAGAGCTGCACATCCTGCACGGAATACGACCCGTAGAACCACGCCTTGTCGCGGACGATCGGCCCGCCGAGATCGAAGCTGTAGTCGGCGATCTGCTTGACGTGATCCGCCGTGTCAGGCGTGACACCGGCCGCGAGCAGCTCGTCCGGCACGTTCGACGCTTGCACCGATTCGCCGTCGAAGTAGCCGCGGGCCCCGCCGTGAAAGAGGTTCGTCCCGCGCTTGACGACGAAGTTCAGGCCGACGCCGCCGGTCGGCTGCGTGATTGGCTGTCCCGCCGTCGTGACGTGAATCGCGTCGAAGTTGTCGTAGTTGAAATAGGTTGGCGATGAACCCGTCAGCGTCATGTCGGTGATCGCGACGCCGTCCATCGTCCACACCGCGTCCTGCGGGCGCGTGCCCTTCGAGGTGAAGTTCGACTGCTGGCCGGTCTCGTTGCCGCCGACGTTCACGCGATCGACGAGGACGCCTGACACCGTGCGAAGCACCGAAAACGGATCGCGTGACGTCGGGATGTTGTGCAGTTCGTCCGACGTCACGGTCGTTGCGGTGCCCGTCTGGTGTGCGTCGACGATTGGGGACGGCGCCGTCACGGTCACGGTCTCGCGGACCGCGCTGATTTGCAGCGTCACGCGAAGATCCACCGTCTGGCCCGGGTTGACGACGAGGTGATCGTGAATCGCAGTCGAAAAGCCCTCGAGTCCCGCGGTGAGCTTGTAGGATCCGGGCGGGAGATCGAGAAACCTGTAGCGGCCGTCTTCGGCGGCGACGAACGTCTGGGTGAAGTCAATGCCCTGGACGGTGACGCTGGTTCCAGGGAGCGGAAGCCCCTGCGTATCGAGGACGCGACCAGCGATTGTTCCACTGGCCGTCTGCGCAGAGCTGCTGACGGCGGCGAGGACCGTCAGCGCGAGAGCAAGCACGGCTTTCTTGAACGACATCAAAGCATCCTTTGAGACAATAACGACACCCGGGTCGATGGGAGTATCGGCCGACTCTAAGGAGTTCGATAGGGGCAGTAATGGCGCTCCGCCGCGTGATGATGGGCCGTGGCGAGAGCGGCTACTAAATCCAGTGTATTCGGTGATTTACTCGCGACGCTTCAGGAGCGCTCTGAGATCGAGCCCGAACTTCGGGTCGCTGCGCGTGCCGCTCACCCTGATCGGGAAAATGCTGCCTTTGCCCTCGTTTTTCGGCTTCCGGAAGATGGCATCGGCCGGTTTCATCAGCCATTTCCGCCAGCCCTTCACCATCTCGGACACCATCGCGTCGGTCACGACCTGACCCTTGAAGTCGAGCGTTTCGGGCTTCAGTGCGTATGCGCCCGCGAGCTCGACCCTGGCTCCCGGGACGGCGAACGACAGGTCCGGCAGCGTGAGCCTGCCGTCGCCAAGGCGGAAGCGTCCCTGAAAATCGGACACCACGTTCTCGGTGTTCGGATTCTCGGTTTCGCCGCGGCCCCGTTTACTGAGCTCGTCGATCTTGCCCTGCACGTTGTAGCTCGTGAAGTTCGCCCTGGCAATGGCAAAGCGTCCGTCCAGCCGCAACCGCTGCGCGACGTCGGTTTCGCCGGGCGGCAGCACGAACTTCGTCGTCAGCTTGAGCGCGCCGTTCATCGGCGCTTTTGCCGCCCTCACCGCCATCATCATGACGTCCTCGACGCGTGCGCGGTCCATGTTCACGTCGAGGTTCACCGTCCGACCGTGCTCGTTCTTCTTCGCGTGCACGACGGCGCCCTTCGCGACCAGATGCGAGTTGAGGAAGTTCGCGTCGATCTCGTCGAGCGTCGTGTTGCCGTTGGTGCCGTCGATGAGCGCGTGGTATTTCGTGTGCAGTGCGAACCTGTGGCCGCCGATGGCGACCATGAAGTCCGGCGTCTCGGTTTCCCCGCGCGCGGCGATTCGCTCGAGCGTGCCGTCGAAGCTGCCGCGCGACGAGAGCGTGCCGGCGATTCCCTTGAACACGCCGAGATCCGCCTTGGCGAATACAAATCGACCAGTCAGCGGCGTGTCGCCGGGTTCGTCGCGATTCCATGGACCAAAGCCGCCATGGACCTCAATCTCGCCGGGCGGAATGGCATTGGTCAGCGTCGCCTCGAACGGCCATGATGTGTGGTCGCCGAGGCGCTGCATCATCAGGTGATGAATCGCCCATACCTTGGGATTTGCGTCCTTTTCTTCCGGAATGATCACCAGTCGCGCCTGGTCGGCGTCAACGCGGTCGATGATCACGCCGTCGTCCTCGAGCGGATCCTCACGGCGTTCTTCAGCATTCTCCGGTCGGTCTGTCGCACCAGGCTCGGGCGACGGTCCGCCGCCAGTGGCTCTCGGCTGCGGCACTTCGTTGCGAATCCGGTTGTCCTCGACGCGCTTGGACTTCGGCGGGATCTTGATGTCGAGTCCCGTCAGCTGCACGTGGTCGACGTGCCTGCGCCAGATGCCAAAGAGACTGCCGTCGACGTGAAAGGTCTTGACGGCGATGAGCGGAGGGAGCTCGGGGCTCGCGCCGCGGCGCTGAATCCTGAGGTCCGAGCCTTCAGCGCGGAGCCTTGGGTACAGCCGCAACTGCAGCGCACCGAGTTGCACATCGCTGTCGAGCCTTTCAGAGAGCGACGCAACGATGCGGTCCCGCAGAACATCGGACGACATCGGTACCATGGCGACGAAGGTGCCGATGGCGACCATCACGAGAGCGATCAACCCGAGCGAGAGCCAGAGTAAAAGAGTTCTTTTGCCGCGGTGGCCTCTCGACGTGGTCGAGCTCACGTCGTAGTGGGTATCCAGCTTCACAGCTGTCAAAGATGAGCACGACCCATGCCAGTCGTGAGCCGATAGGCGACGGCAATCGGGCACGCCACGGCACGCCATTCGACCGGCGACGCCGAAGCAAACAGTGCCTGTGCGCTCCCGATGATCAACTCGAAGACATCGTGCGCGCGAGGAACGTCGCGCCAGACACCGACGCGGTACTCGACCGCTCGCGATCCGATCGCGTCGTCCATGACGAATGCTCCGCCACGTCGCCAACGCACGAACTGCCGATCCGCAGTCACCTCGCCCGCGAAGCCGACCAGCCAGAGGCCCGCAGCTGTGACTCGATGTTGGACAGTATCGGCTCCGGATCGATCGATGCGAACAACGCCGGCAGTGAATAAGTGAATAGAAGAGGGCGATTGCTCTCAGGAGGAAAGCACATGAGGAAACAGATCGTTTGTGTGCTGGCCGCGGCGGCAGTCGCGACCATCGGCGTGGCAGCTCAAGGGGCGCAGCAGCAGGCGGCCTCAGCCGAGCGTCGCGGTCAGTGCGTCAGCCCGTACATCGTATAGTTGACGCCCAGCTTGTACGCCTCGTTCGTGTCGTCGACAGGACGCAATCCGCGTCCCGACCATTCCCAGAACTGCGAAACGTCGGTGTTGTAGTTGATGATCATCACCAGGCGCTTCTTCGGATCGTTGTCTTCGTACACGCCGCGAAAGATCGGACGCCCGGCGTTGTACGCCTGCGGCACGTCGTCCAGCTTCTGTTCGTTCAGCTCGAAGAACGAATGAAAGATCGGATGCGACGCCTCCATGTCGAAGAACTGGACGCCAGGCAGAACACGATTCATGTTCTGCGCGAACGGCTCCCATCCGCCGGTGTCGATACCGCGCCAGCCGAGCATCTTGAAGTCATCGACGATGACGAACCCGCCCTTCTGAATGTAGGTGCGCAGCGCCTCGGCCTCGCGATCGGTCAGCGTCCACCATCCCACTTCGATGATGTATGCGACGGGATACTTGAACAGATCCGGATCGTCGAGCGTCACCACGTTGATGTCCTCGACGTGCGGGTTCAAGTAGGTCATGTCGGTCATGATCCGCATGAGATTCTGCTCGGCGATCGGAAAACCATGGACCCAGGCCGGACGTCCGCCGGCCCAGTACCCGCCGGGCGCGGTCTCGTACTTGATGCGCACGAACGTGAAGCGACCGTCGTAGGGAACGTTGTGGATCTCCGGCACCCGGCCGCGGTACCCGCCGAACCCGAAGTCGTCGAACCGGCGCTGCGCATACGCCGCGGCAGCGACGGCAATCGCGAGAGCGACCGCAAGCAGCGATCGTCGGCGAGTCAGACTCACGCGTCGATCCTACATCTTCCCGTTCCTCACCCACGCGGTTCCGCCGACGGTCACGGTGAGATCCGTAAAGAAGTTCCATCGGACGTAGCCGCCGGTGACGTTTCCGCCGAGTTCGGTATTGTCGCCGAGTGACAACCGGACGACTCCGGCGCCGTACCCGTAGTACGGGATCCACGGCGCCCGGTCCGGAACGCCGAGCAGCGGGTTGAACCCGACGCCGATCTCGCGGAACATCCGTCCCGCGTCACCGGCGCGCCGCATTTCCGCGTCGACGGCGTCGCGGCCGCTCGCCGCCGTGATCTCGACGACTCGTCCGAGCGCGAACCGGAGCTTCAGGCCGTCTACGGGACGCCCGTCCCACTGCGATGGAGGAAACGCCAGGACGCCGTCCACCGTCTCCTCGAGCGGCGCGATGCGGACCACGCCGGCGGGCAATTCAATCTCGTGATCGACGAGCACCGTGCCTTGTGCTGCGCGCGCGGCCGACGCATCGCCGTCCTGCAGGTTCGCCGGCCGGTCGCCGACGCGGAACCGCAGGTCAGTCCCGAGCGGCGACGTGATGTGAACCTCTCCGGCACGCAGCGCATTGGCGAACCGGCGCTCGACGGCGGCGAGCGCCTGGTAGTCGGTGTGCAGCAGCGCGTGCTGATACGCACCGTCCATCTGCGCGCGGCTCGGCAGCGGTTGGCCAGCGATTGGATAGGCGCTGCCGGCTTCGAGCCAGTGAAAGTGGATCGTGCGGCGACCGCGATGCTCGGTGAGGTCGTCCTTCAGCCAGTCCTGCATCGCGAGATACGCCGGATGCGACGTGTTGGCACCCGGCATCATGATCGCGGCGTCGACGTCGCGGAACATCGCCTTGTAGTGCGCGCGCGCCTCGCGGGCGCCTTTGATCAGGACGGCGGACTCGAAGGCGTCAGGCACCGGCTCGCGCAGCACCTCGACGACCCCGAGGTCGATGCCGCCGGCGCGCATCACCTCGTAGCGAATCCACGGCTGCAGTTCTTCGAACGTGCCCGGATGCGCGATCGACAGGACGCGCTCTCCCGGCTTCAGCGCCAGCTGCTGGACGAGACGGCGCGCGATGGCCGGGTAGTCGAAGGTGAGACGGGGTTGCGCGGACAGCGTGACCGCGCAGATCACACACAGCAGGAGACAACAGGATCGCGTGCGCATGGCGCACGCGATCCTAGCCGAAAGTCGTCAATCGTCAGTCGTCGCTCTTGACGACGATGAACGAGGCCTGCACCGTGTGTTCGGCGGTGATGACGCCCTTGACGCCGACGTGCCTGCCGGGCTTGATGTCGGCACATGTCCCCGCGACGAACGTCGTCGTGGCATCGACCATGACCGTCCATTCGTCGACGCGGAAGGTCAGCGTCGGGCAGGCAGTCCCGGACATCAGGCTCGTGACGTGCGCGTCGCCTTCGATCACCGGGTGGTCAGGTTTGCCCGGTCCGCCGTTGTCGGTCTGTACGGCGATCCGTGTCGCGAGGACGCTGCTGGTCGTCCGGTTCATGCCGCCCTTGACGTGAACCTTCATGCCGACCTGGATGTCGGCGCACGTTCCCTTGTCGAACACCGTATTCGCGTCCAGCTTGATCAGGAAGGTGCCGACCATGAACTGCAGCGTCGGGCAGGAGGTACCTGTGACCAGAGAGGTCACGACGCCGTCGCCTTCCGCGGGCTCGTTTTCGCCTTCGTTCTCGTTTTTGAGCTCGACCTTCGACGCCGTGACGGTGTGTGTGGCCGTGTCCATCGTGCCGGTCACTTCGAGCATCACGCCCACCTTGATATCGGTGCAGACACCGTGTTCGAAGGTCGTCGTCGCCGTGAGCTTGACCGTGAACGTGCTGACCGTGAACTGCAGCGTCGGGCACGCGGTGCCGGCCGTGAGGCCCGTGACCATGCCTTCGCCTTCAACCGGCTGCGTGGCAGGTGGCGTCGGGCCGGGCGGCGTCGTTGGCGGAGTCGGCGGGGCCACGCTCTCGAACTCGATCTTCGTGGCAGTGACGGCGGTGCCGACCTTGGTACCCTTGACCTCGAGTATCACTCCTGGCTGGATAGTTGCGCAGGTGCCGCGCTCGAATTGGGTCGCGCTCGTAACGGAGACCTTGAGGCTGCCAATCATGAAGCTCAGCGTGGGGCAGGACGTGCCGGCGACGAGGGAGGTAACTGGCGCTTCGCCCTCGACCTCATCACCGTCGTTGCCATGATCGAAGGCGACGACGAGATTGGAAGTGGCTGCCGAAACGGTGCGAGCGTTGACAGTGGAGGGCGACGTGACGCCACCCACTCGATCGGATCCGCATCCGACGAGGACGAGCGAGGCCGACGCGAGAAGTCCCGTGACCGTTGTTCGCCAGTTAATCACTTCCATGCACCTCCTTGTACCTGGCGATTTCTCTCTCACGGACCGTGCCACAGCCCAGCAGTATCGGCCATTCGGGGTAAGACCCGAATTCACAAACAGATGACCGAGAAGGGTCGCATGAGGCCCTGCACCGTTTCATTCACGTCACCATGTAACTTTCACATTTCGTTGCGCTCCCAACAGTCTTCGAAGATTCGATCACGGTCACCGATCTATTCCTTCTGATGTAGGTGAGATGTGCCGCTCGTATCGCTGGAAGGGATTTCTATCGCCTACGGCCATCTGCCGTTGCTCGACAACGCATCGCTTCTCGTCGACGCGCGTGAGCGCGTCGCGGTTCTGGGGCGCAACGGTGCGGGAAAGTCGACGCTGCTGAAAATCATCAGCGGCGAGCTCGTTCCCGACGCCGGTACCGTGTGGCGGCAACCGGCGCTGCGGGTCGCGCGGCTGGAACAGGACGTTCCTCTCTCCGCCGACCGCAGCGTCTTCGAGGTCGTCGCGGCGGGGCACACGCACCACCTTGCGGAGGACGAGGTCTGGCTGCGCGAGCACCAGGTCGATCTGGTCCTCTCGCGTCTTGGCCTGCCTGCTGATGCGATCGTCGACACGCTGTCGGGCGGATGGCGACGCCGCGTGCTCCTCGCGCGGGCTTTGGTCGGGCAGCCCGATCTCCTGCTGCTGGACGAACCGACCAACCATCTCGACATCGACGCGATCACCTGGCTCGAGCAGTTTCTCGCCGGGTACGCCGGTGCCGTCATCTTCGTGACGCACGACCGCGCGTTCCTCCAGCGGCTGGCAACGCGGATCGTCGAGCTCGATCGTGGGGAGCTGACGTCCTGGCCGGGCGACTACGCGACCTACCTGCGGCGGAAAGAAGACGCGCTGGCAGACGAGGCACTGCAGCAGGCGAAGTTCGATCGGAAGCTGGCTGAAGAGGAAGCGTGGCTGCGCCAGGGCATCAAAGCGAGGCGCACGCGAAACGAAGGGCGCGTGCGCGCACTGATCGCCATGCGCAACGAGCGCGCGGCGCGCCGCGAGCAGATGGGAACCGTACGGCTGCAGGTGGAGCAGGCCGAGCAGTCCGGCAGGCTCGTCTTCGACGCGCGCGCCATTTCAAAGGCGTACGAGGGGCGGCCGGTCATCAGCGACTGCTCCACACGGATCATGCGCGGCGATCGCGTGGGTCTCATCGGCGCCAACGGCACCGGGAAGACGACGCTGCTGCGCCTGCTGATCGGCGATCTGGCGCCGGACACCGGCGAGGTGCGCCGCGGCGCGAACGTCCACGTCGCGTACTACGACCAGCAGCGCGAGCAGCTCGATCCCGAGCGGACCGTCTTCGCCACGATCGGCGACGGCAACGACACCGTGACTGCGAACGGCCGCTCGCGCCACGTCCACGCGTACCTGCGGGATTTCCTCTTCTCCAACGAACGGGCCCGCTCGCCGGTCAAAGCGCTGTCGGGCGGCGAGCGGAATCGGCTGTTGCTGGCGCGGCTCTTTACCCGGCCTGCGAACGTGCTCGTGCTCGACGAACCGACCAACGACCTCGATCTCGAGACACTGGAACTGCTCGAGGAGCAACTCGTCGCGTGGCCGGGGACGCTGCTCCTCGTCAGCCATGACCGCGTCTTCCTGGACAACGTGATCACGAGCACGTTGTCGTTCGAAGGGGACGGTCGCGTGGGCGAATATGTGGGCGGTTACGTCGACTGGCTGAGGCAGGCTTCGCAGTCAAGGCCACAAAGGACAACAAAGGTCGCAAAGGATGAGGCCACGGAGAATCGGCACCCACCCAGCGCCTCTGCGTCCTCTGTTGTCCTTCATTCCTTGTCAGCGCAGCGGAAGCGGCTCAGCTACATGGAGCAGCGTGAGCTGGACGCGCTGCCGGCTCGCATCGAAGCGCTCGAGACCGAGCAGCGGGATTTGGCTGCGACGATCGCCGGGCCGGACTTTTACAAGGAATCGGCCGAAACCATCAACGCAGCGCTCGCACGCGCCGACGCCCTGCAGGAGGAGCTCACCCGGGCGTATGGAAGGTGGGAGGAGCTGGAGAGTCGGCGCAATTAAGAATTAAGAATTAAGAATGCCTGTCGCGCTGTCCGCGGCGTCGTGATCACGAATTCCTAATTCTTAATTCCAAATTCTTAATTGCCGCCCTTCAGTGAATGGCGCCGCTGTGCTGATCGGCGCACGACTGACAGATTCCATCCTCGTGCATCCACTCCGGCGCGGTGCTGTTGCCGCAGTAACGGCAGGTCTGGAACCGGGAGTGGCGTGCGTCGCGGGCGCCCTTGATCAGCGCCGTGAGCGCGTTGAACAGCGGCGTCTCCGGCAGACGCCGCCATTTCAGCACGCCGACCCGCCGCGGCCGCGCCGACAGCGTGAACGGCGACTCCCAGACGCCGGCGAACTCCGAGACCACGACGCTGTTGTCCGTCAGCGCGACGACGACTTCCGCCGGCTCGCCGGCCGTGAACTGCATCGACCCGTCGCCGGCTTCCTGCCGCTCCACCGGCGCGGGGAG
>DATFXR010000254.1:0-6581 GCA_035315685.1 Vicinamibacterales bacterium | reverse complement strand
GGCCGTGCAGAATTCGAAAACGCGCTTCGTCGAGCCGGCCCTGGCGTTGCTGGCGTTGCGTGGTTCGCTCGAGCAAGGCGAAGGCCGCGGATTCGAGGGGGGCGCGCCCGGGGCGGCACGACCGACGTCGGTGTCCGCCGGGGGCGGCAACAATTTCGCGCGCGGAGTCGGCGGCCTGATCGGGTTCGGAGCGATCGGCCTGGTACTCGGCCAGGTGTCACGGCCGCTGGGCATCGCATTCGGCGTCGTCGGCGCCGCCAGGAGTGTCTACACCAACATCCTCGGACGGGGTCAGGAGCTGCGATTCCCGGCGGACACGCCGATTCAGGTGCAGCTGGCCCCCGGTCGGACCGCCGAGCAATGAACAGTCGTCGGTTCGTGGCGGCTTGCTGCGCCGCACTCACGACGAGCACCGTCGCTGCACGGCAGCCGTCGTTTCGCGTCGAGACGCGCCTGGTGGTACTGCGGGCCACCGTGCGGAACAGCCACGGCGTCGAAGTGACCGGTCTCGATCAGGCGGCATTTGACGTCTACGAGAACGGCCGCCGGCAGCCAATTACATTGTTCCGTCGCGACGACATCCCCGTGTCGATTGGCTTGCTGATCGACAACAGCGGCAGCATGCGGCCGCTGCGGGCCCGCGCCGAGGCTGCGGCGCTGGCGTTCATCCGCGCCTCGAACCCGCTCGATGAAGCGTTCGTGGTGAACTTTGCCGACACGGCACGCATCGACGTGCCGCTGACCAGCGACGTGGCGACGCTCGAGACTGGCGTCGCGCGGGCGGACTCAATCGGCGGGACGGCGCTGCGGGACGCCGTTGACACGGCGGAGACCTACCTGCACGAGCATGCCTCGCGCGATCGGCAGGTCCTCCTCGTGATTACCGACGGCCGCGACAACGCCAGCCGCGTGACCCTCCACCAGATCGAGCAGGTGTCCCGCCAGAGCGAGACAGCGGTCTACGCCATCGGCTTGTTCGGAGTGACCGGGTCCGCCGAAGCCCACGACGGCCGTCGCGAGCTCGACACGCTGACGACGCAAACGGGCGGTGTCGCCTTCTATCCGGCGAGCCTCGACGAGATCGACGTGGTCGCCGCGGACCTCGCTCAGCAGATTCGACGGCAGTACACGATCGCCTACGCGCCGACGAATCAGGCGCTCGACGGCACCTACCGGCGCATCCGTGTCGAAGCGCACGGACGAGAGCCGCTCATCGTCCACACTCGCGCCGGTTATCTGGCCGCGCGACCCTCGGTCGTGGCTCCTGGTCAGTCGCGATGACCGAGGACCGGGGAAGCAACCGCAGAGATCGCAGAGAACGCAGAGGTTTCGATCTCGTCGTCGCTCGCCCCGGCACCTCTGCGGTTGCTTTCCGCCTCCGGTCCGGCTGACGCTCAGTGGTTGCGGCCCGCGACCAGCGCCGCGACGTCATAGACGATCCCGTCTTTCATGACGCGGCGCACGCGGCGCAGATCCTTGATGTTCTGAAATGGATCGCCGTCGATGAACGTCAGGTCGGCCAGCATGCCCGGTGCGATGCTGCCGATGTCGGCACCGACGCCCATCGCCTCGGCCGATACGGACGTTGCCGTGCGCAGCACTTCAACGGGTGTCAGGCCCGCGGACGCGTAGTTCTCGAGCTCCATGAGCAGGCTGAGCCCGTAAGGATTGATCGGCGCGTCCGTGCCGGCGGTCACGCGTCCGCCGCCTCTCACCACTCGGTACACGGTCCGTTCCTGCGGCGTCACCAACCGCTGCGCCTCGTCCAGCGCTTGCGGCGACGGCCGCATCTGCAGATCGTTCCGCGCATTTCGAGTCACTGACGGCGGATACAGCTTCTGGATCCGCGGATCGTCGATCCACGATGGGTCGCGGAGCGTCTGCAAACGGAAGCCGCCCTGGATTCCGATTGTTGGCGTCAGCGTCATCTTCGACGCGGTCAGGAGATCGATCACGTCCTGATACGAGCGCATCAGCGCCGTGACCTTCGGCGAGTACCCGCGCCGGCTCGTGCCGCGGATGTGTTCGACGCCATCGGCGCCGTACGCGACCGCCGGATAGAGTTCATGCGACGTCACCGGCATGCCCATCGCGTGAGCTGCCTCGATGACCCGTTTCTGCATCAGGTCCGGCAGCCGCACGTAGGTCTTGACGAAGTCGTAGCCGAAATCCTTCGCGTGCTGCAGCTCCAGCGGCAGCTGACCGGTGTCGCCCAGCGAGGTGCCGCCCGGGTAGTAGATCCGCGTGCCGTCGAATGGCTCGCCGGTCGTGATCAGCCGCGGACCGATTCGTGCTCCCGACTCGAACGCTTCCCGGAACTCCATCGTCTCGAACGTGTTCGTCGCCGGATTGCGAACCGTGGTGATGCCCCATGCCAGGAAGATGCGACCGAGCGCCTCGCCGAAGTTCTCGTTGAGATGCGTGTGGATCTCGATGAGACCGGGAATCACCGTCTCGTTCGACGCGTCGATCACCGGCTCGTCGTGCTCGGCGCGGTGGCCGCTGACGCTCTTGATGCGGTTCTCTTCAACGACGATGTCGACGTCGCGCTGGGGCGCCTTCGTGCTGCCATCCCAGAACCGGCCGGCATGGACGGTCGTTCGACTGGCTCGCTTCGCGTTGACCGCGGGATCGCCCGGCGGCGCGGGCGTCCAGGTCAGCCGCGGCGCGATGTCGCGCTCTACTCGCCGCGCGGCGACGTCCACCAGCTTCATCCCGCTGTCGGTCTGAAACAGGATGTGCCGCGAATCGCCGCTCCATGTCGGCGTCCCGGCAAGGTCCGCGGCCAGCGGACGCGGCGGACCCGTCGGCGTGCCGTCGGCCCTCACGGGCCACACGGTGAGCAGCCCGTCGACGATGGCGGCCATCTGCGTGCCGTCGGGCGACCAGACCGGACCGTAGTCTTCCCGCATGCCGATCGATTTGTGCGGCGCCGGGTCGAACCAGCGATCGCCCGAGCCGTCGACCGGCACGCGAAGCACCTGGTTCGTTCCCTCACGAAATCGCGTCGAGTAGACCTTCAGCGAGGAGACAACGATTGCCGTGCCGTCAGGCGACCAGCTCGGACGGCCTGGTCCGTTCAGCCGATCGTGGATCTTGCGAACCGCGCCCGTCTTGACGTCGGCGATCTGGAGCTGTCCATCGGCATCGACGAACGCGATGCGCGACGCGTCAGGCGACCAGGCCGGGAACGTCGCAGCCGCATCGAGTCGCGTGAGCTGCCGTTCGGTGTTGCGCTGAATGTCGTGAATCCAGATATTCATCGAGCCGCCGCGATCGGACGAGTACGCGAGCGAGGTGCCGTCGGGCGACCACGCCGGCGCGGTATCGAGAGCCGGATCGGCAGTGAGCCGACGCGGCGTGCCGTCAATCGGCATCAGCCAGAGATCGCCGCGCGCGGCAAACGCCACGCGACCGCCGTCCGGCGACAGCGCAGGGTGCATCACGCCCCGCAGCGGCTGCGCCCCGGCGGCGTCGAAGCGGTGACGCTTCGGCGTGAACGAGGGGCGCGTGAACGCAATGCTCGCGGTGAATTCGATGACGCGCGCCGCGCCGCCCGCCGTCGGGCGTCGTTTGATCTTGCCGTCGCCGGTGTAGAGGATGTCGCCGTCCGGAAGCCATTGTGGCCGGAACGGAAACACGTCTTCGTCAGGATCGGCAATGTTCCGATCGCCGATCATCAGTCGGCTGTGGCTGCCCGCGATTGCGTTGAACGCCACTTCGCCGTTCGGCCCGAACGCGGCGGCGGCAAGCGCGCCCTCGGCAGACGCGATGAGCAGGTCGGCGCCGCCTGTCGCCGTCGACGCCGTGGCGTAGATCCCCGGCTTGTCGCGACGATCCGACACGTATGCGACCTCGGTCGCGCTTCGCCACGACGGCATGAATTCGTTCGAGGGCGCGTCCGTGATCTGGCGCACCTCGCCGCTGGCGAGCCTCAGCACCCAGATGTCGTAGCTGCCGCTCCGGTCGGAAGAAAACGCGAGGGAGTTGCCATCGGGCGCCCACGTTGGTTCGCGATCGTCATAGGCGCTCGACGTCACTGGTTTCAGATCCGTGCCGTCGGCGTTGACCGTCCAGATTTGCCACGTGGTGTCGCGGTAGGCCTGAAACGCGATCCGCCTGCCGTCGGGGGACCACGACGGCTGCCGCGCGTCGAGGAAGATGTCGGTGATCGCGGTCGCCGTCCCGCCAAGCGCCGGCATCGTCCACAGCGTGCCCAGGAGATCGATTGCGAGGGTCCGGCCGTCGGGCGAGAGCGCGACGGACATGTTCGTGCCTTCGTGGAGCGTCAGGCGCACGTTCCGTTCACCTGACTCCTGCCCGCGCCCGACCGGCACCGTCATGCCGATCACGATTGCGCCCGCAAGAACCTTTTGCATGCCGGCTAGTCTACTGTGGTGTCGTGCTCGAAAGGGTTCGCGGCCGCCGGACGTTCGTGCTGGGCGCGACAGATGTGAACTTTGCGATAAAGTAGCCCGCCGTGGGCAAGGTCACACGTCGTGAGCTCGGGCGGGTTGCCGCAGGGCTGGCTGCAGCTCGAGCGCTGCCGGCGATTGCCGGCGAACAGACGCCGGCCCCAGCGCAGTACATCGGACCGCTGACCGGCGTCGAACGCGGACTCGAGGATCGCCGATTCGATCCGGTCCTGTTCGCGCGCGATCTCTATGCCGCCGCGCCCCGGCAACTGCGCTTCCAGGCGCGCACGCGTGCGGAAGCCGAGAGGTGGCAGCGCATGCTGCACGCGAAGCTCACCGAGCTCGTTGGCGGATTCCCGGCCGAGCGATCGCCGCTTCGTGCGCAGGTCATCGAGTCGCGATCGTTTCCCGCGTATCGCCGCGAGAAGATCGTGTTCGACAGCCGCCCCGGCGTCAGCGTGCTCGCGTACGTGCTGACGCCATTGCGGGGGCCGACGCCGCTTCCCGCGATGATCTGCGTCCCCGGCCACGGGCGCGGCGTCGACGACATCGTCGGCATCGACGACCGCGGCGGCGATCGCACGGACAAGGCCGGCTATCAGCACGACTTTGCGATTCAGATCGCCGAGGCGGGCAGCGCGGCCGTCGCGATCGAGCCGATGGCATTCGGCTGCCGGCGCGATCCGCTGAACGCCCAGCGCGGTCTCGGGCAGAAAGGCTGCGAGCCGGTTGCCGGCGGCGCGCTGATGCTCGGCCAGACGCTGATCGGCTGGCGTGTCTGGGACATCGTGCGCACGATCGACTACATCGCGACCCGAGCCGATCTCGACGCCTCGCGGGTCGGCTGCATGGGGATCTCGGGCGGCGGGACGGCGACGCTGTTTGCTGCCGCGCTCGAACCGCGCCTCCGCGTCGCGTTGGTCAGCGGCTATCTCAACACGTTTCACGACAGCGTCGGCAGCCTCGCGCACTGCGTGGACAACTATGTGCCCGGCATCCTGAACTGGGCGGAGATGCACGACATTGCCGGGCTCGTTGCGCCGCGCCCGCTGTTCGTCGAGTCCGGCGAACGCGATCCGATCTTTCCCGTGCAGGCGAGCATCGAGAGCTTTCGCGCCGTGCGCGAGATCTATCGAGTGTTCGGCGCCGAGGATCGCATCGAGCAGGAAGTGTTTCCAGGCGAGCACATGTTCTGGGGCCGGCGCGGGATCCCGTTCGTGGTTCGTCATCTGACGACGTAGCGCCGAAGGCTTTTTAGCCGAGCTGAGCTCGTCTGTGTCCCGGCCGAACGACCGAAACAACGTTCCAGACAACTCGGCTGCAACGGAATACCGATCGACTCAGCATTGGCCCAATGTTTCCCTTATGGTGACCCGCGCGTTGCACGACGTTGACGCCGCTCATTTACCGTCTCGAACCACGTTTCTCTCGTGGACGCCGCTGAATGAGCATCGACAAGACCGCCATCTCCGTCGTGTTCGTCGCCACACTGTTTTCTGCCGGACCAGCCGCACAGACGCCACCCGACCCGCCGCCGGATCCACCGACATTTCAGGACACCGTTCAGGTGACGGCGACCCGCTTTGGCGAACCGGTGGCGGAAGTTGCCGGCTCGATCAGCGTCGTCACCGGCGACGAGATCCGCGCGCGCGGCGCCACCGATCTCCGCACCGCGATGGCGCTGCTGGGCGGCGTGAGCGTCGCGCCCGGCGGTGACGCGGGTCCGGCCGGCGCGGTTCCCGGCCTGCTGGGTGTCCGCGAGGTGGACGACCTGCTGCTGCTGATCGACGGCATTCCCGCCGGCGGCGCGTTCGTCCCGCAGGTTGAAGCGATCAGCCTGAACAACGTCGAGCGCATCGAGGTGATGCGCGGAGCGGCGCCCGTGTATTTCGGCACGACCGCGTTCGCGGGAACGATCAACGTGATCCACTACGCGGCGGGAAGCGCCGATCGGGTGACCGGCGCTCACGTCGGCAGCTATCAGTCCGGCGGAGTCGGCGGCGCGGCGATCCTGTCCGCCGGCAGCGTGCGCCAATCAGTCAGCGCGGAAGTGAGCCGGGACAATCTGTCGGACGATCGCGCCAACTTCCGCCGCGCCCAGGGCATCTGGCGGCTGGCGACGCAACTCGGCGCCGGCACGTTCCGCGCGGACGTCGATCTGCTGGC
>DATFXR010000253.1:0-4291 GCA_035315685.1 Vicinamibacterales bacterium | reverse complement strand
CACGTTCGACGCGAAATTCGAGCAGCTCGCGGCGATTCGGCCGCGCATCGGGAAGAACCAGGTGATTCACTGCCTCGAGGCCTATCAGTTCGGCGAGGGCGTGATGCCGCTCAAGCGCGCCGACAGCCTCAGCATGTCGCTGGCCGGCTTCATGCGGAAGACGTCGATGGTGCCGGTGATCTCGGACTTCCTGTTCGACGAGGCGGCGAGCGTGATGCGCGAGCTGGCTCAGCTGAACTCGATGCACGACGTCTTCATCGTGCTGATCGACAGCGCATTCGCGTTCGAGCTCCCGCCGGTGTCGGCGGGCTGGATCGAGGCGTTCGACGTCGAGACCGGCAAGTCGAAAGTGATGTCGCGCAAGGCGCTGCGGACGCTGTCCGGCCGCACGCGCGCGTGGCAGAACGAGGTCGCCAAGCTGGCAAAGGACAACGACCTCGACGTCCTGCGGATCGGCGTCGACGAGGTCCAGACCGCCATTGCCCTCAGCGAGTTCATTGCGGAGCGGCGGCTGCGCAAAGCGGCCTAAGATAACCGGGGTGCGCAGGACCGATGGGCCCATGGGCTGGGTGGGGCAGGACCGATCGATTCTTCTCCATCCCACCCTATGGGCCTATCGGTCCCACGCACCTCTGCCACAGAATGCCCATGATGAGACGTGTTGTTGTTGCTGCCTCCCTGTTCCTGCTGCTCGGCGACTCGCGGGTCTTCGCCCAGGACGACGTCCAGACCGATCCGCTGCAGTGCTGGTGGCGGACGAGCGCCGGCGCGGTCCGCGTCGGCGAGCCGTTCTCGGTCGTCCTGACCTGCGCCGTGCTCGAAACCGACGCCGCGACGGTGGTTCCCGATCAGTCGCGGCTCGAACCGTCGGTCGTCCAGTTCGCGCCCTTCGAGGTGCTCGGCGGCTCGCACGGCGCCGACCTGCGGAGCGATCAGCGCCGCTTCTTCCAGTACGAGTACCGGCTGCGGCTGATCGGCGAGAACATGTTTGGCAAGGACGCCGCGCTGCCCGAAACCAAGATCAGCTACCGCGTCCAGAGCAAGGTCGGCAAGAACACGGCGATCCAGGGCCGCGATCAGACCTACGTGCTGCCGGCGCAATCGATCAAGGTGTTGTCCCTCGTGCCGGCCGACGCCACCGACATTCGCGACACGCCGGTCGAAACCTTCGGCGACATCGACCAGCGCGGGTTTCGCGCGAACCTGTTCACGGTGATCGGCGCCACGCTGTTCGTGGTCGCGGGGCTGCTCGCGCTGCTCGGGGTGGTGCGCCTCTACCGGCGCTATCGCACACCGGCCACCGCCACCGAGCGGCCGATTACCGACGGCGCGATCCTGCGCGGCGTCGGCCGCGAGCTCGCCGCCGTGCGCCGCGACCGGAACAGCAACGGCGGCTGGACGCCCGACCTCGCGGCACGCGCGCTCGCGGCGCTCCGCGTCGCGGCGACCTATGCGATCGGCCGCAAGGTCGGTTACACCAAGCTGAATCAACCACCAGCCCTCAGCCCGCAGCCCGCAGCCGTGTCGGATGGCACGCTCGTGCTGCGCAACGGGCTCCTCAGGGGCAAGCCGATCGCCGTCTCCGGTGCAACCACGGCGCAGACGGTCGCACGCGAGCTGGCGCGCAACGGTACTGCGTCCGACGCGCGCCGCACCACGATGCTCGAATCGCTGGCGCAGGCCCTGACCACGTTGACCACGGCCGGATATGCGCGCGACGGAAAGCTGGACGACAACGCGCTCGATGAATCGCTCGATTCGGCGTTTCAGGTGCAGAAGCGGATGCGGATCGAGCAGACCTGGATCATGAAGCGGCTCGCGATGCGCCGCGGCCCGGCGCCGATGGAATCCCGCGTGTGGTCCCGATAACGCAGGTTCCCGCGTCGATTCGCGACGTCGTCTTCGAGTGGCGCAACTCGCGGGCCGCCGATCTGCTCTTCACGCACCGCACCGACGCGATCATCGCGGCGGTGATCCTGATCGGCCTGTCGATCGCGGTGTTGATCGGCCGCGCGCTCACCCGCACCAAGGCCGGGCGCACGCAGGTCGCGCTGCCGGCCGTGCTCGAGTGGAGCGGCGGATCGTGGACGTCGATCGTCAGGCACGGGGCGCTGCTGCTGTTCCTCGGCGGGTTGCCGTTCTTCGTGCTCGCGCTCGCCGATCCGTATTCGTCGCTCACCCGCGAGGACGTCTCATTTCCGGGCCGCCGCATCGCGCTGATGATCGACGCCTCGTCCAGCATGATGGCGCGCTTTCCGGCCGCGCACCTCAATTCGAAGGCACCCAACGAAGCCACGTTCTTCACCACGGTCGCCGCGGCGGACGCGTTCATCCGCCAGCGCCTGAGCGGCAAGTATCACGACCTGATCGGCCTGATCGAGTTCGGCGACGAAGCCTACGTGGTCACGCCATTCACCACCGACTACGACAACATCCTCCTGAGCCTGAACCTGATTGGCGACTGGACCGAGTTCATGAAGTTCCCCGATCAGGGGACGACGATCGGGCTGGCGATCGAACAGAGCGTCGGCCTGTTCAAGGCGTTCGACTTTCTCGAGGCGGCCGGCAACCTGATGCTGATCTTCAGCGACGGGCAGGACACGCAGGTCACGATTCACGGCAAGAACGTCAACGAGATCCTCGAAGGCGCGCGGCAGACGAAGATTCCCGTGTACTTCATCCGCACGAGCTACAACAAAGGGCTGGGCGCCGTGCTGCCGGACGACATCTGGAAGCCGGCGGTCGAGGCGACCGGCGGGCGCTTCTATCCAGCCGGCGACGAAACGGCGGTGCTGAATGCCATCAAGGACATCGACGTGCGATCCGCCGGGCGCGTGGACGTCAAGCGCTACAGCAGTCAGCAGCCGAAGTTCTCGGGCTACGCATTCATCGCCGCCAGCTTCTGGATGGTGGCGCTGACGCTGCAGCTCACGGTTCCGTATTTCCGCAAGTTCCCGTAGAGGCCTCTTATGAAATCCCCAGTGGGTCCGTTCGTCGCCGCCGTCCTGCTCGCGCTCGTGGGCGCGATCTTCTGGCTGGCCGGCCAGACCGAAAACCGCCTGGCCGACGTGCACAAGCAGCTGGCCATGCTGCACTACGCGGATGCCGCCGACGAAGGCGGCAGCGTCGAGCAATCGCTCGGCTTCGAACGGCGCGTGCCGCTCGTCGGCCATGCCGTTGAGGCCGACGCCCGTGATGTTCGGGCGTCAGCCGGTTACTGGCAGTCCGATTACGCGGCCGTTGCCCCGCGCAAGGACGCCAACGGCGTCGTCACAGAAACCGATCCGGGGATTCTGCTGCTGGCGGCGAACGCGTCGTTCCGTGCGAGCCAGGCCACTGCCGATCGTCTCAACACGGTCCGCAAGCTGGACGATGTCGTGCGGAGCTATGCGGAAGTGTTGAAGGCGCAAGGAAAAGAGTGTGACAGCGATCTGCGCACCTGCGAGGCGCGCGCCATCGACGCGGCGTTCAACTACGAGTACGCGGTCCGGTTGCGCGAGACGCTGGCGAGGAACCGGGCGCCGGCAGTGCCGAAGAAAGACGTGCGGGTCGCTGCGAAGGCGACCGAGGACGACCTGCCCGCTGGTCCGACGATCCACGGCCGTCCTGGCGGACCGCCGCCGGCGACCGATATGAATCAGTTCAAGATCGTGATCCCGAAGCGTGGCGAAGAGCGGAAGGACGCTCCGGATGCGGGCAAGGGCGGGCAGAAGATTCGCAAAGGGTAGGGACTGGGGACTGGACGTTGGGTTCGGGGTTCGGGGTTCGCGGGTTCGGGGTTCTCGTTCTGGATTCTGGGCTGTCGGTTCTTGACAGCTAGCCCCCAGCCCCCAGCCCCCAAGCCCCCAGCCCCGACGAGCGAAGCATGTTGGGCATCGACTTCGAGACCGTGCGATTTGCGCAGCCTCAATACCTCTGGCTGCTCATCGTACCTGGCGTGTTGCTGGTCGGCTGGGTCTGGCAGCTCACCGCGCGCCGCCGCGACGCCCGCCGCTACCGCCAGCACCGCCGCCTGCCGGTGCGCGAGCGGTTTCCGATCTTCGGCAGCCTCGTCTTCTGGCTCTGCCTGATTCTCGCGAGCGCGTGCATGATTCTGGCGCTGTCGCGTCCAACAGCGACCGCCGCGCTCGTGCGCACCGCGGGCGTCGACCTGGTCATCCTGCAGGACGGCTCGGCGTCGATGCGCACGATGGACGTTCCCGGCGGCAACCGCTGGCAGCGGTCGATGCGCTTCCTGCGCGTGCTCGGCGAGTCGCTGGCGTGGCGCGACGATCGGATGGCGATGGCGCTG
>DATFXR010000252.1:0-2906 GCA_035315685.1 Vicinamibacterales bacterium | reverse complement strand
TTCGGCCTTCGTGTACTCGCCCGACGCGAGCAGCGCAACGCCCTGCTCGAACGCCGCCTTCACGCTGGCGCTGATCCGCTCGCGGAACGGCGCGATCGTCTCCTCCTCGACGGCGGCGTCGGCTTTGAAACTCGGCTTCATCACCTTGTCGTCGACCGGCAGATAGAGGTCGCCGTCCGTGCCCGTGTCGCCGAGCCCGTCGGCCGACGTCATCAGCACCTTCGGCGCCGCGATCTCGAACCCGCGCGTCAGCGTCTTCACCGATCGCCCTGCTGACGACAGGATCGCGCGCAGCACGTACTTGCCGGGTGGCACCTGGTGAATCGGGATGACGCGGCTGAAGATCACGCGCGCGTCGCCAACCGGATGCGGCGGCACGTCCACGTTCAGGAGCGCGGGCGCGTCAGTCGTGGTCGCGACCTCGTACTCCATGGTCAGATCTTCGATCTTCGACCCGTACGCTTCGACGTAGCCGTGGACGGTGCCGAACGTGACCTGATAACCGATCGTCGGCGTCAGCAGCTCGCCGACGTCGATCGGTCCGCCGACCATCAGCTCGCTGAACGTCAGGCTGCCGGTCGCCGGCAGCGCCGCGTGAATGGTGTGCTCCACCGTGCCGACGCGATCGCCTTCGACCGCGGCGAGCTTCAGGGTGTACTCGCCGGGTGCGAGGCTGGCGCCGGCGGAGTACTGCAGCGCCGACGGCACTCCGGCCATCACCGGCAACAGGCGCATGTCGGTGGCGCGGTTGTCCACCATGCGTCCGTCCTTGTCGATGATCACGTAGCCGACCGACACGACCTTCGACCCCGGGTAGTCGGTGCCGACGTCGGCATGAATGAGCAGCTGCACCCGGTCACGTTCCGGGCCCTGGAGCGCGAACGAGGCGACGCGCAGCGGCAGCGCCGTTGCCAGCAGCGGCGACGCGAGCGCTGCCGCGACCGCGGTGCGTGGCGCACGCTGCGCGCGTGCGGTTCGCATTTCCGCCGCGGTGTTGAGCAGTTGACGCCGGGAGCGGACGATCGCGCCGCGCCGCGACACGTCGACCCGGATCGAATGCGACCTGCCGTCCTTGTCCTTCGCGTCCGACTCGATGCCGAGCAGGTAATAGCCGGAGAGCTCCGATTCGATCCGATCGAAGAGCGGCGCGCCGGTGCCGGCGACGGTGAACAACGCGCCGCGCGCTGCGCCGGCGAGCATCTCGAGCCCCTCGGCCCGCGCCTGGCGATCGGCGAACGGATTGATCGGCGCCCGGGTGTCGGTGATGTCGAACAGCTCGTTGTCCAGTTTCAGCGCGTACAGGCTGGTGCGCGCCTCGGCTGCCATCCGCCCGAGATCGATGATGTTCGCCTCGTCCTGCTGCAGGACGAACCCTTCCGAGATCAGGATCAGCGTTTTCGGCGCGTCGATCAGGCGAAGGCCGATGAACAGATCTCGGAGCGTCTGCGTCGTCTGATCGGCGTCGTGGTTGGCGTCCTGTGCCAGCGAGTGCGCCTCGAGCTCGACCTGGCTGCGGCACATCTCCTGCGCGCCAGGCGAGCTGCCGGCCGTCTGACACTCGCGCGTCTGAATCGCCTCGAGCGTCGAGCGGTCGCCTCGATCGACCATCTGCGCTTCGACCAACGCGATGTTGTGACCGACGTCGAAGGTACGGCCGTGCTGGCGCTGACCGACCATGCGGCCGATGGCGCGCTTGATCACCGCGTGGTCTGCCGTGAACGTCGTCGCCGGCGCGCCGACGCCGAATCCAGCCACCGCGACGCGATCGGAGGGAGTCAAGCGATCGATGAACGCGTTGGCCGCCTTCGCGATGGCCATCGCGCCGCCGAAGCGGATATTCGGCTGATCGACGGCGATCACGATCAGCCGCCCGCCGGTCGCGCTCTCGTTGGTGCTGTAGCCCTCCGGAGGCGGCGCGACCGGCTTATTCGCCGGGTCGGACGCGAGCGGGACCCATTCCGCCGACACGACCCGCCGCTGGTTGCCGTCGATGCGGACGTTGAAATCGAGCGGCGTCAGGTTCTGGAGCGGCTTGCCGCGATCGTCGACGACGGTGACGTCGAGCGACGTGACCTCGACGGTGGCCTGGAAGCTCGGCTTCGGCGGCTGCTGGTCCGCGGCGATCACGGTCCGGCTGAAGCCGGACACTCCCGCTGCCAAGGCCAAGGCGCCCACGAAAGCACGAAGCCACGAAGCCGAGGTAGGTTCGTTCTTCGTGCTTTCGTGTCTTCGTGGGAGCGTCTGCATCATTTCCCCGCGATCGCGCGGTAGCCCTGCCGCGCGCGGACTTCGTGGTGTCCGTCGACGTCCACCTTGATGCGGCGCCACTGATCATCGCGCTTCGTGTTCGTCGATTGGTACCCGAGCAGGTACTGATTCGACAGCTCGTCGAGCAGGTCGGCGAACGCCGTGTGCAGCTCGTCGATGCTGTCGGTGAACAGCGCGCGGCCGCCGGTCGGCGTCGCGAGCCGGTCCATGATCCGGCGCAGCGGATCCATCGTGACGCCGCGACCCTGCCCGATCATGTAGAGCGTGACGTCGCTCGACTGCAGCCGCCGCTCGACGTCGTTGATGGTCGCGTGGCTGCCCTGATCTTCGCCGTCGGTGAACACGACGAGCGCCTTGCGTCCGGTCTGCCGCCCGAGCATCTCGACGCCGCGCAGCAGCACGTCGTACAGCGCCGTCGATCCCCACGGCGCCAGCCGATCGACCGCCTTGATTCGTTCGGCGGGATCGGTCGCCTTCCGCGTGAGCGTGAAGATGCTGTCGTTGAAGCCGAGCAGCGTCACCTGATCCTGCGGCGGCACGTCGCCGAGGAACTCCTTCACGGCCGACTTGAGCTTCGGCATCGCCGGCGACATGCTGCCGGAGATGTCGATCGCCGCGATCAGCTCGAGCGGCACGTC
>DATFXR010000251.1:0-16756 GCA_035315685.1 Vicinamibacterales bacterium | reverse complement strand
CCGGGATCGTCGGTCGGTAATTGATCACGGTCCGGTTGAAGCCGGACACTACCGCCGCATCGACGTTCCGCCTTCGACAATCGCCGTGGTGTCCCGCTCCAGCCGGACCGAATCGCCATGCGAGCGGACCCGCAGCTTTGGCGAGCTTTTCTGCTTCTCGTCCTTCTCGGTGTCCGCGTTTGGGATTGTTCCTGTTCGGCAATACGATGCCCGCTATGGCGGGCGTCATGATCGTTACCGGTGGCAGCCGCGGAATCGGCGCGGCTACTGCACGGCTCGCGGCGGACCGCGGTTACGCCGTGTGCATCAACTATCGTGCGAAGCGCGACGCCGCTGAACGGATCGTCGGTGACATTGCTGCATCCGGCGGCAGCGCGATCGCGGTCGGTGCCGACGTCGCGAGCGAGGTTGACGTCGAGCGGTTGTTCGCAACGGTTGACACGCAACTGGGCCGCGTCACCGCGCTCGTCAACAACGCGGGCATCCTCGAACGGCAGGCGCGCGTCGAGCAGATCGACGCGGCGCGGATCGATCGCGTGTTTGCGACCAACGTCCGCGGCGCCTTTCTCTGCGCGCGCGAAGCGGTGCGGCGGATGTCCACGGCGCGCGGCGGCGGCGGTGGCGGAATCGTCAACGTCTCGTCGCGTGCGGCCCAGCTCGGCGCGCCGGGTGAATACGTCGACTATGCCGCATCGAAAGCCGCTCTCGACGCGTTGACGATCGGTCTAGGCCGCGAGGTCGCCGCCGAAGGCATTCGGGTGAACGCGGTGCGCGCCGGCATCATCTACACGGACATCCACGCCGACGGAGGCGAGCCCGGGCGCGTCGATCGCCTGGCGCCGACGCTGCCGATGCAGCGCGGCGGCGACGCGATCGAGGTTGCGCGCGCCATCCTCTGGCTGCTCTCCGACGAAGCGTCGTACTCGACGGGATCCTTCGTCGACGTCGCTGGCGGAAGGTGAGGTGGGTGAGTGTGCAGGCCCTTGGGGTTGGCAGGGAAGGGGCCCTCGGACCCTGCCCCACACAACCTATGGGCCCATCAGTCCTACACACCTCACGGTCGGTAGAGGAACTGCAGTCCGTCGGACATCTCCGGCGGGTACCACACCGAGATCGGCTTCGGCTCGCCCTTTGCGGATTCACCGAAGGACACCGCGCTCCGGACCGACGCGGGACGCGGCACGCGGCGCGTAAAGCCGAGGTAGAACACCTGGGTGCGGTTGCGGTTGCGCACCAGCACCACGTCGCCGGCGTTGGACGGATCGTACAGCTGGAAGGCGTAGGTGCCAGCTGCGAGGGTCACACCGGGCAGCGCCACCGGCCCGCTGAACGTGAGATAGGTGAGTCGGGTCGAATCCCCCCATCCGTGAACGGTTGCCCCACTGGCCGCGAGGCCGGCGACGATGGCGACGGCCGCAAGAAACCTGGATCGCTTGGTCATGTTGCTGTCTCCCTTCGAGTCGAGAGACGGCCGTGGCAGCCGAGTTTCCCACCTGCGGAATCGAGCCGCCCGCGTCCGTCTTCTCGGCATCCGGAGGACCAGGGGTGGTCTCCGAACGAGGCGACACCAGCGCCCGTGAAACGTCAGAACGCATCCCGGCATCCGATCAATGGCTCGTGGAAAAATGCTCATCGAAGGCAACCAGGCAATTGGCCCCGGCCAGAACATCGGCCCCTACCAGCTCGAGGCGCTCATCGGCGCCGGCGGCATGGGCGTCGTCTACCGCGCGCACGATCGCGCGCTGCGGCGGACCGTCGCCATCAAGATGGTGGATCGCCGCGCCGGCATCGACGCGAAGAGCTGGCTCCTGCGGGAGGCGCGGCTCGCCGCCGGGCTCAACCATCCGTCGATCTGCGCCATCCACGAAGTCGGTGAGATCAGCGATCAGCCGTACATCGTGATGGCGCACGTCGAGGGCAAGCCCTTGTCGGCGATGATCCCGGTGGGGAAGGGTTTTGCGCTCGGGACGGCCCTCCACTATGCCATGCAGATCGCCGACGCCGTCGCGCACGCCCATCGCCACGGCATCGTCCACTGCGATCTCAAGAGCTCGAACATCCTGATCGCCGTTGATGGACATGCGACCCTGCTCGACTTCGGCCTGGCGATCCGGACGGCGGACGAGGAGTCGAACACGGTCGAGACCACGTGTGCGCGGGACATTCCGTCCGGCGCCGGGACCGTCCCGTATATGGCGCCGGAGTTGTTGCGCGGGCGTCGCGCGACGACGCGTTCGGACGTCTGGGCGCTCGGCGTTCTGTTCTTCGAGCTCGTCACCGGCCGCCGTCCTTTCGAGGGGACGACACGCTGGGAACTGGCGGCCGCGATTCTGGCGGAGCCTCCACTGCCGGCGCCGCGCGAGCTGCCAGGCGGATGGCGGCGGGTGATCGAGCGGAGCCTGATGAAGAACCCGGCCGACCGGTTCCGGAATGCCGGCGCGTTGATGGCGGCGCTGGACGATCTCCCGTAATTCGTGCGGGAACGGACTCCGGGAAACGGACCCCGTGGGTCCGTCTACCTTGTCAAATGGCCGGCAATCATGAATAATCCGCGCTCCGATCGTCCATTTCGGCGTCCGCGGACCGTTCTGCCGGTGAAGGACGAAGCACTCTTTCTCGACAACCTCGCAGTGATCGACGCGGCGGTAGTCCAGGTGTGCCGTCGCCATCATCTGACTGCGGCCGAAGCCGACGACTTCGCGTCGGAGGTCCGGCTGCATTTCATCGAGCGACAGTACGAACCGCTGCGGCGCTTCGAGGGCCGCAGCAGCCTGCGCACGTATCTCACCGTCTGCGTCCAGCATCTCTTTCTCGATTACCAGAACCGGCTCTGGGGCAAGTGGCGGCCTTCGGCCGAGGCACGGAGGCTGGGGAGGATCGGCATCCTGGTCGAGAAGCTGGTTCTGCGCGACGGGTGGACCTTCGATCAGGTCTGCGAACTGCTGCGCACCAATCACCACATCGAGGTAGACGAGCCGATGCAGCGGCTGTTCGTCAAGATTGCAGAGCGCGCACCCGGGCGCCAGATCGTCGGTGACGTCGAAGCCGACGCGATCGCCGGCCATGGGCCGGGCGCGGACGCGAATGTCCTGCGCGCCGAACAGGAATTTCGCGCGAAGCAGGTTCAGGCGGCGCTCGACCGCGCAAAGCAGACGCTCACCGCCGAAGAGCGATTGATTCTGAAGATGCGCTACGAGGATGCGGTGCCGGTCGCCGATATCGCGAGGGCGCTGCACCTGAATCAAAAGCGTCTATATCGAACGAGAGACGAGATGCTGGCGCGGCTGCGGCGGCAGCTCGAGGCCGACGGTATCGCCGGCGAGGAAATCGCGGCGTTGCTCGATGAAGGCGCCCTGGCGGATGTCGACCGAATCGAACAAGAGGAACGTGACGCCGCCGGTTTCCCCCAACCGGCAGAACGCACGAGGACCCCGTGGCGGAAGCAATGAGGCATGCCGGCGAGTGCCCCGATCTGGAATCGATCGCGGCCTATCTCGACAACCGGCTGGGCGCGCACGAGCGGGCGCGGATGACGGAGCATCTGGCATCCTGCGAGGAGTGCTACGCCGTCTTCCGTGAGGCTGCGCAGACGGATATGAGCGGTGTCGTCGCAGACATCGATGCGTCGCGCGAGGGCCGGCCGCGGTGGCGCGGCCGCACGGTGGCGTGGTCGTCGGCGGCTGCGGGGCTGGCGACGGCGGCAGCGGTGTGGCTGGTGGTCGGCACCGGTGTCATTCCTTGGCGGCCTGCGGATCGTGAAATGCGGGCGCTGGTGGCGGCGGTCGGCACCGATCGGCCGATCGAGGCGCGCCTGACCGGCGGGTTTGCCTACGGCGCGTTGCGGGGCGCGCTCCGCGGCGCCGAACCCGAGAGCGCGACCGTGTCGCCCGATGTGCGAATTGCGGCCGCGCAGATCGAGAAGGACGCCGCAGCCAGTCGTACGGTCCGGACACTCAACGCGCTTGGCATTGCGTCGCTCGTCGTCGGCGATGTGAATCGCGGCGTTCTCGCGCTCGAAGAGGCGGCCGACGTGCCGTATGCCGACGCCCAGGTTCTGACCAACCTCTCCGCGGCATACCTCGCGCGCGCCACGCGCAACAACCAGCCGCAGGATTTTGCCAGAGCGCTGACGATGGCCGATCGTGCGGTGAAATCTGATCCACGCCTCGCCGAGGCGTGGTTCAACCGCGCGTGTGCGCTCAGGCACCTGTCGCTCGCCGACCAGGAGCGTCAGGCATGGCAGGACTACCTGAAGGTCGACGACAGGTCCGGGTGGGCCGGCGAGGCTCGAACACGACTGAAGGAGATCGCCGCCTCAACGCAGTCCAATGCCTTTGACCAGGATCGCCGCCGAATTGAACTCGCGGTGATCCACTCCGGGGACAGCGCCGTCCTGAGGAGTCTCGTGGAGCGATCGCCGGACGCAGCGCGGGTCTGGGCGGAGGAACAGCTGCTCATCGAATGGCCCCGCCTCGTTCTCGAAGGTCATGCCGCCGATGCTCGTCTTCTCGTCGCTCGCGTCCAGCGCGTGGCCGGCGCGATGGCCGAAGCGCGCGGCGACGCCTTCCTGCGAGACGTCACGGCTTCGGCGGCGGCGGTGAGCGGCTCTGACGCTGAGTCGTTGGCGAAGGCGCATCAGTTGTACCGGGCGACGGCAGATGCGTACGACGCCGATCGTATTGCCGATTCTGCGACGCTGGCCGTTCGGACGATCGATGCACTCGCTGCCAGCAACAGTCCGCTCGTGCTCGCCGCCGTTCGATATCATGCAATCGGCGAATACTTCGCCAACAATTTTTCGACGGCGCTCGCCGACGTGGATCGCCTGATCGGAGAAGCGAACCGTCGAGGCTATCGGCGGTTGCTCGGCCTGGCGCAGCGCCTCACCGGCCTCATCCACGTCATCAGAGGAGAGTACGCCAGTGGCCTCGACGCGTATCAGGCAGCGCTCGCGTCCTTCCGCGCGAGCGGCGACGTGGAGAACGAGGCCGCGATTCAGACATCGCTCGCTGAGGATCTCGAGTTCGTCGGTGAGACGCGCGAGAGCTGGCACGCGCGCTTCGCAGCGCTGTCGTTGATACCTGCGGTTCGCGATCCGCTGGCACGGTATCGCATACTGCAATATGGATCTCAGTCAACGCTGCGCGAGGACCTGCCCGAGGCGGCGCTTCATCTCCAGCAGGCGGCCCTCGACAGTGCCCGGACGTCGGGTCGATCGCCGGCGGTCATCACCGGATATCTGAATCGCGCGGCCATCAACAATCGTCTTGGACGGGCCACGAACGTGACGATCGATTTGGAGGACGCGCAACGGTTCCTGACGACGGTCAAGGATCCGTTGCTGGTCTCGCGCAACCAAGCTCGAATTCTGCTGGTGCGCGGTGAGACACTTGCCCAGAAACGTCCCACCGAAGCGATTGCCGCCCTCGACGACGCGCTGCGGTACTTTGAGCAAACACGAACCAGCTGGCCGCTGGCCAGTGTGTACCTTGCCCGCGGGCGCGCGCGACTCGCTGCGCGCGAAGCGACGCTCGCCGAAACGGACTTTCTCAAGGGCATCCACGTGTTCGAGGAGATGCGCGCGCGGTTGGGTTCGGACAGCCTGCGGACATCGTACTTCGAGCAGCCCTGGGACTTGTTCACGGAAATGATCCGACTCCAGGCCGACCGGCACGATGCGATGCGGGCGTTGACGTTCGCGGAGCGAGCGCGGGCCAGAACCCTGCTGGAGGCGGTTGATGCCCGCGCGAATGCCGCGGTGGTCGACGCTTCGGGCGTGCAGCGCGTCCTTCCTCCCGGCGCGGCTGTGGTCTACTACGCGTCGCTCGACGACAGGTTGCTGATGTGGGTGCTGACGAGGACGACGCAAGACTTCATCTCCACGCCAATCCGACAGCAGGACCTCGCCAGGCTCGTCGAGCGTTGGCGTTCGGACCGTTCGGCTGACGCGCAGACATCGATATTGACCGGTCTCTATGACCTGCTCGTTCGGCCGCTCGAGTCGAGCCTCCCGGATCAGGCGTCATTGATTGTCGTGCCGGACGGCGTGCTGCACGCCGTTCCGTTCGCCGCACTCGTCCGTCGCGAGACTCGCCGATACCTCGTCGAAGATCATCCGATCGCGATTACTCCGAGCCTCACGTTGCTTGAACGGTCAACCGGGCAACGATCGTCGGCGTCTCCATTGTTGACGAGTGCACTCGTGATCGGCAATCCCAGCTCGGAGGGAAGCGTCGTGAGCTTGCCCGAGGCCGACCGGGAGGCGCGCGAGATCGCGACGCTATACCCGACACGTCAGCTGCTGATGGACGCCGACGCCAGCAAGGCGAAGCTCCTTCAACTCGCCAACACCTACGACGTCGTGCACTTTGCCGGACACGGCGTGTCGAACGACGACTATCCGTCGCTCTCGCGTCTGCTCCTCGCCGGCGCCGACGAATCGGAACGCAGCCTGTTCGCCCACGAGATTGCTACTCTGCGGCTCGAGCGGCCACAGCTCGTAGTCCTCGCCGCCTGCCGCACGAGTGCCGGTCGCATCCGTCGCGGCGAAGGTGTGTTGAGCCTCGCGCGTCCGTTTCTCGCCGCTGGCGTGCCGACGGTGGTGGCGAGTCTGTGGGATGTCGACGATCGCGCCAGCCATACACTGTTTGTCGCGTTTCACCGCGGTCTGCGCCGCGGGTTATCGGTCGTCGATGCCTTGCGTGACGCGCAGCTCGGTGCCCTCGCCGAGAACGACCCGGTGCTCCGCGATCCGTCCAACTGGGCAACCTTCGTTGTGGTCGGGGGCGCGCCGGCTCTCGTGTCGCGTCCCCCGAGCCACACGAGTTGAGATCGGAGGAGTGATGAAAGTCGATCGCCGTCGTTTCATCGAGCTCGGTGCGTTGAGCGTCTTCGCAGGGAATGCCTGCGGCGGCGGTTCGGAACAACATGGGGCAGGCCAACCGTCAGCGATCGGGCTGACGATCGACTTCGAGGGACTCTATCTGGTCGAAAGCAAAGGGTCGTCGATGGTGGTTCACATTGTCGATGCCCCGGCGGTCGGCCTGCCGACGCACGTCGGCCAGCTGAAAGCCGTCGCCTCCCAGATCGATCAATCGAAGACGCAAAAACCCGATCCCTCGCACATCATCCCTGCCGGCAACGACGAGTTCTGGCTGTGGGATTTGCAGGGCAATCAGGTGACCACTCCGCCAGCGCCGGGCGGAAGCGACGATCTCAGTCAGCCGGCTCCCACCACGACCGAGGACACGCAGGACACGCCGTCGACCGTTGACGGCTGGAACTCGCTCTTTCGCCTTCCAGATCTGAAGGTGTGCTGCGGCGCGACGAAGATCCAGAATGCCGCGGCGATCGCATCGTCGATTTACCTCACGCATGGTCGCTTGGCGGTCTTGAGGCCGACTGATGTCGTCGGGAACGGAGCTGTGTGGAAGTTCACCAACCCTGCGACCGGACAGCAATTGTTGCGGGGCGCGCTGAGCAACAAGGTGCAGTACTCATGTCCCGCCGGCGACCAACCGCTGTTCATCAACGTAGGGACGCAAAAGATAGTCTTCAAGCCATCCGCGCAGGCCCAGGTAACCGTCGACAATACGCCGTCGGTGAAGCCGCCACCTTGCAGCGCGAGTTGCATGCCGACGATGAGCCACTTCAAGGCGCTATGCAAGATCGTCGACAGCACCTTCGAGCCGACGATTGAACTGGCCAAGCCATTCGTTCCGGGAAGCGGCTTCGACGCCGGCGCCGATTACTGCCCTGGAGGGCGCCCGTGACCGATTCCGTCGAGGAGCGTATGAGCCAACTTCGCTGCGCAGCGCTCGTTCTCGTGCTGATGTCGACCGCCTGTTCGACGAATGAAGACTCGGTCGATCTGTCGACGATGCAGGGCAACGATTCGGCGACCGTGGTCCTCAACGGGCGGCGCGCAAGCTGTGTGCCATACGAGGTTACCCACGGATCACCCAAGGCGTCCTTCGAGAATTTCCTCAGCTCTCAGCAATGCCCGTCGGAAGTCGCGGTGTTCGCGAAGCGCAACGCGATGGGTCTGGTGGATACGGTCTCGAAATGGACCGACGCTGCGGGAGACGTCGTCGCGGTGCCGATGCGTGCGCCTTACAGCATTCCGGTGAACATCCTGATCATGTCCGGCGATCTGGTGACCCACAATGTGACCATCCGGATGAACGAGGCCGCCAGTGACGTGACGACTGCATCACAGTTGTTCGACGACAATCAGTGCGGCATTTCGTTCGCCATCAGAGAATCCCTGGACGAGACTCATGGGAATTTCGGCTTTCCGCTGCTCACTGCCACGTGCAAGGGCGACGTCGCGAGTTTCAAAGCGATCGACACGACCCACATGATCGTCGACGGTCTCAACGTGTTCTATTACGACGGTGTGTACGGCACTCAGGGTGAGACGTGCGCCGACGGAAATTCGGCGATCATCCTCATCAGCAAGTGGAGCAGCGCTGAAACGCTCGCACACGAGCTTGGCCACGCGCTATCGTTACAACACACCAACGACATGGCCGACATGCCCGCGATGGATTTGATGCTGAGTCCGAGCCCAACGCCGACGCCACAATCGCCGCCAGTGACACTCACTGCGGGCCAGTGCTTCCGGACGAACGTCGATGACACCTCCGCTCTCACGACGCTTTCGATTCGGCCGGGCTCGCGGCCCTGTGCCGGCACCAACTGTCCACCGCTCTCTACCCACAGGTGACGGTCGATATGACGATCCGCGCGTTGAAAGTGTTGTTGCCGGCGCTGCTCGTTGCAGCCTGCTCACGCGCGCCGGCATCATCGGCGAATCAGACGCCACCGTCCGGCGGCTACAAGCCGTCGCCACTTGTCGCATGGCTCGAATGCGTCGAGTGCACGGAGGAACAGCTGACCGCGGTCGCGGACCTGCGGGACGCGGCCGTGCCCGAGTTGAAGAGCGTGCTCCTGACTGGACCACCACGAGCGCGGCTTGACGGCCAGCGCGACCATCTGCAGAAACGGTATCAGACCCTGAAGGATTACGAGCGCCTGAATCCGGATCAGCGCGTACCGTTCACGCAGGAGGACTACGTCCGTCTCTACCTCGCGAAATACGTCCTGCTGAACCGTATGCGATCGGCTCGCGCGCTTGGAGCGATTGGGACTCCTGCCGCCAAGGATGCACTGAACCAGGCACGGCAGCTTCCTGACCTGCCTGACGATCTCCGCCGGGAAATCGACGCGGCGCTTGTCGCCAGGCCGAGATAACTACGCGCTGTCGCGGTGGACGGATAGCGGCGAAAACGCTGGAACGCAGACAGCGATGTACTCCGCGCCGTCTGCTTCCGGCGTGCTATACCGAACCCACTCGCCTGGCCCCGTGACCACCGCCTGCCCGGCGCGGACCTCGATTGCGCCGCCCTCGTGCTCGACGCGCACCATCCCGCGCAGCACAACCGTGATCTCTTCGAACTCCGGTCGCTGACCGGGTTCGGTCCACCCCGCCGGCGACGTCATCCGCGCGACGCTCACGCTCGCGTGACCGGTGTTGACGCGTCCGGCGTACTCCTCGATCTGTTTCGGCGTGGTCCCGGCGGCGGCGACGATCGCTGGCGCGGCGATGAGCTTCGGCACGAACGGAGAGTATAGACTTGAATTCGTGAAGAAGATCTGCGACACGATTCTCGACGCCATCGGCGGGACCCCGATGGTCCGCATCAACCGGATCACCAAGGGCATCGTCAAAGGCACGGTCCTGGCAAAGATCGAGACCTTCAATCCGGGCAACTCGATCAAGGACCGCATGGCCGTCAAGATGATCGAGGACGCCGAGCGCGCCGGCCTGCTCAGGCCGGGCGGCACGATCGTCGAAGGCACCTCGGGCAACACCGGCATGGGCCTCGCCATCGCCGCCGTCGTCAAGGGCTACCGCTGTATCTTCACCACTACCGACAAGCAATCGAAGGAAAAAGTCGACGCGCTGAAGGCGTTCGGCGCCGAGGTGATCGTCTGCCCGACCAACGTCGAGCCGGAGGACCCGCGATCGTACTACTCGGTGTCGTCGCGGCTCGAGCGCGAAGTGCCAAACGCGTGGAAGGCCAACCAGTACGACAACCTGTCGAACTCGCGCGCGCACTACGAGCAGACCGGCCCGGAGATCTGGCAGCAGACCGACGGCCGCATCACCCAGCTGGTGGTCGGCGTCGGCACCGGCGGCACCGTCTCCGGGGTCGCCAGGTACCTGAAGGAACGCAACCCGCAGATCAACGTGTGGGGCATCGACACCTACGGGTCGGTGTTCAAGAAGTACAAAGAGACCGGAATCTTCGACAAGCACGAGATCTATCCCTACATCACCGAAGGCATCGGCGAAGACTTCCTGCCGAAGAACGTCGACTTCGACCTGATCGACCACTTCGAGAAGGTGACCGACAAGGACGCCGCGATCATGACCCGCCGCATCGCGCGCGAAGAGGGGATCTTCGCCGGCAACTCGGCGGGATCGGCGATGGCCGGTCTGCTGCAGTTGCGCGATCAGTTCACCGACGCCGATGTGATCGTCGTGATCTTCCACGACCACGGCTCGCGGTATCTGGGAAAGATGTTCAACGACGAGTGGATGCGCGAGAAGGGGTTCATCGAGAAGAGCGGCATGGCGGCGCGCGACCTGGTCTCGATGAGGCTGTCGGGCGAGCTGTGCGCCCTCGACTCGAACGAGCCGGTGGAGCACGCCGTCCGGCTGATGAGCGAGCACGACTTCTCGCAGATCTCGATCACCCGCGACGACCGGCTCGTCGGATCGCTCAACGAGACGCATCTCTACGAGGAGCTGCTCCGCGAGCCGGACGTGAAGGCGCAGCCGGTCGAGACGATCATGCAGCCGGCGTTCCCGTTCGTCGACATCTCGACGCCGGTCGATTTGCTGTCGACGATGATCACGCCGCAGAATCCGGCGGTCCTGGTGCGCGACTTCAAGACGGACAAGACGTTCATCATCACGCGGTCGGATCTCATCCGCGTCCTGTAGGAGGAATGATGCCGACAGACGAGCTGCTGCGGGCGCAGCTGGTGAACCTGCTCGACTCGAAGGATGCGCATGCGACCTTCGACGCGGCGGTGAAGGGCATTCCGGCGACGCTGCGCGGCGCCGTGCCGGACGGCTGGGAATACTCGGCGTGGCAGCTGGTCGAGCACCTGCGCCTCGCGCAGGCGGACATCCTCGAATTCTGCGTCGGCGCGACCTACCGCGAGAAGAAGTGGCCGGCGGCGTACTGGCCGAAGCGGCCGGCGCCGCCGCGCACGGCGTCGTGGACCGCGTCGATCGCGCGGTTCCGCCGCGACCGCGCCAGGCTGCAGCGGCTCGCCCGCGATCCACGGATCGATCTCGCGGCGACGGTGCCGAACGGCACGGATCAGACCTACCTCCGCGAACTGCTGCTGGCCGCCGATCACACGGCGTACCACGTCGGTCAGCTCGTCGCGCTGCGCAAACAGCTCGGCATCTGGCGCTGAGGCGCTGAGGCGGTGAGGGGCTTGCCACGCGGCGCGCGTCTGGTGTATCGTCTGATTTAACTGAATAGTTAAATGAAACAGTTAATCAGGACTGGGAAGACGCGCAAGACGCGGCGCGCGGCCACGACGGCCCGCACGGTCCGCCACGCCGCCCGGCGCCGCCGCGACGGCGACACCGAGCAGCGGATCCTCGACGCCGCGCATGCCGTGTTCGTCCGGCGCGGCACCGCCGGCGCCCGGATGCAGGAGATCGCCGCCGAGGCGGGCGTGAACCAGGCGCTGCTGCATTACTACTTCCGGAGCAAGGAACAACTGGCGCGCGGCGCGTTCGAGCGCGCCGGGTCGCAGCTGATGCCGGCGATCATCCGCGTGATGGCGTCGGACGCGCCACTCGAGGAGAAGGTCGAGCAGGTGGTGGCGCTCGAGCTCGATCACCTGTCGCGTGCCCCGTATCTTCCCGGCTACATCATCGGCGAAGTCGCGCATCATCCCGAGCGGGCGCAGCAGCTGATCGCGGCGATGACCCACGGGCTCACCCCCGACGACATCCGCCCGCGCGTGTTCGGTGCGCTGCGCCGGCAGATCGACGAGCGGGTCGCCGCCGGGACGCTGCGCGCCATCTCGGCGGAGTCGTTCGTGGTCAACCTGATGTCGCTGTGCATCTTTCCGTTCGCGGCGCGCCCGATGCTGCAGGCCATGCTGGCCGTCGACGAGGCTGGCTTCAACCGGTTCATCGCGCGGCGCCGTCGTGATCTGGTCGAGTTCTTCCTGGGAGCGTTGCGGTCATGAGATCAGCGATCCTCGGCGGCGTGTGCGCGCTCGCGCTCGGCGGCGGCCCCGCCCTGGCACAGCCGGCGGAGCCGTTGCAGCTGCCCGCGCTCCAGCGCGAGGCGCTCGAGGCCGACGCCCGCGCGAAAGAAATCGATCTGCTCAACGTGCAAACCGATCTCCGCGTTCGTAACATCGAAGCGGAGCGCTACCCGGCGATCAGCGTGCTCGGCCTGACGCAGTACCAGTCCGACGTGCCGACGCCGCCGCCGTTTCTTCCCGGCGGCCAGCCGCTGTTCCTGCCGCCGAAGGACACCTACGACGTGTCGGTGCGCGTCGATCAGCGGATCTACGATCCGGCCTCCTCGGCGCGGCTCGCGCTGGCGCACGCCGACCTCGCCGAGTCGCAGGCGCGCGTCCGCACGTCCCTCTACGCGCTGAGGACCGAGGTGAACGAGTCGTTCTTCGCCGCTGCGCTGCTGCAGGAGGAGCTTGGCGCGCTGGAGACCTCGATTGGCGATCTCGAGGCGCGGCTGCGCGAGACCGCTGCCCGCGTGCGCGAGGGCGCGGCGCTCGCCGGTGACGCCGCCGCCGTCGAGGCAGCGCTGCTGCGGCAGCGCCAGCAGGCGGATGAGCTGCGTGCCAACCGCGGCGCGGCGCTCGCACGCCTGGCGATGCTCACCGCGCGACCAATCGGCGACGAAGCCGTGACGTCGCTGCCGGATCTCACGGCGGCGGTCTCGAATGCCCGCGGCGCGCTCGACACGCTGCGCAGCCGTCCGGAATACGCCCAGTTCGATCGGGCCCGCGATCGGGTGGCGCGCCAGCAGGACGCCGCGGCCGCCGCCGACCTTCCACAGGTGTCGGCGTTCGGCCGAGCGGGATACGGCCGCCCCGGCCTCAACTTCATCAGCGATCAGTGGCAGGTCTACGCGCTCGGCGGCGTGCAGCTGCAGTGGAAAGCGTGGACGTGGAAGACGTCGACGCGCGAACATGAGGCGCTGGCGCTGCAGCAGGACATCGTCACAGCCGAGGAGCGCGCCTTCAGCAGCACGCTTCGCCGTGGCATCGAAGTCGACCTCGCCACCATCGATCGGCTGCAGGGCACGGTCGCAGCCGACGACCGCATCATCACGCTTCGCGAATCGATCGATCGCGCGGCGCGGCTCCGGCTGCAGGAGGGGGTCACCACCGCCGCGGACTACCTCGATCGGCGGAGCGAGTGGCTGACGGCGCAGTTCGATCGCGCCCGGCACCGCGTCGAGCTTGCGCAGGCGCAGGCGCGTCTGCTGACGACGCTCGGATTGGAGGTCCAATGAGTCTGCTGGCGGCGACGCTTCGCCGGGCTCCGAGGCGAGCAGCGCACAGGTGGCGGCCGCCGATCGTGCTCATCGGCATCGCAGCGTCGATCAGCTGTAATCGCGCGCCGCAACCCGACGCCTACGGCAATGTCGAAGCGACAGAAGTCGTCGTCTCGGCAGAGGCTGCCGGACGGTTGACCACCTACACCGTCGTCGAGGGGCAGAAACTCGCGGCAGATGCCGCGGTCGCCACGATTGACACGACCCAGCTGAACATCGAGCGCGAACAGGCGGCCGCGCAGCGGAGCGCCACCGCCTCGCGCGCGAACGAGGTGCGTCAGCAGATCGCGGTGCTCGAGGCGCAGCGGGCGGCCGCGACCGCTCAGCGCGATGCGGCGAAGGCGCAGCGCGACGCGCTCGCCTCGCAGCACGAGATTGCGAAGCGCGCCTACGACCGGACCAACCGGTTGTTCGCTGAGCAGGCCGCGACGTCACAACAGCTCGATCAGACCGAGCGCGACTATCGCGTCCTCGGCGACCAGATCAAGGCACAGGACGAGCAGCTTCGCGCGCACGAGCGCCAGATCGCCGCGCAGGCCGATCAAATCCGGGCGGCGCGTGCCCAGGTGCAGACCGCCGAGCAGCAGGTCGCGTCCGCCGACGCGCAGGTCAACCTCGTTGGCGAGCGGATTCGCAAGAGCGACGTGCGCAATCCCGTCGACGGCACCGTGCTGACGACCTATGCGAAGGCCGGCGAGATGGTCCAGGTGGGGCAGCCGCTCTACCGCATCGCGAACCTCACGACGGTCGATGTCCGCGCCTACGTCACCGAGCCGCAACTCGCCGCCGTTCGTCTCGGCGGCGGGGCGATCGTGTCCGTAGACGCCGGACGCGGCCAGCGACAGTCGCTGTCGGGTGAGGTGTCGTGGATCTCGGCGCGCGCCGAGTTCACGCCGACGCCCATCCAGACGCGCGAAGAGCGCGCCGATCTCGTCTATGCGATCAAGATTCGCGTGCCGAACACCGGGAACGTGCTGAAGATCGGCATGCCGGTCGACGTGCAGCTCGCGTCGAATCGCACAGCGCCATGACCACCGATCGCGCGACTGCAGCGGTCGTCGCTGATGCGATCGAGAAGCGGTTCGGCCCGACGCCGGCACTGGCGGGCGTGTCGTTCACCATCCACGCAGGCGAGCTGTTCGGATTTGTCGGTCCGGACGGCGGCGGCAAGACGACGCTGTTCCGCATTCTCGCGACGGTGATGCTGCCGACCGCAGGCCGCGCGCAGGTGCTCGGGCGCGACGTGGTCCGCGATCTGTGGGCGTTGCGGCCGCGGATCGGCTACATGGCGGGGCGCTTCTCGCTCTATCCGGACCTCAGCGTGCTCGAGAACCTGCGCTTCTTCGCCTCGGTGTTCGGCACCACGATCGACCAGGCACGTGCCGACATCGCGCCGATCTACAGTCAGCTCGAAGCGTTCAACGACCGCCGCGCCGGTGCGCTCTCCGGCGGCATGAAACAGAAGCTGGCCTTGTGCTGTGCGCTGGTCCATCGGCCGGAGATTCTCTTTCTCGACGAGCCGACGACCGGCGTCGATGCCGTCTCGCGCCGCGAGTTCTGGGACCTGCTCGGGAACCTGAAGAAAGCGGGGATGACGATCGTCGTCTCCACGCCATACATGGACGAGGCCACGCGCTGCGATCGCGTGGCGCTGATTCAGCGAGGCCGACTGCTCGGCACCGACACGCCGCAGCAGATCGCGGCGTCGTTCGATCGGCCGCTGCTCGCGGTCCATGCTGCGGATCGGTATCGCGCCCTGCTTGCGCTGCGCGAATCGCCGCGGACGCATTCGGTGTATCCGTTCGGCGAGTCGCTGCACTACGCGGATAGCAGCGTCGATGCGACCGCCGATTCGGTAGCCGCTGACGTGACGACGTATCTCGTGTCCCGCGGGTTCGATGGCGTACGCGTCGAGCCGGCGACGCCGACGGTGGAAGATGCCTTCATCGCGCGGATGGGCGCTCCGGAGGGCGACGTCGCGCGAAGCGATCAGGCGCACTCATGACCACGATTCCGGCGATCGATGTGCACGATCTCACACGCCGGTTCGGCAGCTTCACCGCCGTCGATCGCGTGACCTTCGACGTTCGTAGCGGCGAGGTCTTCGGCTTTCTCGGAGCAAACGGCGCTGGCAAGACGACGGCGATCCGGATGCTGACCGGGCTGCTCGCGCCGTCGAGCGGTCGCGCGAGCGTCGCCGGCCATGATGTGTTCCACGAGTCCGAGCGCATCAAGCGCACCATCGGCTACATGAGCCAGCGCTTTTCGCTCTACGAAGATTTGACGGTCCGGGAAAACATCCGCCTCTACGGCGGCATCTACGATTTGAGCGACGGCGACATCCGCGATCGCACCGATCGGATGCTCGCCCGTCTCGGCCTCGAGCACGCGGCCGACGCCTTCGTGCGCGCGATTCCGCTCGGCTGGCGTCAGAAGCTCGCCTTCTCGGTCGCCCTGCTGCACCGGCCGCGCGTCGTTTTTCTCGACGAGCCGACCAGCGGCGTCGATCCGATCACGCGGCGCCAGTTCTGGGAGCTGATCTACGAGGCGGCCGCATCGGGCACGACCGTCCTGGTGACGACGCATTACATGGACGAAGCGGAGTACTGCGATCGCATTTCGATCATGGTGGCCGGCCGGATTGCGGCGCTCGGCACGCCGGCCGAACTGAAGCGCGACTTCGCTGTGCCGTCGATCGACGATCTGTTCGTCCGCCTCGCGAGGGAAGCGCAATGAGCGCGCTCCTCGGCCTCGTTCGCAAGGAGGTCTATCACATCCTCCGCGACCGCCGCACGCTGGTGGTGATCGTGGCGATGCCGGTTCTCCAGGTGATCCTCTTCGGCTACGCGATCCGCACCGACGTCGATCACGTGCGGCTGGCGATTGTCGATCCCGCTCCTGATCCGGTGACGCTGGCGCTGCGCGCACGATTCGACGCGGCGCGCGTGTTCCAGACCGTCGCGGTGCTGCCGAACACGACCGATCTGGAGCCGTTGTTCCAGCGCGGCGCCGTGCAGGGGGCGGTGCTGTTCGAGCCGAAGTTCGCCGAGCGGCTCGGACACGGCGTGACGGCCAACCTGCTGATCGTCAGCGACGCCTCGGAGCCGAACACCGGCAGCATCGTCCAG
>DATFXR010000250.1:0-14725 GCA_035315685.1 Vicinamibacterales bacterium | reverse complement strand
ACGTCCGATCCGGAGACGCTCGGCTTGTGGGGCGCCGTGCACAAGCGACTCTGGGAAACCGGCAAGGATCCGCGCGACCTCGACGAGGCCATCTGGGCGCACGGGAAGGGCTTCTACGTGAAGGACGACCACTACAACGGCATCAACTTCGCGTTCCTGCTGAATGTCAGAGCGTCCGTTTCATCGCCGCGCGAGGCGCTCGCAGACGTGGTGACCGCCGAGCGCGTCCGCCGCCGCGTCGCGGTGATCTGCACGGAGCTGCTCAGCAAGCCGATCACCGACGATCAGGGTCACGTGGACAAAGAAGAGACGTTCTGGGTGAAGGCGTCGCGCGTCGAAGCGCTGCTCGGCTCCGGCGATACCGCCAAAGCGGCGGCCGAACGGGCCGCGATTGCGTCGGACGCGCCGGAAGCGTGGATGGTGGAGACGATGAACGAGCAACTCGGCAAGCTCGAGGCGCTGCTCGCGGCCACGTCGCTACCGACCTGATTACCGCAGCGCGCGTTCTTCGCCATGCGTCGCGCGAGCCTGGCGAGGGCTCGCGCGACATGCGACCGTCGAATCAGCACCCGAGCACGGTTCGGATCTGGGTGGCTTTCGCGATCAGGGCGGCGCCATCGCCCGCGGAGATGTCTTTGCCCTGGTGTGCCTGCACGAGGTTGATGAACGCGCCCAGCGGTCCGCATGCGCCGCTGGTCGCGAGATTGGCGAGCGCCGCGTCCAGCTTGGCCAGCAGGCCGTTCCTGGTGCCGTCTTTCATGCTCATGCCGGTGACGGCCGTGATGAGATCGCCAAGTTGTTCCGCAGCGCCCTTCACGTGAACGGTGAAGCTGCACGACGCGGCGTTGCCTGAGGGATCCTGCGCTGTGCTGTTGACCGGCGTCGTGCCGATCGCGAACACGCTCCCAGACGCGGGCGCGGATGCCACGGTGGCCGAACAGTTGTCCGTCGCGACGGGCGCGAACGAGACCGTGGCGCCCTGCGGACCGGTCGCATCCACCGTCATCGGCGCCGGGCACGAAATCTGCGGACCCTCGACGTCCTTGACGGTGACGCTGAACATGCACGCGGGCGATTGAACGTTCTGCCACTGCGCGTATGCGCTGACGTTGTTCGTCCCGACGCCGAACGCCGTGCCCGACGGCGGCGTCGACACCGCGGTGACGCCCGGGCACATGCCGTCGACCTTCGGCGCGAACGCGACGACCGCATTGCACTTGCCAGGATCGTTGTTCACGGTGATCGGCGCCGGACACTCGATCGTCGCGAGCGGCTCGTTGAAGAACGGCGTCAAATCCAGAGGCTTGGTCGTCCCGCCTGTGATGGTGTCGTTGAACGTCGCCCTGTATTCGAACTCGTTATTGCGATCGTTGCCAAGGTAGACCGCGCTGCTGATGGCGACATCCTTGAGATCCCAGTCAGGCGAGTTGAAGAAGCCGCCGTGGTTCTGGATCGTGAGCTTCGTCAGCTTGCCCAGGTTGAGGCTGGGAATCGTGACGTGATCGGTGTTCCCCGATTCCATCCGGCCGGTACCGGTCAGGTTGGGCGCGATGCCGGTGTGAACCGTCACGTCCGCGCTGCCGCGACACCCCTCGAGCGTGAAGGTGAGCGGTGCGTCAGTGCCGCCCGCGCCGGTTCGCACCTCGAGGCCGTACGCCTGGACATTCGGCTTGAACGGGTTGTCGTCGGGCGTCGCGTACCGTACGTCCGAACGACTGAAGACCCGCCCCTCGAGGAGACCGAGGAACACAGGAGTCAGCAGGTCGAATTCCGTTTCCGCCAGGCCGGGCAGCGGAAGCGGGTTGACGAAATGATCGGGAATGATCCCGTCCGCGCCGGCGTCCATGAACCAGTCCATCATGCCCACGTTCGCAATCGTGTAGACGTCTGAGATGGATTTGGGCAGGCCCCAGCTGGCTTTCAGGAACGAGCCCCAATCGACCGCTCGAAGCAGATGGGGGCCCGGACCGAGCGTGCCATCGCCGTACGCGATGTTGCCGTTGGCCGCCTGATCGAGAAACTCGACGACCTGCTTCGGATCGTCCTCCGAGTCCACCTGCACGCCGATGCGCTCTCCGAGAAGCGGGTAGATGTCCGTGAACAACTCCCCGTCCGGGGTTCGGTTGCCGACGCTGATGATCACGTTCAGGTTGATGCCCCCGGCGTTGAGGTGGTTCTTGATCGCGTCGAGAATCTTCGGTCCGTTCTCGCGCTTCGCGGCCTGTGGCTTGACGTCGAACTCGACCAGCGCCAGCTGATTCGGGTAGAGCGTTCGGACGAGCAGGTTCACGCCGTCGCACCATTCCTCGAGTGTGAGCGGCACGCGCGCCGTCAGCCCACTGGGGTCGTGATACATGACCATTCCAGGCGGATCGAGCTCGAACGCCGGCAGCCCCCTGGCGCCGTCGGGCAGCACCATGATGTCCGGCTCGAGCGCGTTGGCGCCGCTCTGCAGCGCGAGCGCCACCATGTCGAGTGTGTTCGGATTGTGGGCCATGACGTAGAACGGCCTCGGGTCGGTACCGTTCGGGCCGGTGTTCGCGGATAACCGCGAAGAACCGGTCATCGCCACGATAAGGGCGGCGGCGAGCAGCAGCAGTCTCTTCTTCATTGTGCGTTTCCTCCGTGCGGCTAGAGATTACGAGCGTGGTCAGACCGCGCGCGCCACATAGGTGAGTAGTCGCGACGGCGGAAATGGGCGCGACTGCCGAGTGACGCTACCTGTTCAAGTAGCGATCAGCGGATGGAGAGATTCGGCAACGTCTTTCTTCTGGGCACGGCCCGTCGACACGACGAACGCGACCGCGCGCGGAGCGGATCGCGATAGAGTTCGGTCGTTGTCGTTGGAGGAGGCCGATCAAGCAATTCCTCGTGCTGTCCACGTCCAGCGAGCCGGAGGCGGGATCTCGGCCACGGCACCGGAGACGTGCACCATCGCCAGGGATCTCGGGTTTCTCGCTCGACGGCCCGTGGCTGGCTCCGCGAGCCACCTGGGGTCGCAGTAAGCGTTGACGTAACGAACCGGCCGGCTCAAAACGCGCGTAGCAATGCGAAGCAACGATCGTTGCTCGGTATAATGCTGAGCGAGCGATGAGACCGCGGCCGACGTCTCGTCATCCTCACACGTTCTCCGCCTGCCTCTCGTGGTTGATCGTGTGTGCGCTGATGGCGATCGCGCCGCCGGCCGCGCGCGCCGAGCGGCTGCCGATCCGCGTCTATACGTCCGCCGACGGCCTCCCGCACGATCGCATCAGCCAAATCGTGCGCGACTCGCACGGCTTCTTGTGGTTCTGTACGGCGGCGGGCGGCCTCAGCCGTTTCGATGGCGCGAGATTCACCACCTACTCTCGCGCCGAGGATTTTCCACACCACTCGATTAACGGCATTCTCGAAGACGCCGACGGGACCTACTGGATTGCAACCAACGGCGGAGGCGTTTACCACTTCGATCCGCACCTGCGACGCGACCGGCGCCGGCCTGGGTTGGCCGCGATGGCCGTGGGCGACGAGCCGGCCACGAGCCGGGTGAACGATTTGTATCGCGATCGGTCCGGCAACCTCTGGGCCGGAACCGACGCGGGCATCTTCGTGCTCGAACCCACGTCGACGAGCTTTCGTCGCATCTCGCGCGACACCGCCGAGCGTCCCGACTCCCTCCCGCAGGTCTGGAAGTTCTACGAAGATCGCGACGGCACGCTGTGGATCGGAACCTCCGACGGGTTGTGGCTGCGAGGGCGCGACGGCCGTATCGCACGTTATTCGGTGCGGCCCGAGCACGGTGTCGACAACGTGTTGTCGCTGCTCGAGGACGACACCGGCCAGATTTGGATCGGCCATCAGTCCGGCGTGATCCTGCTGACACGTTCGCCTGAGTCGCACGAGAGCCGGCCCGCGCGCGCCCGCGAGCAGTCGCTCGACAGCCTCGGGCCCGTTCGCTGGTACGGTGCCGCCGAAGGCGTGCCCACCGGCACATTTCCCGTGTTGTTCAAAACCGCGGATGCCCATCTCTGGATTGGGTCCACTACCGGCCTCATCGAGTTCGACGGCAACCAGTTTCGCCACTACGGCCCCGAGGAAGGTCTCAGTCTCACGCCGATCCGTACGCTCGCCGAGGACGGCGACGGAAATCTCTGGGCCGGCACCGATCGAGGTGTCATGCGCATCGCGCGTCACGGCTTGACTACGTATACCGAAGACGACGGCCTGGCGTCGCTGCGGGTGGGCAGTATCTTCGAGACGCGGGCCCAAGAGATCTGCGCCGTGTCGATCGGCCAATTCATCAACGTCTTCGACGGCCGCCGCTTCCATGCTGTACGCCCGAGTCTGCCGCCCGCAGCGGGCAACTACGCAATGGCCGCGCAGGACAAGTCCGGGGACTGGTGGATCCCGGTCGGCGATCGGCTCTACAGATTTGCCGCGGTGACGCCGCTCGAGCGTCTGGCGGGCGCCGCGCCTAAAGCCATCTACACGAGCCGAGACGGACTGCCCGACGGCGAGATCTGGCGCATGTTCGAAGACTCCAGGGGCGATCTGTGGTATTCGACGCGCGCACGCCGCCAGGACATGCTCGCTCGATGGGATCACGCGACGGGCACGTTCTACCGTTATTCCGATCGCGATGGGCTGCCGCCGTTCAACGCGCCCGCCTCGTTTGCTGAAGATCGCGCTGGCAACGTGTGGTTCGGGTTTTGGGACGGCGGCATCGCGCGTTATCGGAACGGGCGTTTCATGTCGTTCACCGACGAATCAACAACGGGATGGCGCGGTTCGCTCATCCAGATCGACGAACAGGGACGCCTGTGGGCGTCCACCAGTACGGGCGTCAGCTGGATCGCCGATCCCACGGCCGAGCGGCCGCAGCTCGTCAAACGGCCACTGCCACTGCTCGACGACGTGTGGCCGGCGCCGCTCGTCGTTGACGGACGCGGCGGACTGTTCTTCACGATCCGGCCAGGCATCGCGCGGTTCGAACCGGAAACGGGCCAGATCACGCGCTACACGAGGGCGGACGGACTCGCGCAGCTCGAGCCGATCACGGCGTTTCGCGATCGCGGGGGCGCCGTCTGGTTAGGCACCGCTCAGGGCATCTCACGCCTGCGGCCGCGGGCCGACCGGCGGCTGGATCCGCCGATGGCCGCGATCGGCGGGGTCCGGATCGCGGGCGAGCCGTATCCGGTCACCGACCTCGGCCAGACGCACCTCGGCGGCCTGGAGCTGCCGTCGGACCGACGCGAGCTGGCCATCGATTTCTTCGCCATCAGTTTTCGCGTCGGCGAGCTGATTCAGTACGAATACAAGCTCGAAGGCGCGGAGCGGGACTGGAGCAGACCCACTGACGACCGGACGGTCAACTACGCGCGGCTGGCGCCAGGGTCGTACCGCTTCCTCGTGCGCGCCGTCAACGGCAGTGGCGTCCGCACGCAGCCCGCGACGCTTGCATTCACCGTGCTCGCACCGGTCTGGCAGCGCCCCTGGTTCGTCGCCCTGGCATTCGGGCTCGTTGCCGGAATCGTGTACGCCGGCTTTCGCTACCGGCTGCGCCGACTGCTCGAGCTCGAGCGAATCCGCACGCGGATCGCCACCGACCTGCACGACGACATCGGCGCAAGCCTCTCCCAGATCGCGATCCTCAGCGAAGTCGTGCGCCGCCGCGCCGGCGAGGACGAGTTGACGATCGGCGAGCCGCTCGCCCACATCGCCGCGACCGCACGCGAGCTCGTCGACAGCATGAGCGACATCGTCTGGGCCATTGATCCACACAAAGACCGGTTCGCCAGCCTCGCCAAGCGCATGCGCCGGCTCGGCAGCGACATCCTGCCAGCGAAGGACATCACGTTTACGTGCGAGATTCAGGGCGAGGAGGAGGACCGCCGGATCAGCGCCGACACGCGGCGGCAGGTGTTTCTGATCTTCAAGGAAGGGATCAACAATATCGTGCGGCACGCGCGCGCCACGGCGGTGAATGTCGTCTTGCGGCACGAGGGCGGGACGCTCACGCTCGTCATTGCCGACAACGGCTGCGGCTTCGATCCGGCGTCTTCCACCGACGGGCACGGATTGAAGAGCATGCGCGACCGCGCGAGCCGGCTCGGCGGCATGCTCGACGTTCGGTCCGGCGTCGGCGCGGGCACGCGATTGACGCTGATCTGTCATGTTGGACGCGCGCGCCCACCTAAATAAGCGGGTGACGGCCGCTACGCAGCCTCGTATGCTGATCGCGATGGACCACTCGCCCAGCCGCACACGTCGATGAGCACGCCGGCCCCACCCATCAGAGTCGTCATCATTGAGGACCTCGCGCACATCCGCGAAGGGCTCAGATTCCTGATCGACAGCACGCCGGGTTTTGCGTGCGCAGGCATCTTCAGGAGCATGGAGGACGCGCTGCCGGCCGCCGCACTGGGCGACTCGGACGTCGCGTTGATCGATATCGGGCTTCCCGGCATGTCGGGCATCGAGGGCATGCGCGTCCTGAAGGCGCGTCACGCCAGCATGCGGCTCGTCGCCCTCACGGTGTACGACGATGACGACCGGATTTTTGACGCGCTGTGCGCAGGCGCGTCCGGGTACTTGCTCAAGAAGACACCGCCAGGGAACCTGCTCCAGTACCTTCAGGACGTGATGAACGGCGGCGCGCCGATGTCGCCCGAAGTCGCGAGCCGGGTGATTGCGCTGTTCAGGGATATTCGTCCGCCGAACACCGCCGACTACAACCTGACGCCGCACGAAATCCGCCTGCTCCAGCTGCTGAGCGATGGCCACAGCTACAAGACCGCTGCGGCTACCCTGCGCTGCAGCGTGAATACCGTCGCCTTTCACATGAAGAACATCTACGCGAAGCTGCAGGTGCATTCGATGTCGGAAGCGGTGGCCAAGGCGCTCCGCAACCGACTCGTTCGCTGATCGTCTTCGCAGTCGCCACCGCGTCATCGTCGGTACGCGCCCAGACCGATACCCGTCCGCCGATCGACCCTCGCTTTCAGCCGGTCCGCGCCGAGTCGCAGCCCCTCGCCGTGCACGTGCGTTTCAATCTCTCGAAGCGCCGGCTCCCACAGCTCGCCAGCCGTACGCCCCGGCCGGATCATTCGGTCGAGATCGACGAAGAAGTCGGCGACGAAGCCGCCACCGACCCGCTGGGCCGGGAGTGCACCCTCGGAGCCCTCGACAATCCGGATCCGTCTTTCGCGACCAAATGCTGACCGGACCGGGATGCGGACCGTACTCGCGTCGCGGTAAGGTTCCGGAACGAGATCGGCATGCCCAAAGTACTGGTAGTGGAAGACGAGCCCGGGATTGCGCTCGGTCTCGAAGATACGCTTCGTCTCGAAGGCTACGAGGTCGAGGTGATCACCGATGGCCTGACAGCGGCCGCACGCATGCGGCCGCGGGCGTACGACCTGATCGTTCTCGACGTGATGCTTCCGGGCAAAACGGGGTTGGAGCTCTGCCGTGAGTTCCGGCGCGTCGACGAAAAGACGCCGGTCATTCTCTTGACCGCGCGCACGCTCGAAGAAGATCGCATCGGCGGACTCGACGCCGGCGCCAACGACTACGTGACCAAGCCGTTCTCGCCCCGCGAGCTGGCCGCTAGGGCTCGCGGCCTGCTTCGTTACTCGGCCTGGAGCCGGCGCGCGGAACATCGTCTGGACGACGAACTTCGCCGAGCGCGCGACGTCCAGCAGACGCTGCTGCCCGCGGGCCATCCTGACGTGGAGGCGCTGGAGTACGCATGTGTCTCTCGCCCCGCCACGCCGGTCAGCGGCGACTACTTCGATTTCGTGCTCCTGCCGTCGGGGCGCTTCGCGTTTCTCGTCGCCGATGTTGCCGGCAAGGGAATGCCGGCCGCGCTTCTGGGCGCCTCGATCCACGCGACGATTCGGGCAGCGGCGCTCGACGCGCTCACCTGCGGGGAGGTCCTGGAGCGCGCCAACCGCGCGATCTTCGAGGAATCCGCGTGCAGCCGTTACGTGACGGTCTTCTTCGCCATCTTCGATCCGCCGACCCGCCGGCTGACGTATGCCAATGCCGGCCACTACCCGCCATTCCTGACACGGGCCGGTCGCATCGTCCGCTTGAATGCGCTGACGCCGCCGGTCGGCATGTTCGCGGTCATCCAGCCGGAGGAAGTTACGCTCGACCTGTTCGATGGCGCCACCCTTGTTGTCACGAGCGACGGTATTCCGGAAGCGTCCAATGAGAACGGGCAGGAATTTGGCGATCAGCGAGTGGAAGTGCTCATCGACGCCCGGAGAGGGGCGACCGCGGCTGAGCTGTGCCATCACATCGTCGACGATGCGGTCGCGTTCGCGGCCGGCACACCTGCCGACGACATAACGGTTCTGAGTGCCCGCGTCCTGACCGAATCCTGACCGAACGCGGATACACTCAGGCCACGCCTGATCGATGCTAGGGAGGCATTCGGCATGAGTGCCCCTCGTTCGCACGCTCAACGCATTCGCGCCGTCATCGCCCTCTCTACGGGCCTGACGCTCCTCGTCGCGTTCGCCCTGGGCTGGCTCGGTTGGAGAGTCATCTCGCAGGAGCGCGCCCTGGACCAGCAGCGCCAGCGGGAACGGCTCGAGCAGATGGCGGACGCGGTCGTCGCGAGCGTCCTGCGAACATTCACTGAGGTCGCATTACGCCAGGGCCGCTCGAGTGAGCCGGCGGCGAACGCGGATCACGGCGCTGGAGGGACAGTTCGCGTCCGCTTCGATCGGACGACGGTCCAGACCGACCCGCCGCACGCTCTTCTCTACTATCCGGCCGTGCGGCCAGCGGGTTTGCCGTCCGAGCGCGAGTTCGTCGACGCTGACCGGCTCGAGTTTCAGGAAAAAGATGATGCCCGGCTGCTGATCGCGCTCCGGGCGATCGCCGGCAACTCGGATGGCATCACGCGCGCCGAGGCACTGCTCCGCCTCGCGCGCGTCCAGGTCCGTATGGGCCAACAGGCCGGTGCCCTCGCCACTTACGAAACGCTCGCTGCCGCTTCCGAAATCAATCCGCGGCTCGAGGTACCGTACGCGTTGCTGGCTGGCGTCGAGCGCTGTCGGCTGTTCGCGGCAGCGAAACGTTCCGACGCGCTCGCCGCTGAAGCCGACCGGGTGCGGGGCGCGCTGCGATCGGGATCATGGCAGATGCGGAGGGCCTCGTACATCTATTACGACTCGGTGCTTCGTGAGATAGCCGGTGGAACTGAACGTGCCGCGCCATCGCCGGAGCGGCTGGCGATCACAGAAGCGGTCTACCGGCTGTGGGACGACTGGCAGGCGACGACGAACACGGGCGATCGCCACGGCCGCGAATGGGTGTACCAACTTGAAGGCATGACCGTGCTCGTCATCGGCAACATCGCGGCAGAGCGCCTCGACGCCCAGGTGTTCACGCCTGAACGAGCGCAACAACTCGTACTCGGTGCCCTCTCAACGCAGTTTTCAGCCGACCGATTCACGGTCGGCCTGCTCGACGAGCACGGAGCCTCGATTTTCGGCGAATCAGTGCCCGCGACCGACACGCGCACTACGCGGCCGCTGAACGTCGGCGGCCTGCCGTGGCAGATCTGGGTTTCGGCGCCGCTATCAGCCAACCCGGCGACGGCGTGGCAAGCGCGTTATCTGGCTGTCGGTCTCGCCGTCGTCGTCCTGATCGTCGGCGCCGCCTGCTACACGATGGCGCGGGGCGTCATTCTGGAGTGGCGCACGTCGCGCCTGCAGTCCGATTTCGTCTCCGCGGTCTCGCACGAGTTCCGCAGCCCGCTGACCACGCTCGTACAGCTCACCGAGTTGCTCGCCGAGCGGCGGATTCGCGATGAAGGCCGGCGGCAGACCTACTTCGAGGTCCTGCAGAAGGAAACCGTGCGGCTGCAGCGGCTGGTGGAAACCCTGCTGGACTTCGGTCGCATGGAGGCGAACCGCCGGGAGTACGCGCGCGAGCCGATCGACTTCGCCGAACTCGTGCGCGGTGTGGCTCACGACGTTCAACGCGACGCGGCGACCAACGGGTTCGAATTGATCGTAGCATCGCCGCCGGGCACGCTGGCGGTCCTTGCCGATCGCGAGGCGATGTCCCGGGTCGTCCGGAATCTCATCGACAACGCCGTGAAGTACTCCCCGCTCTGCCGCACGGTCTGGATCGAAACAGCGCGTGACTCCGGCGCCGCCGTGCTCGCCGTGCGGGATCGCGGCATGGGCATCGCGCCGGCCGAGCAGCCGCGCATCTTCGACAAGTTCGTGCGCGGCGAGGCTGCCAAGCAGGCCTGCATCCAGGGCACGGGGATCGGACTGGCGATGGTGAAAGAAGTCGTCAAGGCGCACGATGGTGACATCGGCCTCGTCAGCGAGGTCGGCGTCGGCAGCACGTTCACAATCCGCCTGCCGCTGATCGACGCAGCGGCGGAGGCCGTCGCATGACCAGAATCGTCATCGTCGAGGACGAGCCGGGCATCGCCCTCGGACTCCAGGACGATCTGCAGCTCGAAGGCTACGAGGTCGAGCTGATCTCGGACGGCGTCGCTGCAGTGCGGCGCGGGCGCGAGGGCGGATTCGACCTGATGCTGCTGGACGTGATGCTGCCCGGAAAGGACGGCTTCGACGTGTGTCGCGAGCTGCGCCGCGCCGGTGTGACCACGCCGATCATCCTGCTGACGGCAAAAGCGCAGGAGGCGGAAAAGGTGCTCGGCCTCGATCTCGGCGCCAACGATTACGTCACGAAGCCGTTCAGTCCGAAAGAGCTGCGCGCGCGAATCCGCGCGGCGCTCCGTGGCCGTGCGACGCCGGAGTCTGCGGAGATCTACTGCTTCGGAGATGTGGAAGTGGACGCACGCCGCGGCGAGCTGCGGCGGTGCGGAACTGCCGTCGACGTCACGTCGACCGAATTCAAACTGCTGTCGGCCTTCGTCCGCAACCGTGGTCGGGTGCTCAGCCGCGATCAGCTGCTCAACGAGGCGTGGGGCGCGGGCACGTTTCTCACCGACCGGGTCGTCGACAACCACATCGTCAGCTTGCGGCGGAAGATCGAAAAGGATCCGGCGGCGCCCACATACCTGGTGAGCGTGCGCGGGCTTGGTTACCGATTCGATGGCTGATCCTGACGAAATCATGACGAGGTGCGAGACTTACGCTAACAGTCGATCGATAGCCTGATGTCGCCCGCGATGGAGGCGGTCAGACATGGAAATGAAGTCACACAGGCTGTGGGTCCTTGTTCTGGTCATCGGAGGGATCGCGATTGCCGGCGCGGCGGCGCGCGCGCAGCGCGAGGCGGAGCCGGATGTTCGGCTGCGCGAGGCGCTGCACAAGGAACAGGTCGAAGGGGATCTCGCCGGCGCCATCAAGCTGTACGAGCGGATCGCGGCGGATCATCAGACGCCGCGGCCGGTGGCCGCGCAAGCGCTTTTCAGTCTCGGCCGGTGCCACGAAAAGCTCGGCAACCGCGAGGCGCAGAAAGTCTACGAGCGCATCGTCGATCAGTTTGCCGATCAAGGCGCAACCCTGTCGCAGGCCAAGGCACGGCTGGCGGCGCTCCGCGTCGCCACACCGGGCCGCGCCTCAGGCATTACCTCTTCGAAGCTGGCGACAGCCGGATATTTCTACAGCCCGAACGCCTCGGCCGACGGCCGCGTGGTCGTCGCATCGAAAGACTCTGTACTCGGCGTACTCGATCTGACCACCGCCGTCGTCAAACCGCTGCCGTACGATCCCGATCGGCAGCGGGGATATAACTCCCAGGTCGTCATCTCTCCCGACAGCAAACGCGTGGCGTATCCAGCGAGAGTCAACGGCGCATCCGATTTCCGTGTGATGAACGTGGACGGCTCGGACCTGCGGGTGTTCAAACCCGAGGCCGATTATGAGGGGTTCCTCCCGCTGGACTGGTCGCGCGACGATCGCTACATCGCCGGGCTGATGGTCAAGTTGCAACCGACTGTCGACGTTCGACGCGCGTTACCGAGCTTCGCGATGTTCGACATCGTCGGCCGCAAGTTTCGCGTATTCGATGCTGCGCTCGCCGGACTCGAGTCTCCTGGCGCGTTCCTCCGAGGCATACGCTTGTCTCCGGACGGCGCATACGTCGCCTTCGCCGTCACACGGTCGCCGAACGGCGGCTCCGGGCGATTTCGCCGCGACGGCGAAATCTACACGATGCGTGTCGACGCCACCGGTCGGGAACGCCTCCCGACCGGCGACGAGCCGGCGGAGCTCGTTGGATGGCTGCCCGACGGGAAAGGCATTGCGTTCGTGAGCGAGCGCAATGGGGTCAGAAGCATGTTCGGCATCCATGTCGAACAGGGCAAAGCACGCGGTAGCGTCGTGACGCTGTTTCGAGGCGTCGGTCGGAACCAGGCGCTCGGATTCACCGCAGGCGGGTCACTGACATACGCGGTCGATGGCCGGCTCCTGCACGCCTATGTCGCTGACTTGCGGCAGCAGCCGCCGCTCCGGACGGTCATCTCCTCGCATGCTGAGTGGACAATCAGCCCGAGCTGGTCGCCCGCCGGTGATCAAGTGGCGTTTTTCGTCCATCCACCGTTCATGGGCGACGACGCTCAGAGTCGGTTGATGATTCGGGAGCTGGCCACGGGCACCGACCGTCTGCTGCTTCAGTGGCACGGCGAAGAGCGGAGAGGGTCCGCGTGGACCGCCGACGGCGCGTCCTTGATCGTGGCGCGCCAGGTCGAAAGCGCGACCTTCGGCGCCGGGATCTTTCAGGTGGATCGCATCGATGTCGCGACCGGCGCGGCTCATGTGCTGACGAAAGCGGAAGTGCCGATCAGCTACCCCCGTATGACCCCCGACGCCCGTCATCTCTACTATCAGGAAGGTGTAGGCGCAGGTACCACGAAGACGGTCGTCCGTTTGAACCTTGCGGCGAAGGAGCGGAGCGTTATTTCCAGAACGATCGAAGGGTTCGACCTGTCACGCGACGGATCGCAGCTGGCACTGGTCGATCGCGCCGCGTCTGGTCCGGTGATCAAAGTGCAGCCAACCGATGGCGGTCCGGCTCGGATCGTCATCAGTTTGCGGCCCGGGGATCGCATCACCTCGATCGCCTTTTCACCTGATGGGGCGTCGCTCGTCTACGCCAAGGGCGAGAGCGAGACCCTGGCATCCGAGTTCTTCAGGATGCCGCTCCAGGGCCCGCCGAGTCCGGTGGCGCTGGGCGTGTCGGCGACCAGCTTCCCGGACATCGCCGTCCATCCCGACAATCAGCGCCTTGCGTTCATCGACAACGAGTTTCAGGTCGATTTCTGGCAGATGCACGGCCTGGCGGAAGCGTTCGCGGCGGCGACGCGCGCCGCGGCGGCGCCGCCGTCGTCAGGTGGTCCACGTCCGAAATAGCCGCCACGAAACGAACGGCAGAGAGGTGTGGACGCTCGCGATGACGACAAGGGCATCGTGGCTGCGTGAAGCAGGTTCACCCGTTTCGCGCGGCGCAAACGCAGGCGACGATTACGGCGGCTCTTGGCATCGAGGGCCTCGCCACTGGCTCCGACCTCGCGGCGAAACGCCGCCGGCTCGTGGCTGACAAGACCTCCGGCAATTCATCGTCAATCGCCAGTCGGACGAAGTGCGTGTGCGAAGACGAAGCGGCCGATCTTCTCGCCCCGTTTGATGCCGTCCTCGACCGCCGATCGGAAGTGGATTCCGGCGTAAATCCGTGAATTGCCGTTTTCGCGCGCCGCCTCGGAGAAGGATCCGAACGACCGTGTGATCCCCGCAAACGGTACACCGCTGGTCGTCGTGAATGGCACCTCGTCATCGTCGAAGAATCGGCGGAGCACCGCGGAGGCGGCGCCGCCAAGCACGCTGTGCGTCGACGTGTAATCGGGAATCGCCGGCGTGTTGAGGAGCGAGATCCAGGTCGGATCCGCGACCGTCTCTTCATTGCCATCCGTGTCGCCGTCGCGAATCGCCGTCACCGGACGCCAGAAGTTGAACTGGTATTTCGTCGCCATTCCGGCGATGAAGCCGTCTGCCATCGCCACGTTGATCAGCGCGAGCAATCGTGCGCGCTCCCAGAGATCGAGGCCGCGGTTCTCTGCGGCCACGCGTCCGATGCGGCTCCAGCCGGCCGGCGACGCTTCGTACCAGAAGCGAGCAATCGTGGTCTGCTCGGCGGTTCGCGTCGCGCTGAACTTGTCGCCAATCGATTTCACCTCGTCGTAGTCGCGCGCGTAGCGTTTGCTTCCGAGCGCCGGCGGGCCGTCCGGCTCGAATTGCCGGCTCGATCGCAGCACGAAGGGCGTTACCCGGCCCCATCCGGGCAGGACTGCCGGCAGCCGCTCGCCCGCCGCCGGCGGATCGAACGGCACGGGATTCGACGTCGGCTGCCAGTCGCCGGGCGCCGTCCCCGGCGTGTAGCCCACGAACCTGGTCGCGCCATCACCGCTGCGCAGCGCGAGGATCGCACGCGCCGCCGCCTGACCGATGGCGATGCCGTGCATCTTCGCCGCCCCATCGGGGATCGTCACCAGATCGGCCGCATACGCCGCGTCGACGAACGCGACGGCCGCCGCCTGCTGCGTCACGGTGCCGAACCCGACGAACGGCAATGCCCCGACTGGAATCACGCCGACGAGCGCGTCGTGTGCCGCCGCAGCGACCGCGGCTTGCGGCGACGCAGACGCGTCGACATCTCCGGCACGCACGTACGGACGATACCGCCGCTCGATCGTATTGAGCGCATCGTGTACGGCGATCTGAGCGATTGCGAGCGATCGCGATTGCAC
>DATFXR010000249.1:0-4220 GCA_035315685.1 Vicinamibacterales bacterium | reverse complement strand
GTGAAGATCGGCACGTAGGCGGTGATGATGATCGCGACCGAATAGAAGACCGGCCGCTGCACCTCGTGCGCGGCCGCTCGAACCCGTTCCTCAGTGGATCGGCTGGCCGGATTCGGAAGGCCGAGGAACCGCAGAATGTTCTCGACCATCACCACGGCGCCATGCACGACCATGCCGAAGTCGAGCGCGCCGAGCGACAGCAGGTTGGCGGGAATGTGTCGGAGGTCGAGGAGGATCGACGCGAACAGCAACGAGAACGGAATCGTGATCGCGACGATCACCGCACCGGTCACGTTGCCCAGAAACAGGAACAGCACGCCGACGACGAGCAGGATGCCCTCGGTCAGATTGTGCAGCACCGTGTGCGTCGTGAGACCGACCAGGTCGGCCCGATCGAGATGCGCGACGATCTTCACGCCAGTCGGCAACAGGTGATCGTTGAGCTCGCGAATCTTGTCGTGGAGCGCGACCAGCGTCGGATCCGGATCGGCCGCCTTCCGCAGCAGCACGATCCCTTCGACGACGTCGTCGCGATCGACGACGCGGCCCTGCTCGTGGTGGATCGCCTTGCCGATCTGGCCGAGGCGAATCTTCGGGCCCTGCGCGATTGACGCGACGTCGCGGACGTAGACCGGTGTGCCGCCCTGGACGCGGAGCAGCGTCGCGCCGATGTCACGCGTATCCCTCATCAGGCCGACGGCGCGGATGGTGATCGCCTGCTGGCCCTCCTCGATGAAGCTGCCGCCGGCGTTGACGTTGTTCGCAGCCAGCGCCTGCTCCACCTGGCCGATGCTGAGGCCGTAGCTGATCAACTTGTTCGGGTCGACCAGGACCTGGTACTCGCGCGTCAGGCCGCCGAAGCTCACGACATCGACGACGTTGGGGACGGACTTGAGCTGCTTGACGAGAAACCAGTCCTCGAGCGACTTCAACTCCATCAGGTCGTACTGCGGATTCGTGCTCGTGAGGGTGTAGAAGTAGATCTGCCCGACCGGGCTGTAGTCGGGCCCGAGCTGCGGGTTGACGTTCGGGGGGAAGCTGACCTGCGACAGCCGCTCGAGCGCCTGCTGCCGGTTGACCAGATTGTCCGAGTCGTCGTCGAAGACCAGCGTCACGACCGACAGCCCGAACACCGAGATCGATCGCAGGTTGCTGAGATGCGCGATCCCGTTCATCTGAACTTCAATCGGGATGGTGACCTGCTGTTCGATTTCCTCCCCGGCGCGACCGGGCCACTGGGTGATGATCTGGACCCAGTTGTTGGCGACATCGGGATACGCTTCGACGGGCAGGGATCGGAACGAGATGATCCCCCACACGAACAGCATCACTCCGAACGCCAGTACGAGCACTTTCCGCTCCAGCGCGGAATCGACGAGCGCCTGGATCATGGCTGGTTCGCTGCGCTCGAGAGCTGAAGGGCGTTGACCACGACGCGATCGCCCGGGCGCACTCCGGACAGGACTTCCTGCAGGCCGTGCTGATCGCGTCCCGCCCGGATTTCGACGCGGCGAAAGCGCTGTCGATCGGCCGGCACGAACACCCAGTCCTTGTCGTGCATGCGAATCACCGCCGTGCTCGGAACCACGGTGATGGTCTGCGCGTGTTGTGACGTGAACGTGACCGTGGCAAACATCCCCGGACGGAGCGAGCCGTCAGGATTCGTCAGTTCGAGCCTGACCTTTGCCGTGCGCGTCGCCGGATCGAGCACACGGCTGATGTTCGTCACGCGGGCATGACGAGGCTGGCCCGGGTACGCGTTCAAGACCAGCGTGGCGTCGTCGTTCGCATGGACGTCGGCCAGGTTGTTCTCATTGACGTCGCACAGCACCCAGACGTGCGAGAGATCGGCGATCGTGAACAGGTTTGGCGAGTTGTCCAGCGATCGGACGCCGCTGCTGGTCGTGACGTTCTGTTCGACGATGACGCCGGAGACCGGCGCCGTGAGTTCGACCACCGGCGATCCCGCATCGGCCGTGCTCCCCGTCAGCAGCTGAAGACGCTCGCGTGCCGTCGTGAGGTCCGCCTCGGCCCTGGTGTCGGCGTTCACCGCGGCCTCGAGATCCTTGGCGGCGAGCGCTTCGTGCTCGCTCAACGCCTTTGCACGATCGAGCGCGCGGCGCGCGAAGACGGCATCGGCCTCGATCTTCTTCACGTCGGCGCGGGCCTGAGAGACATCAGGGCTCTGAAGCGTCATCAGCACCTGACCCTTCCTGACGGCATCGCCCAGGCGCACGCGCACGTCGACGACCCGTCCACCGGCCAGCGACAGGACGGGGACCGTGCGGCTGACGTCGGTCGCCACCACCCCTGGCGCCTGAAGCTCCGAACGGACAGCGAGAGCGTCGGCGGTCGCAAGCGGAAACTGTTCTGGATGCGGAACCGTGACGGCACTGGCATCGTCGGCGTTTTCGACGATCACCGGCGGCGCCGCGCCTGCTTCGGCACGCGATCCGGCGCATGACGACGACAGGCACGCACTGGCCAGGACGATCGGGATTAACGCCGGCGAACACCAGGAACGATGACGATGAACGACCATACTCCTCCTCAAATCCAGTTCCTGGTTTGATCCAGAACCGACTGAGCGCGTGCACAGCACGCCTCAATCAGCGCGGCCGCGACGCCGAACGAAAACCGAGGTCAGATGCGGTGGAGAGGCGGTCCGCGAACGTCGGGGAAGACGGGTTCGAGGGAGCGGACAGGCCGCGATGCCGAAGTCGGCACGCGGTCGGGGACCAGAGCAACGGTCGCAATCGGCGACGCGGTGAGCGTCCAGCGAGTATCTGCACAGCGGAGCGCCGGCGTCAGGCGCGGCAGATCGCAGCGCAGGCTCGGAGCGGCCGAGAAGGGATCGTCGAGCGCGAGCAGCGAGTCGTCGGACTGTCGCACTGTCGCGTGTGTTTCGGCGGCAGGAACCGGCGCCGGATCGCTGGCTCGCCACGAATACACCGGCGCGCCATTCGAGAGCAGGACGAGCAGGTCGGCACGGCCGTTGAAATCGGTGTCGACAACCGATCGTGTGCGGGCACCGGTCGCCGCATCGAAATCGTCGATGCGATCGATGCGATCGTCGAAGTTTCGATCGGATTCACGACGGATGAGGTGCCCGTTCCAGTACGACTCCTGGATGTCCGACCGACCGTCGAAGTTGGTATCGACGTCAACGCGGAGCAGCACGCCGTCGTGGCCGTAGTACCGCCAGACATCAGGGCGGCCGTCGCGGTTGGTATCCCCCGTGTCGAGCCGAATGGGCGATGGATCGGTAGCGAGGCGGCCGATCAACGCCGCAAGCAATCCGACCAGGATCGCGCCGCCCCGCACCCGTCTCGAGATCATCGCGAGTCCCTCATCGTACGCTGCTCGCGTCAAGGAGTTGTGAAGACCCACGACAGCTTACGCGTTACTTACGCAGCGCCGTGCACCGCGTGCTCGGCGGGGCGCACGACGTCCATCGCAGGAGTCAATCACTGATCAACAGCATCTCGCCGCTCGTCGACCCCTGCGTTACAGGAAGTCGATTCGCGCGGCCGGCAGCACCCACAAACTGTGGCGCTGGTCGTAGGGTGGATCCGGCTGCACGCAACTCGCGCGGACCCTGAACGGGACGCGCTTCCCCTCGATTCCCTCGATGTTGAGCGTGGAGTCAGCGTCGCCCCAGAAAGCGACGAGACCGACCGAGGTGGTGCACTCGAGAAATGGGCGGCCGTCGACAGTCGTCTCGAGCGGCCTGAGGCGCGTCACCTGGAATTCAAGCGGCTTAGCTGTCTTCATCGGCACAGCCTATAATCACCGCGAGCGCGGGTCCCCACCGCGGCTCTTCCGTTCGGCCTGCGGACGCACTCGTAACCATTGCAGAGGTAGTCAATGGACCGCAGCAAACAGATCGTCCTCACCGCTCCGCTCACGGAAATGATCGATCACGCCGGCTTCTTCATCCAGATGGGCATGGCGTCGATGCCGATCTGGATGGAAGGCGTCATCAACCGCAAGTACCCGGAGTGGAGGAACGTGAAGCGCTTCGAGGACGGCTCGGCGTTGCGCGCGCCAGCGGGCCTGCGCGTGCTCGAGCGCGTGCTGGCCAGCGAGTTCGGACGCGATAACGTCGTGGTCTGCTACCCCGACGACCTGGCTCGCTTCGTCGGACCGGCGACGCGCGTCGTGGCGGTCTCCACTCACAATCCACTGGGGACGACGTTCGCCGCGGGCGTCTACACGTC
>DATFXR010000248.1:0-8040 GCA_035315685.1 Vicinamibacterales bacterium | reverse complement strand
GGTGATGCGGACGCTTTCGCGCCGCTCATGTAATGGAAGCCCCAGATCCAGCTGACGGCGCGCAACGCGACGTCCATCGCGCAGGCCCAGTTGACGCCGTACGCCCACGGGTTGCGAGCGATCCAGTCGCCGATCTCGGCGGCGAATTCCTCCGCATAACGCTCGTCGCCGGTGAGCCAGTACGCCTGTCCCAGCGTGGTGAAATGCTGCGACCGGCTCAGCTCCCACGGCACCTTGATGTCGCTCGGCCGGTCGAGCTCGCTGTAGTGCAGGCGCGGCGAATACTCGATCGGCCATTCGCGGCCGCTCTTGAAGTCGCTATGCCACGGCAGCGCGCGTCCGAGCGCGACACCGCCGGAACCGAGCAGGTCGAACTCGTGCCGAAGCACACGGTCGGCGGCAGCGACGATCTCTGCCCGCTGCACAGGAAACCGCGCGTCGAATTCGCGGACCCACACGTCGCGATCAGATGACGTGAGAAAGAACGGCGCTCGCTGCTGCCGCTCCCACAACTCGTCGACGGAGGCCGCTCCTGCGGCGCGGACGACCGCTCCCGGCGTCAGCAGGCGCGGATAGATGTTCGACCAGGGCCGCCGCAGACGATGTGCCGCGATGTCGCGGAGACGTCCGGCGATGTATCGCGGCGAACGCTTCGACGCACGGCGTGCGCGCCCGAACAGGCTGTCACTCAACGAATCAGCGATCCCACGCGTTCATCGACCGCGACAGCTGTGACCGCTTCACGCACGCGCTCGATCTCCGGCAGTTCCAGCTTCGTCGCGGTGACGATGATCTCGGCGCCGCAGATGTCTTCACACTGATCGATTTGCAATCCGTTGGCGCGCAACTGCTCGATCAATGTCCGACGGGTGTAATGCGTGATGTGCTCCTGCGCGTATCCCGTTGGCTTGAACCAGTCGTACAGGCGTTCGATGACCGGCCACCGCCAGGTGCCGTAATCCACGGTTCCGACGACCAGCGTCCCGCCGGGAGCAACACAGCGAGCCAATTCAGCGAACACCTTCGGATCGGCCCGGAGATGCTCGACCACCTGCGACGAGATGACGACGTCGAAGGCGCCGCTGCGGAACGGCAGGTCGAACGTGCTGCCGTTCACGAGCCTGCGGCCCGGCCGCCGCATGAATCTGAGTTTCCGGAGCGAGTAGTCCATCCCAATCGCGAGTGGCACGCGGTTCAGGAGCTGGGTGGAACCGCAGCCGGCGTCGAGTACCCGCAGGCGGCCGCTCGCATGGCTCGCGAGGATCCGGCATCGCTTCCGCTGCCACCACCGCTGCAGCGGAATCCTGCTGAAGAACGCGCGCGAGTCGTAGTCGCAGCTGTCGATGCTGTTGCGCAGCGCCCACATGGCGCGAAACGTCGAGACGTAGTCGAGCGCAAGGTGTGTGAGTTTACCGACCCCTCGATCGCGCTCCGTCACGCGGACGTAATGCCACGGCACTTCCGCGATCGCGTAACCCTCACAGTAGGTCCGGACGAGAATCTCCTGCAGCGCAGCGTCCGTCGTCATTTTTGGTGCCAGCCGCACGAGCAGATCGCGCCGGTACAATCGGTAGCTGCTCGACAGGTCGTGGATCGGCAGCGACAGCAGACGGCGGAACGCCGCGTTCAGCGACCGGCTCACGAGCCGCCGCCACATCCCCATCTCGTCGAATCCGCCCGGAACGTATCGCGACGCGATCACGAGATCGGCCTGCCGGCGCATCGCACACAGAGACGACAGCAGATCCGGCGGGTGCGCTCCGCTGCCGTCGAGTGTGACGATATACGCCTCGCCGATCGCGTCGACACCAGCGGCGATCACGTCGCCGTAGTCGCGGGAGCGAGAGATGAGAATGGAGGCGCCCGTTCGGGCCGCGATCGACGCGATCCGCTCGTCTGCGCCATCGTCGACGAGGTACACCGCCGCCGGAATCCCGGAATGAGATGCCACGCGACCAATCGCCCGCACCGTCTGATCGAGGGCCGCGCCGTCTGCGGGCCAGACGATCACGGCGACGGTATCGCAGGCGGCTCTCACTTCACGTCAAGCCGGACGGTCGACGAGCAATATGTGGACACGCGTGGCATCCGAGCCGTCCTTCGCCGGCAGCATTCGCGACAGGCGGATCGCATTCGGGTGCGTCCGGAGAAACGCCACCGCCGCCTGGTCGTCGAGCGATGTTCCGATCACGCAGTCGTAGCGCTCGGGGTGGACGGCAATGTCTGCCGCAACCTGCGATCTGACGACCGCGTTCAACGTCATCGTCTCGCGATCGAACGGATAGGCGGCGGGCGTGAGATCGGCGAAGAAATACAGGGCACCCGTCCATGCCCGGTCGCCGAGATCGACGACCAGCGTCCGCCGGCTTCCGACGATGTTGTGAATGTCGGCTGCGAAGGCGAGAAACGTGCGCATCGGCAGTGCGGTTCCGCCAGCGAATTCGGGTTCGTCCGCGAGCAACGGCGTCGCTCGCTGGAGCGCCACATCGCCGCCGGCGGGAGACGTCGCCTCGACCCGCGCGGTGGATCGAAATCTGCTGAGCGGCCACGACAGCGTCGCAGCCCATCGCTGCGTGGCGAGCGTCGGATACACGCCAAGCGACAGCGCAACGAAGAGCACGGCGACCGCGGCCTTCGCTCGCGGCGTCGACGCCAGCCAGCGCGGAAGTTCGACCAGCCCGAGGATCAGCACGAACGGCAGCGCGATCATCGTGTTCATCACGTGCGCGTAGTCACTGCGAAACAGTGCAGTCTGATAGCAGGCGACGAGCACGGCGATGTACGCAAAGAGCCGCACGCGCCGCCAGTCGAGCGGCGCTGCCGGACGGAAATCGGGAAGCCGCCACAGCGCGCAGACACCCAGTGCGAGCGCGAACGGCGCGGTGAAATAGTAAGAGAACCGATCCGGTCTCGCCGCGTCGCCGATGGGCCACCACATGTTGCTGTACCCCGCGGCCACCGCACGCGGCACGACGAAGTAGTTGTGCAGGAACGTTCCGAGCTCACCACGCCATGCGTACCAGACGAGCACCGGAGCGATCGCGCATCCGAAGCCGAGGACGAGGTTCCGGACAGCTGCCACGACGTTCCGTAGCTCGATCGTGCTGGTCAGCCAGAGCGTGAGGAACAGAAGTCCGGCGGAGACAACCGTCGTGGACAGATTCTCCTGCGCGAGCCATGCGCCCGCGCCCCACACCGCGCCAAGGGCGACGATGCGCCAGCTCTTCGAATCCTCCCCGGCGACAAGCCAGTGGCCCAGTGCCGGGACGACGATGACCGGTGCCAGGTAGCGCAGAGCGAATCCCCAGCCGTAGAAACCGCCGAAGGTCCCGTCCTGGAAGGTGAAGAAGAACGCGAACGGTGAGTACGCCAGTGAAAGTACGACGACAGCCGCGGCGCCAATCGCGGTCATCGATCTGCCGGCCGCAATCGCGAGCGCGAGCAGCGCCAAAAAATTCAGGGCCGCGCATGCGGTCCGGAATCCGACGATGTCGAAGCGGCCGAGCCGCACCATCGCCGCGTACAGCAGTAGCTGGCAGCCCGGCCCGTATTGCGTGGACGCCGGGCCGATGTACGGCAGATAGCCCTTCGCCATCGCCTGAAGCGGGCCGAGCAGCGCCTGCTCGTGGAAATCGACTGCACGGTGATGACGATCGATGTTCCACGGCGGGCCGGCGACGTACCACACCAACGCCGCGGCGGCACATGCACCGAGGAGCCATGAAAGATGCCGGCGGGCCGAAAGCTGGTCGACCGACGTCGAAGACCACACCGCTGTCGGCGTCCGCCAGCGCGCCACGGCCAGCGGCACGACGAGCACCGTTGCGACCGCCACGTCGTACAACCCGCTCAGCCAGCGTTTGTTGAGAAATCCGAACGTCCAGCCGGGAATGTCGTCTTCGGGCACGCTCTTCGTGAGCAGCAGCACCGGGACGATCAGCAGCAGCACACCGACATGCAGGGCGACTATCCACGGCGCCCAGCCGGCATGAGGATCGGCCGCTTGCGGAGACACTGTCCGCTGGCGACGCGCGACCAATCCCACGAGCAGCGCGGCGGCAACGGCGGCGCCAGCGATTCCGCTGACCGTCGGCGCATACGCGAACGAGGGAGTCAGTGCGTGCTTCGTGATCACGAGCGAAACCGAGACGAGAGCCGTCACGAGAACCGTATACGGCAGGAACGCGACCAGCTCGCCGGCGGTGGCGGCTCGCACCCGCGCGGTCAGGATGTCGACGCGTGCCGTTCCTGCGCCGGCCGGCAGCGTCTCGGTCATGCCGATGCGGCGGTCTCCAGAAAGCGCGCCAGCACCACTGCCACTCGTTCCGCGGCACGGCCGTCCCACAACTCAGGCAGGCGCTTCGGCTCGGACGTGGCCGCGAGCGCTTCGTCGACGCCGCTGATGATGGCAGCCGCGCGGTTGCCGACCACGCGGTTGGTTCCATCCGTGACCGTGATCGGCCGCTCGGTGTTCTCTCGCAGCGTCAGGCACGGGATCCCGAGCGCCGTCGATTCCTCCTGAAGTCCCCCCGAGTCGGTGAGGATCAGCACTGCGTGCGACGTGAGCGCGAGAAAGTCGATGTAGCCGAGCGGATCCGTGACCAGCGCGCCATCGAGCTCGGCCGAGAGGCCGAATTCATCCAGTCGGGCACGCGTGCGAGGGTGGACCGGAAACACGACCGGCATCCGCGCCGTGAGATGCCGCACCGCCTGGAGAATCTCCCGGAGCGCGTCGGGACGATCGACATTCGACGGACGGTGCAGCGTCAGCACCGCATACGGCGCGTCGCCGACCGGCACTCGATTCCGCACACGATCGAGCTGTGCGAGTGGCAAATGCCGGCGAAGCGTGTCGATCATCACGTTGCCGACCAGATGGATCTTCTCTTCCTCTACGCCCTCGGCGCGAAGGTTGTCGTTGGCATCGCGCGACGGCGTGAGCAGCAGGTCGGCCAGCCGGTCGGTGACGATCCGGTTGATCTCTTCCGGCATCGTGCGGTCGAAGCTGCGCAGCCCGGCTTCGACGTGCGCGACCGGAATCAGCAGCTTCGCCGCGACGATCGACGCGGCCATCGTGGAGTTGACGTCGCCGACCACCACCACCAGATCCGGCCGCTCGGCGACGCAGATCTCCTCGAAGGCGACCATGATCTTCGCGGTCTGGACCGCGTGCGAGGCCGAGCCGACGCCGAGATCCCGATCCGGCGCCGGCAGCGCGAGCTCTTTGAGAAACCCGCCGGCCATCGACTCGTCGTAATGCTGACCGGTGTTGATCAGCCGCTGCCGAATGCCGGCGTACGGCCGCAGCGCATCCATTACCGGCGCGATCTTCATGTAGTTCGGTCGCGCGCCGACGACGTGCATCACGGTCCTATGCACGGAGCGACCCTGAATTCGGCGGGAGCACGGTCAATTCGGAAACGCGGCAGACAGCCGATAGCGGCGCATCGTCCGTGGAGAGATCTGACGTGAAATGATCGCAGCCGGGTTGTACAGGTCCGACGCGCAGTGGTCCGAACATGCATACGACGGTATCGCCGGCTCGAGCCCGTTGCTGCGCGACGCTGCGTCGTCGACCACAATCGTGTTGGCAAGACTCGTGTCACGAAGGAGCGGAGGATAAGCGGTTCCGTCCCACTTCCAACGGTCGTCGGCGGCGACGAGGTTGTCACCGGGCGCTTTGGTCCCGTCGGAATAGAAATACACGCCGGCGACCGGCACGCCCGGGTAGACGAGCCGCAGCGCCACGTCGAACCACATGTCATGACCGAACGGATCGTCGTCTTTTGGCACGTTCGTAAGAATCACGACGGCTTCATGCTTGAGATTCGGCACCGCTCTCAACACGCGTGCCATCGTGATCCGATGCCGATCCCATTGCGAACGATGGACGGCGCCAAGCTGCAGCGCTCCTATCGACCCGCACATAACCACCGCAGCGGCCAGCACCAGAAAAACAACGCCCCGTCCTCTGTTTCCAATCGGCAGGAACTGCGCGACCAGGCCGATCGCAGCTGACAGCACGACCGCAGCGCCTGCGGCTGAGAGAAGTTGCGTTCGCCACAGCCCCCGTGCCGAATCGAGCAACAGGTACACGGGGAAACTCAGGATCAACAGCATGAATCCCGTGGCGAACGTGACCCACCATGTTCGTGGCGACAGCGAGAACGGATCGGCAGGCTCGTCACGACGCGGTCGGATCAGCGTCAGACTGCCGGCGAGAAACACGATCGCGGCCAGACACGACAGCGCGAATATCAAATTCGCGGACGCAGTCGCGCTGCGAATCCAATCCCAGAATCGAAGGCTGGCGCTGACATTGAACCACCAATCGCCGAGTATCGCGGTCAATCGCCAGTCTTTCCGCAGGACCGATTCCTGATACGTGTAACCGCCAGCCTGCGAGTACCGCAGGACCGTCAACCAGATGTATGTCGCCGGAACGGCGTACCACGCGATCGCCATCACCGCAAGTCGACGCCATCGTCGCAGCGGATGCAGCAGGAGAACGATCGGAAAGACGGTCAGCAGCAGGAGCTGACTCTCGTAGCTCCAGAGCGACATGTACTCGGCCGCACAAGCACCGACTGTCAGGAGCGCCGCGACGGCGAACGTATCAGCTTCAAGCCCCGAGGCGAAGAGATAGCAGGAGAGCATCATCCAGAAGATGAACCCGAACTGATTCAGCTGTCCGATCCATTGAAGCGCGCCGTCAGCCGCATTCACGATCACCAACGCGCCGACTGCGTAGGCGACTATCTCAGCCCGCGGCAGAAACTTTCGAACCACGAGGAACGCGAGCAATCCGCGGGCCCACCATAGCAGCGCGTGAACGACCTGATACGGCACGTAGCTGCCGCCGATACCGAAGGCCTCGCCGATCACATAGGGCAGCTGGTAGAACGTGTTCGTGTGGATCCTGAGCGGGTCGAAGCGATAGAGAAAGCCCTCGAAGGGGCCGCTCGTTTCGCTCAACAGCGGAAAGACGGTCTCGGATGGCAAGCCACTGAGTGCCGTAAACGGTGCCCACAACAGCAGAACGAGAATCCCGTAGATCGCTGCGACCGCGGCGCCGCTCCGGTAGCTGGACAAGCGCTCCGCGGTCTCGTCCAGCTCGACGAGGCGTGTCACAGGCAGTCTTCGCGTCCCTCGACCCACGACGCGTGCCAGAGGATCGCGTTCATGACCGTCCACAGCGGGAAGCTGACGTTCTGGCGGCCGGCGATCTGATCCTTCAGGAGCGAGATGAAGTACTGATCGTCGAAGAACCGTTCCTTACGGAGGGCCGACCGCTCGAACGCGGCCAGGCAGCGCGCACCGAAGTCGCCTTCGCGGAACCATTCGTCCATCGGCGCGCCGAAGCCCTGCTTTTGCCGGTAGATCATGTCGTGATCGAGATACGGCTCCGCAGTTTTCTTGAGAATCTTCTTGCAGATCGAATCGGAGAGTTTGTAGGACGGCGGCAGCTTCGTCGCGAACTCGACGACGTCGTGATCGAGGAACGGGACCCGCGCCTCGACCGAGTGCGCCATCGTCAGCTTGTCGACGCGCATCAGCAGATGTTCGGAGAGCCGGAGTCGCATCTCCATGTACGGCATCTTCTGGAGCACCTCGGGCTCGACCAGATGACCGGTGAGCGTGCCGATGTAGTGGCTCACGACCGCGTGGCTGTCGAGTGTGTGGTGCGACGGCGGAAGCAGGCCGGGCACCGGGCATTCGACGTCCTGCGCGAACGGCTTGCGGTCGGGCGTGAGCCGGCGGCGGCGCTCGCCCCACCAGCACACGGCGCCGCCCCAGAACAGCTCCTCACCGTGACGAGCGCGCGCCTCTACTTCGAGCGCCTCGGTCGAGACCGCCGCGCGCGGGTTCGCGAGCGTCGCAGCGATACGCCGCCACCACGGCTGCCGCTGCCGCGCCGGCTGGTACACCGACTCGTACAGGCGCCGGTAGTGCTCGCACCACCAGTAGCCGAGAAAGTGCTCGTCCGCTCCCTCGCCGACCTGGACGACGGTCGTGCCGCTGTCTCGCACCAGCCGGGCG
>DATFXR010000247.1:0-5855 GCA_035315685.1 Vicinamibacterales bacterium | reverse complement strand
CAGCTGCGGGACTGGTGGCAGGTCATGCGACGCGAGATCGGCGCCGGCCTGACGCTCGGCGGCATTCTCGGAGCGATCGGATTCATGCGCATCTCCCTGTGGTCCATCTTCTCGAACATCTACGGCCCGCACTGGCTGCTGGTGGCGTTGACCGTCGGCCTGGCGCTCGTCGGCGTCGTGTTGTGGGGCACGTTGATCGGATCGCTGCTGCCGTTCCTGCTGCGGCGATTTGGTTTCGATCCCGCCACGTCGTCGGCGCCCTTCGTCGCGACGCTGGTGGACGTGACCGGACTGATCATCTACTTCACGGTCGGACTCGTCGTGCTGCGGGGCACGCTGTTGTAGCGGGTCGGCTGGGTCCGGCTGAAGCCGGACACTACGATCGATGGGTCCGGCTGAAGCCGGACACTACGAACGTAACTGGTGTGATCGCGGTAGCGTCCGGCTTGAGCCGGACCCGTCCCCGGTTCCCAGCCCGACCTCACTCGAGGCGGACGAGGCCGCGGCGCGTCGCGACCTTGATCGCCTCGGTGCGGCTGGTGACGCCAAGCTTCTCGAAGAGGTGCCCAAGGTGGGTCTTCACCGTGCGCTCGCTGATCGCGAGCTCGCTGGCGATTTCCTTGTTCGCCTTGCCGTCGGCCAGCAGGCGCAAGGTCGCGATCTCGCGCGGGGTCAGCTGCACGCGGGTCACGCCCTCCGCCAGCTTGGCGGCGGCCGCGGGCGCCAGGTAGGTCTTGCCGGCCAGCACGTTGCGAATGCAGCCGATCAGATCGTCGGCGGCAATGTCTTTCAGGACGTAGGCCTTCGCGCCGGCCTTGAGCGCTCGCGCGATCTCATCGTCGGTATCGTAGGTGGTCAGCACGATCACGCGCGCGCGTGGATCGCGCTCGCGAATCTGCCGCACCGCCTCGACGCCTTCCATGATCGGCATCCGTAAATCGAGCAGCGTGACGTCGGGGTGGTACTGCTCGAAGGCCTGAATCGCCTCGACGCCGTTGCTCGCTTCGGCGACGACGCGGAGGTCGGCCTCGTGGTTGATGATGTTCGCGACGCCGGTCCGCAGCAGCGCGTGGTCATCGACGACCAGCACGGTGGACTTCGCCGCGCCGCTCGATTCAGCTGGCAACATGAATTCGCGTCGGCAGCGCCGACGGCTCCCACGCGAGCACGACTTCGGTGCCACTCCGGGGCGCGGTGACGATGGTGAGTGATGCGCCGATTCTCGCCGCCCGCTCCTGCATGCTGGTCATGCCGAACCCAGAGGTCGTCTTTTCGCGCGCGATGCCGCGGCCGTCGTCGGCAATCGAGAGCCGGAGGCCGAGCGACCGGATCGTGGACGCGCGCACGGTGATTCGCCGGGCGCGGGCATGCCGGACCGCGTTGGTGAGCGCCTCCTGGGCGATCCCGATGATCTCGCGCTCGACCACGTCGCCGTAGCGCGGCAGCGGATCGAGCGCGGTCTCGATCGGCGTTGACGTCGTGAGCTGGGCGCGATCGGCGATGCGCTTGATCGCCATGGACATTTCTTCCGCGTCGCCGACATTCGGCCGGAGCGTGCCGACCGAGCGCCGTGCCTCGATCATGTGCGTGCGCGCGAGATCGACGGCGACGTTCAGCGCGGCGGCCACGCCTGGCGTCAGCGTGGTGACTTCGCGCTGCGCCGCCTGCAGCTGCATCAGGATCGCGCCGAACCCCTGCGCGAGGTTGTCGTGGATGTCGCGCGCCAGCCGGTTCCGCTCTTCGAGCGTCGCCTTGCGGCGCTCCTCGATCCGGCTCCGCTCGACGATGCGGTGGTGATGGAGGGCGAGGGCCGCCTGACGCGCAATCGCCTCGATGAGCACGACGCGCCACCACTGCGCGCCGGCACAGTCGGGCAGCGTCCGCGACGACAGCTTGATCCATCCGAGGTTGGTCGTGCCGAGCACGAGCGGCGTCACGACCATGCCCTTGACGCCCTTGCTGCGCTGGAAGGTCAGCACCTCGAGCGGCAGCCGCGGATCCTCCTGCCGGTACTCAATCGTGCTCGTCCACCCTTCCGAGAAGGTCATCAGATGGCGCGCGAAGCTCTCGTGGGGAAACACCAGGTCGTCCAGGTCGTCGCGCCGGCGCGTGTAGAGCCGGTTGCCGCAATAGGCCATCCAGAGATCGCAGCGCTCGCGTGCATCGTCGAGCCGCCACACCGCGCACACTTCGCTGCCGGTCTCCTCGACCATCGCCTTGGTGATGCCGCCGAAGAATCCTTCGATATCCGGCTCGCGAACCAGCAGATCGAGCGCGAGCTGCACGACCTCGGTCTGCATCGCCGCCAGGCATTCAGCGCGTTGCCGTGCCTCGTGCTCGCGCGTGAGCGCGGCCCTGAGCACCTCGGGATCGGATGACGAGAGCTCCGGCAGCGGGGCCGCGAGGCTCATCAGGCAGTCGGTCGTCTCTTGTGCCACGGTCCCATTATCGAGCAATTCACCAGCCGCTGCATCGTCCAAAAGTCGCAGGCGGCCGTCCGCACAACGTCCCGCGATCGCGTACCGCGTGCGGCGGACCCGCGCGTGCGACACCTGCCTGATTGTTCGCGCGTCCAATCGAGGCGACAGTAAGACGCGTGTCGATTCGGTCCGACGTCGATCGTCTTTACTTCAGAGGTCATTGAGCCGGAGGCCGACCGGCGGTTACAAGGACGTTATGGCGAAACGAATGATCGTGATGTTGATGACGACCGCGTTGATCGTCGGCGCGCTCGGGTTCGTGAAGTTCAGGCAGATTCAGACCGCGATCGGCCAGGCGGCGTCGTTTCAGCCGCCGCCGGAAGCGGTGACGACGATCGCGGCCGTCGAGGAACGGTGGCCTGAGACGCTGTCGGCGATCGGCTCGGTGGCGGCGGTGCAGGGCGTGACGATCAGCGCCGATCTTCCCGGCACTGTCGATCGGATCGGATTCGAAGCCGGCCAGGCGGTTCGCGAAGGCGAGATCCTCGCGCTGCTCGACACGCGTCAGGAGCAGGCGCAGCTGGCGGCCGCCGAAGCGCAGCGGGAGCTGGCGCGGCTGAACTTCGAACGGATGCAGGGATTGCTCAACGAGAACGTCGTCTCGCGCGCCGAATTCGATCGCGCGACCGCCGACCAGCGCCAGAGCGACGCGCGCGTCGGCGAGATCAAAGCGACCATCGAGCGCAAGACGATCCGCGCGCCGTTCTCCGGCATCCTCGGCATCCGCCGGGTCAATCTCGGCCAGTACCTCTCGGCCGGCGATGCGCTGGTCGCGCTGCAGTCGCTGAACCCGATCTACGTGAACTTCGGCGTGCCGCAGCAGTCGATCGCGCAGATGCGCACCGGCCGCAGCGTGCGCGTGACCGCGGACACCCTCGCCGGCGTCGAGTTCACCGGCCGGATCACCGCGATCGACTCGGTCGTCGACGAATCGACGCGCAACGTGCAGGTGCAGGCGACGCTCGCCAATGGCAATGGCAAGCTGCGGCCCGGCATGTTCGTGCAGGCCGAGGTGCAGGTCGGTGCGACCAGCGCGATCGTTTCGCTGCCGGCCTCGGCGATCAGCTACGCGCCGTTCGGCGACTCGGTGTTCGTCGTCACCGATCTCAAGGACCAGAGCGGCAAGTCGTATCGCGGCGTGCGCCAGCAGTTCGTCAAGCTGGGCGCCGCGCGCGGCGATCAGATCTCGGTCCGCTCCGGCCTCAAGGCCGGCGATGAAGTCGTCACCTCCGGCGTGTTCAAGCTCCGCAACGGCGCCGCCGTCGTCGTCAACAACAAAGTGCGTCCAGCCAACAGCAAGGCGCCGAAGCCCGAGAACAGCTGATGAAGTTCACCGATCTCTTCGTCAAACGGCCGGTCCTGGCCATCGTCGTCAACCTGGTGATCCTCATCGCCGGCCTGCAATCGATCCGCGCGTTGAGCGTGCGCCAGTACCCGCGCAGCGATATCGCCGTCGTCACCGTGACGACCGCCTACGTCGGCGCCAATGCCGATCTCGTGCGCGGGTTCATCACCACGCCGCTCGAGCGCGTGATCGCCAGCGCCGACGGTATCGACTACATGGAGTCGTCGAGCGCGCAGGGGCTGAGCACGATCACCGTCCACCTGAAGCTGAACTACGACACCAACGACGCGCTCACGCAGATTCAGGCGAAGGTGGCCCAGGTCCGCAACGATCTGCCGCCGGAGGCAGAAGCGCCGATCATCGATCTGCAGACCGCCGACAACCAGTTCGCCGCGATCTACCTGGGCTTCTCGTCGACGGATCTCGATCCCAACCAGATCACCGACTACCTGACCCGCGTCGTGCAGCCGAAGTTGAGCGCGATTACCGGCGTGCAGCGCGCCGACATTCTCGGCGCGCGGACGTTCGCGATGCGCATCTGGCTGAAACCGGATCGGATGACGGCGCACGGGATCGCGCCATCCGCGGTCCGCGATGCGCTGGCCCGCAACAACTATCTCTCGGCGCTCGGCCACACCAAGGGTTCGATGGTGTCGGTGAATCTCGTCGCCAACACCGACCTGCGCACGCCGGAGGAGTTCCGCCAGCTGGTCGTCAAGCAGCAGGACGGCGTGGTAGTGCGGCTCGGTGACATCGCCGATGTCGTGCTCGGCGCGGAGAACTACGAGCAGGACATCCGGTTCAACGGCGAGTCGGCGACGTTCATGGGCGTCTGGGTGCTGCCGACCGCGAACTCGCTCGAGGTGATCGAACAGGTTCGCCAGGCGATTCCGCAGATTCGCGCCCAGTTGCCGGCTGGCATGAAGGTCGGCGTTCCGTACGACTCGACCGAGTACATCCACGACGCGATCAACGAAGTGCTGCGCACGCTCACCGAGACGCTGCTGATCGTGATCGTGGTGATCTTCCTGTTCCTCGGATCCTTCCGATCGGTGCTGATCCCAATCGTGGCGATTCCGATCTCGCTGGTCGGCGCGGTCTTCCTGATGCTCGTTGCCGGCTTCACGGTCAACCTGCTCACGCTTCTCGCCATCGTGCTCTCCGTCGGGCTGGTCGTCGACGACGCGATCGTGATGGTGGAGAACGTCGAACGGCATCTCCACGAAGGCAAAAAGCCGGTGCGCGCCGCGATCGACGCCGCCCGGGAGCTGGTCGGACCGATCATCGCGATGACGATCACGCTCGCCGCCGTCTACGCGCCGGTCGGTATTCAGGGCGGCCTGACCGGATCGCTCTTCCGCGAGTTCGCCTTCACGCTCGCCGGCGCGGTCATCGTCTCCGGCATCGTCGCGTTGACGCTGTCGCCGATGATGGGGTCCAAGCTGCTGCGCGCGGGCGACACCGATCGGGGCTTTGCCGGCTGGATCAACCGGCGGTTCAACAGCGTCCGCCGTGGCTACACTCGATCGCTGACCGCGACCCTCCGCTACCGGCCGGTGGTGCTCACGCTGTGGATCATCGTGGCGCTGCTCACCGTGCCGTTCTACATGTTCTCGCAGCGCGAGCTCGCGCCGAACGAAGACCAGGGCTTCTTCTTCGGCTTCGTCCAGGCGCCGCCGAACGCCACGCTCGAGCAGACCAAGCTGTTCACCGACCAGATCTACGACGTGTACAACGCGATGCCCGAGCACGCCAGCATCTTCCAGATCACGCTTCCGAGCGGCGGGTTCGGCGGCATGGTCACCCGCCCGTGGAGCCAGCGCACCAAGACGACGCAGCAGCTGCTGATGGAGTCGATGGGGCCGCTGTCGAAAATCGCCGGCGTGCGGGTGATTCCGCAGGCGCCTCCGGCGCTGCCCGGCGGCGGCAACTTCCCCGTCGATCTCGTGATCGCCTCCGCGGCGGAACCGAAGGAGCTGAGCGAGTTCGCGGAGCGGCTCGTGAAGAAGGCGTTCGCGAGCGGCCTGTTC
>DATFXR010000246.1:0-28347 GCA_035315685.1 Vicinamibacterales bacterium | reverse complement strand
CCGGACACGGAGTGCCGATCGGTTCCGACAGGTTGGCTCGCTGCAGGTTCTCGCGGACGCCTTCGAGCGCGAAGAAATAGAACGCCTTGTCTTTCACGACCGGCCCGCCGACGGTGCCGCCCAGCTGTTCGCGATGGAAGTCGGTGAGCGGCTTGCCGTCCGAGGTGTTCGCCGTCAGCCCCTCGAGGCGCTGATAGTAGAACAGCGAGCCGTTCACGGTGTTGGTTCCGGACTTGGTGATGACGTTGACGACGCCGCCGGCGGTGTGACCGAACTCGGCCGTGGCGCCGCTGGCAATCACCTGGAACTCCTTCACCGCCTCGAGCGTGATGTCGATGGCGGCGCGCTGGCCACCCACCTGCTCACCGAAGAAGCCGTTGGTGTAGTCGCCGCCATCGAGGCTGATGTTGTTGAAGATGCCGCGCTGGCCGGCGATGTTGATTTCGTCGCCGTCCGGGCCCTGCACGATGCTCACGCCGGGCGTCAACGTCAACAAATCCTCGAACTTACGGCCAAGGATCGGCGTCGTGCCGATGGTCGTCTCGTCGAGCGTATTCGCCACGGCCGTGCGCGCCGTATCGACGGTCTCCGCCGAGCTCGACACGGTCACGGTTTCGGAGATTGCCGACACCTTCATGGTCGACGTCAGGCGCACGGTTTGCCCGACAGACACGAGAACGTTCTCCTCGACCAGCCTGGCGAAGCCGGCGAGCTGCATCGTGACCGTGTAGCGGCCGGCCGGCAATTGCGGCGCCACGAACCGGCCGTCGCGGTCGGTCACGAGCGACCGCGTGAAGTTGGTCTCGACGTTGCGCACTTCGACGTCGACGCCCGGCAGCACGCCCCCGCTCGAGTCGATGACGGTGCCGTCGATCACGCCCGTCGTGATCTGTGATTGGGCGGCCGCGGGAACGGGACCGGCCAGGGTGATGATGGCGGTCAACACACACAACGTCCGCATAGGGGATCACCTCGTGCGCGCATGATCCGACTTTCGAGCTCAGCCGGCAAGTCTGTTATCGAGATCTCTGCGCAACCGACCGCGGGAGGTCGGACCGGCCGATCGGACGCCAATCTCGTAATCCGACCGATCAGTCGTGTCGCTGAGCCGGCTCTCGTGTGGCTGTCAGGTCACACGGTGAACCATTCACGGCAAATCGTCATGTGCGCAGCATTTGTTATTTAATTATCTCCCTAATTCGAGAGTGCGGCGGCGCACACGTGCACGTCTGTGATCCATACGATCCGCTGGCTGCCGGATTGCTCGCGACGCGCCGCCATGACCAAACAACTTCGCTTCGTGCTGGTGTTGGCAGCGGCGCTGATTGCGGGATTCGACGGCGCGCTGTCAGCGGTCCCGCTGGCTCCGACTCCCGTGGCCCCCGCCGACGGCGGCAGCCTCGCGGAGCCGTTCACCATCGCCTGGGGGGCGGTGTCGGATCCGGCGGGTGTCGTCGCCTACAACTGGCAGGTGAGTCCGTCTTCGAGCTTCACGCCGGTCGTGCTGCAGAACTCCACCAACGGCGCCACCTCGGACATCGTCAGCGGCCTGGGCACGGGAACCTACTTCTGGCGCGTGCAGGCCGTCAACGGAGCGTTCGAGCAGGGCGCGTGGTCGTCGGCGCGCAGCTTCACGGTCTCGGGTGTCGGCGCGGGTGTTCCCGACGCGCCGCAACTCGCGCCGCCGAAGGCCTACAACACGTTCCACCCGTACGAAGTGATGACCTTCACCTGGAACGCCGTCCCTGGCGCGGCGACTTACGTGTTCCAGGCAGCGACTGACACGAACTTTCCGGTCGGGACGCGCATTCAGTTCAACAACATCCCGAACCCGACCTACTCGTTCGCGATCGGCAATCCGGAGGGCCACTACTTCTGCCGCGTGTTCGCCGTCGACGCGAACGGCGTGTACAGTGCGCCGTCGAACCTGCAGGCGTTCTCGGTCCTGTACAGCAACCCGGTGCCGCCGGCGCTGTCGCCGATCGCGCCCGCCAACGGGGCGACGCTCACCTTGCCGATTACGCTCACATGGACCGAATCGCCCAACCCGCAGCCGAGCGGCTACGACCTGCAGATCGCGAAGGACAGCGGCTTCAATACGATCGAGGACTTTGACAGCCAGCTGAACAATCCGACACGGACGGTCCTGTCGCTGACGCCGGGCAAGAAGTTCTGGCGCGTGCACTCGGTGCAGGGCGATGCCTCACCGACGACGGCGGCGGTGACGCCCTGGTCGGCGACCGGCACCTTCACGGTCAGTTCGGCGCCCCCGACGCCGGTCTCGGTGTCGTTCACCAGCAATCCAGTCACCAGCGGCGCGACCACGTGGGTGCAGGTGCAACTGACCAGCGCGCCTCCGGTCGCGACGTCCGTGAGCCTTTCGAGCTCGAATCCGAGCGCAGCGCCGGTGCCGCCGTCGATCACGATGCCGGCCAACATCGCGTGGGCGCAATTCCAGATGCAGGCCGGTCAGGTCGCCGCGGCGACGCCGGTGACGATCACCGCGACGTTGAACGGCGGCTCGGCGACCGGCCAGCTGACGGTCGGGGAATCGGCCTTGAAGTCGCTGACGATCTCGCCCGGCACGATCAACGGCGGAGCCAGTCCGGGCGCGATCGTGATGTTGACCGGCCAGGCGCCGCCCGGAGGCGCGGCGGTGGCGTTGGCCAGCGACTCGCCGGCTGTGACGCCGCCTGCCTCAGTCGTCGTCAGTCCGGGCAGCTTCTCGACGTCGTTCGCACTGCCGACCAGCCTGGTCAGCGCGACGACCACGGCGACGATCACTGCATCGTGGAACGGCGTGAGCACGCAGGGCCGTGTCACCCTGACGCCGCAGCCGGCGCCGGCGGGACTGACGCTCAGTCCGACGTCCGTCGTCGGTACCGGCGGGAGTTCATCGGGGCGAGTGACGATCGCATCCGCGCAGGCTACCGACACGACGTTCCAGCTGTCGAGCAGCCAACCGACGATTGCACGGGTCAACGGCAGCGTCACGATTCCATCCGGCACAACCGCCGGCGGCTTCACCGTCTTCACGTCGCAGGTCACCACGACCACGGTGGTCACGATGACCGTGATGGGCGGCGGCGTGACGCAGTCGGCGCAGTTGACGGTCACGCCCGACGTTGCGCCGCCTCCGCCTCCGCCTCCGCCGCCGCCATCGCAATCAGTGACCGTCACACTCACGGCCACCGGGCGCAGCGGTGTGCGCGTGACCTCGAGTCCCACAGGGTTGAATGTGCCCGTCGGCAGCACCAGCTCCGCATCGTTCGCGTTCGGCGCTGCGATCACGCTCACCAGCGGCAGCCGCGACGCCATCTGGTCAGGCGCCTGTTCGAGCAGCGGCCGGAAGCAGCGGAGCTGCACGTTCACGCCGTCTGGAAACAGTGCGGTGACCGCCAACGTGCAGTGACGTGAACGCGACTCAGCCGTGAGGCCTGTGCGGGAGAGCAGCCGCAGAGATCGCAGAGACCGCAGAAACTTTCTTGAAATTGTTTTCTCTGCGTTCTCTGCGTTCTCTGCGGTTGCTTTTCCGCGCGCACACGTCGCGCTTCTTCACGCTCGTCACATCGACGTCACACCGACCTCGCGATCACCGTCCGCATGATTGCTTCCACCACGAATGCGCGTCTGCGCATCGCGCACCGCCGTCGATCGATGTGTGGCCGCGAGACCACATCGGCGCGCATCGCGTCTGTTCCACCGAGTCACGCCACGTCGTCTGCGTGACGTTGCGCGATCGTGCGCGATCGCGCTCGCGCACGCACGATATTGTCGACACGCCTCGAACATTGATCGATGCGCGTGCGTGCCGTCTCACGCCGCGCGAACGTTTGTGGCGGCACGAATTCGCCGACCCGATCGCGACAAGAGCTTGTGCGGTCGGCGTCTGTGCGCGTGTGCGGCCCGCACAAGCATCGCGATCGTGCGGCTGTGGCACATCGGTTGCCCCTTCTGCGCGCGTGACGGCGATTTCAACAGGAGGGACTGCGATGAAGAATGTTCGACCAAACTGTCTGCTCACTGTGGCTGTTCTGGCGACGGCCCTAGTTCCCGCCGCTGCTCGAGCCGACGACGCATTGCAGGTCACGAGCGCCCAGGTCACCGTGAACTGTCCGCTCACCATCGGCGGCAGCTTCGACGCGAAGACGAGCGCGCTGATCGGCAGCATCACGCCCGATTCGGGCGGCGCCGTGAAAGGAACGTTCACCGTCGACCTGATCAAGCTCGAGACCGGCATCTCGCTGCGCGACCGTCATCTGCGCAACAACTACCTCGAGGTCCAGAAGGGCGGGGACTTCGCGGTGGCGAAGTTCGAGAACCTCAAGATCCAGAAGCTCTCGGGCAAGACCACGTTCTCCGGAACGCTCACGCTGCACGGCCAGCAGCGCGACGTGACCGGGACAGCGGAACTGCAGCAGGACGGCAAGGCCTACAAAGTCGACGCGACCTTCCCGCTCAAGATCTCCGCATTTCAGATTCCCGAGCCCACCTACCTTGGCGTCGGCGTCAGCGACGACATCAGCATTCACGTCGTGCTGACGGCATCGCCGGCTGCGGCGCCGCGCGCGACGACGAGCGCCCAGGCGGGCACACGGTAACAGACACCATCGACCATTGGGGTCGGGAAGGGTTTTGGGTATCAATCAGACAAAACCCTTCCCGACCCCAATGGTGCCGATGAACGCGGTGCCATGCGACTGATCGCTGGAACTCGAGCCAACCTGGGACTGGGGCTGATTGCGCTCGCCGCAATCGTGCTCGGTGCCGCGAATGTGCGCGCGGCACAGCAGGTCGCGTCAGCGGCCGCCCCTGTCCCAGGGGCGCGCCGCGCGGCGCCGGCAACCGCAGCGCCCGGATCGTGCACGACGTGCCACGGCGAGGTTGCGAAGCACACCGTCGTCCATCCGAAGCTCAACGACTGCTCGAGCTGCCACGTGCCGAAGGCGCGCGATGCCCACGCGTTCAGCGACAAGACCTGCGCCTCGTGCCACCAGATGGTGAAAGCGAACGACAAGTTCGTGCACGGTCCGGTGGCGGCCGGCGAGTGTCTCGCCTGCCACGATCCGCACGGCAGCGACGAGCCGCAGCAGGTCCGCGCCTTCGGTGCCGATCTCTGCCAGCGCTGCCACGTCGACATGAAGGCGCGGCTGGCGGAGAAGCGCTTCACGCACGCGCCGGTGAAAGAGGACTGCGCGACCTGCCACAACCCGCACGCGTCACCGTCGAAGTACCAGATCCGCAACGACAGCGCCGAACAGTGCCTCGCCTGCCACAAGACGCTGCGCAAGGAACTGGTCACGGCGCGCGTGCAGCACGAAGCGGTTGCCGTCGATCGCGAATGCGTCAACTGTCACGACCCCCACGCGAGCGATCTCGACAAGCAGCTGAAGGGCACCTCGATGACGCTGTGCCTGTCGTGCCATGACAAGGAGCAGGACGCGCCGTCGGGCAAGGTGCAGAACGTCAAGGGATGGCTCCAGACGCACACCGACCTGCATGGCCCGATTCGGCAGCAGGACTGCGTGGGCTGTCATCTGCCACACGACTCGGAGCACTTCCGCCTGCTGCGCAAGGACTACCCGGAGACGTTCTACAGCCCGTACGAGCCGAAGAACTACGAGCTGTGCTTCACCTGCCATGAACCGGATCTCGCCAAGGTCGAGCGCACGGCGACCGTGACCGGATTCCGCGACGGCGATCTGAACCTGCATTTCCTGCACGTGAACCGCACGGAAAAGGGACGCACGTGCCGCGCGTGCCACGAGGCACATTCGAGCACGGTGCCGAAGCACCTGCGCGAGACGGTGCCGTTCGGCGACTGGCAGATGCCGGTCGGCTACACGCAGACGGCCGACGGCGGCCGCTGCGCGCCAGGCTGCCACCTGCCGAAGGCCTACAGCCGCGGCCCCGCGCGCCGCACGCAGACGGGAGGCCAGTGAGATGGCGCTGCAGAGGTTCCCTACCACCGCGCTGCTTCTCGTGGCCGCGCTGGCGCCGCGGCTCGCGATTGCCGATGAGCGGCCGGCGATCGGCGGCCCGGCGCCGCTGCTGGCGCTGCACGATCTGAACGGCGGTCCGCGTCCGCTCGCGGACGTCAAGGGACGGCGCGGCCTGGTCATTCTGTTCTGGGCGGGCTGGAGCGATCGTTCGATCGAGGAGCTGAAGCGGCTCGACGCCGCATCGGCGGACCTCGCGGCGCGCGGCGTCACCGTCGCCGCCGTCAACGTCGATCGGTTCGCGCTAGACGAAGCCGACGCGACGAAGCTGCGCGGCCAGATCGACGGCTTGCACCTGCGGATCCCGGTGCTCGTCGATCGCGGCCTCGAGTTGTTCCACGCGTATGGCGTCGTCACGGTCCCGTCCACGGCCGTCGTCGACGGCCGCGGCACGCTGTCGTACTTCCTGTACGGCTACTCGCACGAGCAGCGCGAGTCGCTGTTCGATGCGATCGACGCCGTCGCCGGGATCGTGCGGCCGCGCGCGGTCGCGCCGCGGCCGGCTGTCGCCGCGCCGGCGGCGGTGCGGCGGTTGCAGCTCGGCCGGCTGCAACTGCAGCAAGGGCACGCCGACGCGGCGCGCAGCAGCTTCGAGCTCGCGGCCAAGGCCGATCCGACGTTCGCCGATCCGCTCGTCGAGCTCGCCGCGCTCGCGCTCGACGGCGGCGATCTTTCAGCCGCCCGCGATCTGCTCGACCGCGCGGCCGCACTGGATCAGCAGAACGGCGCGATGCGTCGGGAGCGTGCGCGTCTTGCGGTGGCCGACGCCGCGGACGTTCCGTCCGCCGCTGATCCACGGACCGCGTTCGCGGATCTCAGAGCGCACGACGACGCCGTCGTTGCCGGATACATCGGGTTTCTTCACTGGGCCGCCGGCGACGTCGCGCAAGCGGAGCACGCGTTTCAACAAGCCAAGGACATCAGCGGCGTCGACCCGCGGGCGTCGATCGCCGGCGAACAGCCGGGACGCGCAGCTGCGTGGTCGTCGATGACGCGGTACCGGAGACAGATCGCCGCCGCGGGGCGGTGATGACCGGACTGCTGAGAGGACTGGTCGTCATGACCGTCGTGTGGTCGGGAACGATTGCCGCCGCCGCGGAGCATCCGCCGGTCGCCGGGTTGACCAGGGCCGACTGTGCAGGATGCCACGAGCCGATCTCGTCGCACCGGGTCCTGCACGGGCCGGTCGCCGCGGGTGACTGCGCCGCATGTCACGTAGTCGACAACGCGCCTGGCGGTCGCCGCATCTCCTTGAAGAACGGCACGCCGAGCGGCGATACCACCGCCTTGTGCGCGTCGTGCCATCAGGAAAACGGCGAACGGCTGAAGCAGGCGCATCGGCATGCTCCGGTCGCCGCGGGGCGGTGTACCGCCTGTCACGATCCCCACGGATCCGAGTTCCGCTTTCAGCTGGCGGACGAGGGTAATCGTGCATGCGTGCGTTGTCACGCCGACATCGCCCAGGCGCTCGCGCAGACACACGCACACGCTCCGGCGGCAGCGGCCTGCAGCATCTGCCACGACGCGCACGCCGGTTCACATCCGGCGCAGATGAGGGCCGCGGCCAACCTGGTGTGCCTTGCCTGTCATGCGACCGATGGCGGCGGGCAGCTTGCCATCGACACACGCGCGTTGCTCGGAGGCGAGCCGCTCGATGGACTCGAGCGGCTCATTTCGACCGCACCGCACATCGGCCTCGACGCATCGCTGCGCGCCGGTCATCCGACGATCGGACATCCCGTGGATGGACGCCCCGATCCGGCCGCACCCGCACGAACACTCGGCTGCACGAGCTGTCACAACCCGCACGGCACGAGCGCCGCAAAGCTGCTGCGCTTCGGCGCGACCGGCGCCAGCCCGTTGTGCGTGCGCTGCCACACCTTCTGATGTCGAGGAACGCATGACCCGACGCACGTCCCTGACACTGGCGTTGATGGTCGTCCTGGCGGGCGCTGAACGCACGACCGTCGACGCGGCCGACAAGAAGAAGCCGGCGCCAGCACCGACGCTGGTCTGGCCGGTGCCACCGGACACTCCGCGAATCCGTTACGTCACCGCGTATCACGGCCTCGCCGATTTCAAGAAGAGCACCGGTCGCTGGAAGTCGCTGCTGATCGGTCCGGAGGCCGATCGACCCGCCACGCAGTTGATGAAGCCGTACGGCATCGCGGTCGCGGCCGACGGACGGGTGTTCGTCACCGACACGGCCGCGCGGCGGGTGTTCGTGTTCGATCCGCACGCGCAGTCGGTCGAATTCGTCGGCGAAAAGGGACCGCTGAAAGTCGTCAAGCCAATTGGCGTCGCGATCGACGCGTCCGGAGTCGTGTTCATCGCTGACGCGACGCTGAAGCGGGTGATCGGCTATCGGCCCGACGGCGCGGTCGCGATCGCGATCGGACACCAGGGAGAGCTCGAGAATCCGTCCGGCCTGGCGATCGACCGCCGCCGGTCGCTGCTGTATGTCGCCGACGCCAAGAAGCATCAGGTGATCTGTTATGCAGCGGGCGACGGCACGTTCGTGCGCGCGATCGGAAAGCGCGGCACCGAACCTGGCGAATTCAACTTCCCGACGAACCTGTCGGTCGACCGCGACGGACGGCTCTACGTCACCGATACGCTGAACTTCCGCGTCCAGATCTTCGACGGATCCGGCGCCTTCGTCAGCAGCATCGGCACCCAGGGCGACGGCCCCGGGCACCTGAACCGCGCGAAAGGCGTCGGCGTCGACAGCGAAGGCCACGTCTACATCGCGGACACGTCCTTCAACAACTTCCAGATCTTCGACGCGGACGGCAGCATCCTGCTGTTCGTGGGATCCACCGGCGAGGGGCCCGGCGAGTTTCTCCTGCCGGCCGGGCTGTTCGTCGACGACGAAGACCGCATTTATGTCGCCGATCAAGGCAACGCCCGCGTGCAGGTGTTTCAGCGGATACGCACGGAGGCGGCGGTGGCGCAGCAGGCGGATCCCGGGCTCGAACCCCAGCGCAAAAGGAGGAGACAGTGAGGAGACGAACAGTCATCGCCGCGCTGGCCGTGCTGGCGGTCGCGGCCACCGCGTCGGCGCAAACCACCGTCGCAGGCGGTCCGCACGATTTCAGTGCGGGGTCGGCGATTCGGAACACCGACGCGACGATCAACGGGCAGACGTGCGTCTTCTGCCATGTGCCGCACATGGGCAGCGTCACGGTGCCGCTGTGGAACCGCAGCAGCTCCACGGCGACGTATCAGGTCTACGCGAGCTCGACGCTGGACACCGCCGCGCCGACGAGCGCGGCGATCCAGAGCAGCGTGTCGGGCGCCTGTCTCAGCTGCCACGACGGCAGCATCGCGATCGACGTCCTGACCAACCTCAACGGCGTCGCGCACGTGGCGAGCGTCGCGTTCACCCGTCAGGCGACTGCGAAGGCGACCTACGGCAACAGCGGCACCGGCACGGGCAACATCCTCGCCGGAGGCACGCCGTTCCTCGGCACCGACCTCCGCAACGACCACCCGATCACGATCATCTACGAGACGGCGCGCGCCGCGACGCCCGCCGAGTTCAACACCCAGAGCATCACCGGCCAGAAGATTACGGTCGGAACCACGCAGCCGCTGCCGCTCTACGGCGCGTCCACCGCGACGGCGACCGTCGAGTGCGCGAGCTGCCACAACCCGCACAACAACTCGGTGGGATCGTTCCTGCGGAAATCGAATGCGGGCAGCGCGCTGTGCCTGACGTGCCACATCAAGTAAAACGTTCGATTGCGAACGAGACGGCGACGCTGCTGGTGATCCCGGCGGTCGCCGTCACGCTCGTCGCCGCGCAATTCGCGCCGGTGCCGTCGCATCCCACCAGTCGGCCGCAGCCGGCCGACGTCGTCGCCCTCGTCAACGACACCCCGATCCACGCGAGCGATCTCGACGCGGCAGTGAACACGATCATCCCGATGTCGTCGTATCACCAGAACCTGAAGCCGGAGAAAGTCAGTGAGCTGCGCAGCCAGGCGCTCGACGGATTGATCGACGAGGAGCTGAAGTATCAAGAGGCGGTGCGGCTGAAGGTCCACGTCGCGGACGGCGACGTGGACCAGGGGCTGGCGCGCGCGAAGAAGTCGTATCGCGACGAGCAGGAGTTCGAGCGGGCGCGCAAGGCCTCGGGCGCCACGCTGCCGCAGATCCGCGCCAGCATTCAGCGCGCGCTGATGATCCAGCGGATCTACGACGACGAAGTCGGCGCGCGCTGCCGGGTCACGGAGGCACAGGCCGCCGCCTTCTACCGCGACAACCCCGCGCGGTTCGTGCTCCCCGAGCAGCTCAGGGTGTCGCTGATCACGATCGGCGTCGACCCGTCGGCGCCACCGGCCGCGTGGGAAAAGGCCCGGCAGAGGGCACGCGATCTGGCGCAGCGGATCGCCGGCGGCGCCCGCTTCGACGCGGTCGCGCGTGAGTTCTCCTCCGACGCGAGCCGCGCCAAGGGCGGCGACCTCGGATTCGTCCATCGCGGACAGCTCATCGACGAGTTCGAAAGGGCGCTGCGCGATCTCACGCCCGGACGCGTGAGCCCGGTCGTGCAGACGATTTACGGATTTCACCTGCTCCGCCTCGTCGAGACGCGACCGCCGGCGCAGAAAACGTTCGCCGACGTGCAGGCAACGATCGTGCGCGACCTCACCGAGACGCGCTGCGCGCAGGCGGCGACCACCTGGACGAAGAGCCTGCGCGCGCGCGCGCGCATCGTCATCGGCAACGGCGGCGGCACCGGCCGGGCGGCGGCCGAGGCGGCGGCGACGCAGCGGAGATGAACGGTCGCGCCGTGTTGTGCTGCGTCGTGCTGATGTTGCCGGCCGCTGCAGGCGCCCAATCGCTGAACGGCAACGCCGACTGGGGCTACGCGCGATCGGCGTACCGGACCGGCTCCGACACGAGAGAAGACGGCGCCTTTACGCAGGCCTACACGCTCGCCTACTCCTCGTCGTTGTGGGATCCGCGATTCGCCGTGTATTCGGGCGGCGTCACCTTCAACCGCAACGCCCTGACGTTCGGATCCGAAGACAGCCGCTCGGATCAGACCGGATTCAACGCCGCGGCCAGTCTGTTTTCGATGCGGCCGTTCCGCCTCGCTGTTCACGCGAATCGTGCGGTCGGCGCCGAATCGGCGAACTATCCGGCGTCGAGCCAATTGCGCGGCGGCCTCGCCAGCGCGCCAGGCGCGCTGCCGGAACTCGGCACCGCGCAGTCAGAGTACGGCCTGAACTGGGTGCTCAGCGCGCCGTCGCTGCCGCGGGTGGAGTTCAGCTACCAGCAGGGCTCGGGTGCGGTGGAGGCCGGGCCGCTCGAATCGACCCAGACGGCGCGCTCGATCCATGCGCTGATCTCGCGCGAGCGGCCGCGGATGAGCAACACGCTTCGTTACGATCATCACTCCGCCGCGAATTCCATCTCCAGCGCGTTCGAGCAACAGTACGACGATCTCGGGTACGAGCTCGTCGCGAAGGCCGGCGATCGTACACGCGCCGATGTGCGCGCCGGTCGCCGCGCCACCGCATCGCGCTTCCAGGCGCCGCCCGATTTGTCGATCGGCGGCGATGGCTATCGCCCGCCCGAGGGTGGCAACGTGGAGCTGTACTACGGCACCGCGACGCTGACTCATCAGCCGAACCCGCGATTCGTTACCGATGCGAATCTCGGCTATACGAGCGAGCGCGCCGCCGCCGCCACCACCGGTTCGCTCCTCGCGACGACGACGGCGCGCGTGATGCCGGTGGCCGGCGTGATCCTTCACGGCAGCGGCACCTACGGCAAGCGGCAGCAGAACGTCACCGGCATCGGCATCGCCGCGCTCACCCGGGCGATCGGCGCCGGCGCCGAGTACGGCGTCCGGCATCGCGCGGTACATGCCGGCGCCGCCTACGAAGCCGAGCAGGCGTGGAATCGCAGTGACGCGTCGCTCGAGGGCCGCGGCCGATCGTGGCGTGCGCGCGCGGACGCCGGCCTCGATATCTTCACGGTCGCGCAGCTGAACGTCGGCGTCGACCGCGATCGCGCGGAGGATACGTTGCTCACACTCGGCAATCAGCGGCAGGAGCGGGCGCACGCGGGCGTGCGAACGCTGGTGACCACGCGCGTCGTCCTCGATGGCACCTACGAGCGCGCCCTGATCGATCGCGGCGTCGAGCCGGTGCTGTTCCGGGTCCGCTATACGCAGGCGATGACCAGCCTCACGATCCAGCTGGCGCGCGATCGTCGCGCCGGGCTCACTGCCGGCGAGTTCATCAATCGCTCGTTCGTCACCGACGAGCGGCACCAATATGCCGGCGTGTCGTTCTCCGGAACCATCGTCGGCGCGCTGCACGTGTCGATTACCGCGAGGCGCGAGCGGACGCTGTCCGACGTGCCGCGCTTCTTTCAGGACGGCTCGTACGCCATCGGATCACTGGATTACCGGCTTCGCCTCTTCTCGCTCACGCTCGAATACCGCTACACGGATCTGGCGCTCATCACGGCGACGCAAATCGACCCGTTGACGTTCAACGGCAATCAGCTGGCGCTGCGCATCAGCCGGAAGTTCGGGATGAGCCGGTGAACCGCTCGCTCGTCGTCGCGCTGTTCGTACGCGTGTTGCTGACCGCGGCGGTCGTCGCCAGCGTCGCGCCGGCCGCGTCGGCACAGTCCCGGCCGTCCCCTGGCGCCGTCGAACGCGTGTGGCCGGATCCTCCGGCGCCTCCGCGCATCCGGTTCGTGTCTGCGCTCGTGCCGCGGACGGCTCGTCGCCGTTCGCTCCTCAGAAAGGTGTGGGACGCAGTCGCCGGCGGAAGCGAAGCGCCGGCGATGAAGCAGCCGTACGGCCTGACGCTCGGAGCGGGCGGCCGGCTCTACGTGGCCGATCCGCCAGGGCACGCGGTTCACGTCTACGATCTGCGCGACGGCGGCTACTCGCGGATCGAGGTCGCGAGCGGGTCGCTGATCGGCATCGCCACGGTCGGCGGACGGATCTTCCTCACCGATTCGGTCGGCGGCCGCGTGCTGTGCCTCAACGCGTCGGGCAAACGGCAGTGGGCCGTCGGCGCCGAGGCGGGCCTGCTGCGGCCGACCGGCATCGTCTCTGCTGACGACCGGGTGTACGTCGTCGACACGCTCGGACATCGAGTGGTGGCGATTGGCGTCGACGGCCGCGTGCTGGAGCGGTTCGGATCCCGCGGCGCGGAGCCCGGGCAGTTCAACTATCCAACCAGCATCGCTCGCGATCGCGCGGGCCGCCTGTATGTCGTCGACGCGATGAACTTTCGTGTGCAGGTGTTCACACCGCAGGGCCGCTTCATCTCGGCGTTCGGACGCGCCGGCGATGGATCCGGCGACTTCAGCCGGCCCAAAGGCGTCGCGCTCGACAGTGAAGGCCACGTCTACGTCGTCGACGGCCTGCAGGACGTGGTGCAGATCTTCGATGCGGACGGTCGCTTTCTGCTCGCCTTCGGCCAACCCGGGCGCGAGGAAGGCGAGTTCTGGCTGGCCACGGGGATCGCCATTGCCGACGATCGCATCTACGTCGCCGACTCGTCGAACGGCCGCGTGCAGGTGTTCGACTACCTCAAGGCCGAGCCGTGAAGAAAAGCAACCGCAGAGCACGCAGAGACCGCAGAGTTCTCTCTTTTGAAAATCGGATCTCTGCGTACTCTGCGTTCTCTGGCCGCGTGCAGGTGTTCGACTACCTCAAGGCCGAGCCGTGAGGACAAGCAACCGCAGAGCACGCAGAGACCGCAGAGTTCTTTCTTTTGAAAAACGGATCTCTGCGTACTCTGCATTCTCTGGCCGCGTGCAGGTGTTCGACTAACTCAAGGCCGAGCCGTGAGGAAAAGCAACCGCAGAGCATGCAGAGACCGCAGAGTTCTTTCTTTTGAAAAACGGACCTCTGCGTACTCTGCGTTCTCTGCGGTTGCTCTCCCTGCGACGGCGGCGTTCGCCGCCGCGCTCGCGTGGTTCGGCATCGCGATCGGCGCTGGATCGACCGTGCATGCACAAGTACCAATCTCGTCACCGACCAACAAGCACAATCTCTCGGTGAACGGCACCGGGACCGTTCGCTCGACGGGCACCACCGAGATCTGCATCTTCTGCCACGCGCCGCACAACACGGATCCGGCGCCGCCGCTCTGGAATCACATGCAGTCGGGAACGACGTATACGCCGTACACGAGCACGACGATGGCGGCAACGCCAGGCGCGCCGACGGGATCGGCAAAGCTGTGCCTGAGCTGCCACGACGGAACCGTGGCGATCGGCGCGACCGTCACGAGAGGACTGCAGTCGATGATTGGCGTCGACCCGTCCGGACGAATGACCGGCACTGCGGTGCTCGGGTCGAACCTGTCGGACGATCACCCGATCTCCTTCGTGCCCGTCACCGGACCGCAGATCGTGACGCCGCCGGTCGGCGATCCCGTCAAACTCGACTCGCATGGCGAGCTGCAATGCCGCTCGTGCCACGACCCGCACAAGCAGGAAGTGGACGCGGTGGTGAAGAAGTTTCTCGTCAAAGACAACTCGGCATCTGCGCTCTGTCTCACGTGCCATCAGAAAACATTCTGGTCGACGACGCCGGCGTCGCACCGGACCTCGACGAAGTCGTACACCGCGGCGCAGGGCGCGCACACCGGCTACACCACCGTCGCGACCAATGGCTGCGAGAGCTGCCACAAGCCGCACAGCGCGACGTCGGCGTCACGCATGCTGAAGGACATCGAAGAGAAAACGTGCGAGGCGTGTCACGGGCCGAACGCCGTCGCCTCCTTCAACATCGCGGCCGAGTTCAACAAGACCTATCGTCACCCGGTGTACAGCGTGACACCGTCGGTGCACGACGCGTCGGAATCGACGACGGGCGCGACGCGATTGCCGGAGACGAGCGCGGCCACGCCGCGGCACGCCGAGTGCGCGGACTGTCACAATCCGCATGCGGCCCACGCCAATGCGACTGTCGCGCCGAAGGCATCGGGAAAGCTGGCCGGGGTGTGGGGCATCGACGCCACGGGGGTTCGTGTCGATCCCGTCGGAACGCCACCGTCGGTCAATCAATACGAGATCTGTTTCAAGTGCCACGCCGACTCCGCGAACCGGCCGCAGCCGAACGGTCCGGATCCGCCCTATGCGGCGCGCGTGGCGACACAATTCAACAAGCGGCTCCAGTTCGATCCGGCCAATCCGTCGTTCCACCCGGTCGAAGGTCCGGGGCGGGGCACCTTCGTCCCGAGCCTGATCGCGCCATGGACGACCGGCAGCACGGTGTTTTGCACCGACTGCCACAACAACGACACCGGTCCGACGGCACCGACGCCCGGCGCCGGGCCGGCCGGACCCCACGGGTCGAACGTCAAGCACCTGCTCGTTGCGCGCTACGACATGGACAGCGGCTCGCAGTCGGAGTCGGCGGCGACCTACGCGCTCTGCTACAAGTGCCACAGCCGCTCGAGTATTCTCAGCAACGCGTCGTTCGGGCAGCACAGCCGGCATCTGCAGAACGCATCGGCGCCATGCTCGGTCTGCCACGACCCGCACGGGATCAGCAGCGCGCAGGGCAACAGCACGAACAACGCGCACCTGATCAACTTCGACACCCGGTTCGTGTCACCGAACAGCAGCGGCATCATGCGCTACGAATCCACCGGCCCGGGGCATGGGCGATGCTACCTGTCGTGCCACGGGATGCAGCACAACCCGCTGACGTATTGAGGGGTCGGGAATCGTTTCGGCGAGTGGGACGTTTTCCACAGGGGGTCGGGAACCGTTTTGCGGGGCGGCAAGGCCTTCCAGAAGAGCTGATTAGTCGTTTTCGGCGCACCGGAGCGCATCAGCCCGGTGTCGAGAGTCGATTTGGGGAAAGTCCCAAGTTCTCAGACGCTGCGAAATTGCTAGAAAAGCGAGACAGAAACGATTCCCGACCCCTTGTGGATATCTGAAACGACTCCCGACCCCCTGTGGATAACTCTCGCGCTACTCCGTCGTTCCGGCCGTGATCGACTCGCGCTATTCCGCGTGAAGCGACACCGCGCCCAACCGCAGCGCGCGCATGGTCGGGGCCGCGCACGCGATCAGCGAGACGATCGCGACACTCGCCGACACCTGCACGAAGGTCGCGATGTCGCTGGACGTGACGCCGAAAAGCAAGGAGGTCGCGAGCCGCATGAGGCTCAGTGCGATCGCGACACCAGAGGCGAGCCCAGCGACCACGAACCGTGCTCCTTCGCCGACGACGAGCCGCATGATGTTCGCGTCCCGGGCGCCGAGCGCGATCCGGACGCCGATTTCACGTGCACGCTGGCTGACCGAGTAGGCGATCACGGCGTAGATCCCGGTGGCCGCGAGAACGAGCGCAGCCAGTCCGAACACGGCCATCAGCGACACGCTGAACCGGCGAGGCGCCACAGCATCGATCAGGTTCTGCTCCAGCGGCCTGACTTGAGAGGCTACGACGTCGGGATCGACACGCCGCAATTCGCGGACGAACGGCGTCGCGATCGCCATTGGATCGCCAGCGGTTCGTGTGAGCCAGAACATGTTGCCGATGGCGCCGCCGAGCGTGTCGGCGTGGATTTGAGGATAGGTCACATACAAGTCCCACGTGGGATCGGTTCCGTCGAGCGCGATCTGCTGAACGTTTCCGACCACGCCCACGATCTCAACGGGCCGTGGCGGGCCGTCGCTGTCGTCCACGAGCAACCGCGCGCCGATCGGCTCGAGTCCCGCGAGCCAGCGATCAGCGAGCGCCTCGTTCACGATGGCAACCGGCCGTGTCGTGCCACTGTCGTGATCGGAAAACGTGCGGCCCCGCCTCAACGGAATGCGCACGGTCTCGAAGTATCCTGGCGACACGGTGCGGAATTGTGCGAGCGGGACACGTTCCCGTTCGATCACCCGGCCCTCGACGGTGAACGGGACACGCGACAACAATCCGACGAGGGGAGGCAGCGTAATCGCACCGGTCTGCGACACCGCCGGGAGAGCCGACACGCGGTCTCGAAGAGTCGTCTGGAAAGCCACCAGCACCTCGCGGCTGACGAACCGCTTCGGCGGCAGCGTCAGCCGCGCCGACAGCACATGCGCCGGTTCGAATCCTGGCGCCACCGCCTGCACTCTGGCAAAGCTCTTCGCCAGCAGTGTCATCCCGATCAGCAGCACGACTGCCAGCGCGACCTCGCAGCTGACGAGCACGCCTCGAACGCGATGGCCGCCGGCGGTCGCGCCGCGGCCGCTGCCCTGGAGCGCATCTCGTACGTCCACTCGCGACGACATGAGCGCGGGAATCACGCCGAAGAGCACGCCGGTCAACACTGACACCAACAGAGAGAATGTGAGAACGGCGCCGTCGATCCGGACCTCGCCGGCTCTCGGCAACTCCGTCGATGCGAGCGCCAGCAGCGCCGCGACACCCCATTCGGCGAGCAGCACACCGAGCGCGCCGCCGGCGATGCCGATCATCAACGCGTCGATCAGCGAGTGCCACGCGACCTGCGTACGCGACGCGCCCAGGGCAAGCTGTACGGCGGTTTCTTTCCGTCGTCCGCTGGCGCGCGTCAGCATCAGATTCGCGAGGTTCGCGCACGCGATCAGCAGCACCGCACTGACGGCCGCGAAGATGGTCAGCAGCGCCGTGCGAAACGATCCCGCAATGCCGTCGATCACCCGCATCATCTGGACACCACGCTTGCGAGCGTTCTCGACCGGAAACCGTTGCTGCAACCGACGCGCGATCCCGGTCAGCTCGCCGGCCGCCTGATTCACGGACGTGCCGTCGCGGATCCGGCCGGCGCCGATGATGAAGTTCAGGGAGTTGCGCGCGCCGCGCCGCGGGTCGCTGTCGGGACCGAATGGCATGACGAACTCCACGTCGCGAACCGGCGTGACGAAACCGGGCGCCAGCACGCCGACCACGACGTACTCCTCGCCATTGAGCCGGATCGACCGGCCAACGATCGCCGCATCGCTGGCGAACCGCCGCGCCCAGAATCGGTCGGTCAGCACGACGACGCGGTCTGCGCCTGGTTGCTCGTCGCCTGGCTCGAGCAGGCGGCCGACTCGCGCGCGCGCGCCGAGCACATCGAACAGGTTGCCTGTCGCACGGAGTCCCTGAACGCGCTCGCCGGCGGCTTCATCACTGAGACTCGCGCCGTACCCGAACAGCCCTGCGAAGCCCTCCAGCGTCCGCGAGCCGTCGCGGTAGTCGATGAAATCGGGAACGTTGAACGGCGTCCGATCGCGGCCCGGCTGATCGGACCAGATCCAGAACAGGCGATCGACGTTCCGGTACGGCAACTGACGTAGCAGTACGGCGTAGACGACGCTGAACACCGCGGTCGTCGTGCCGACGGTCAGTGCAATCGTCACGATTGCGCCGACCGTGAACGCCGGCGTTTTCGCCAGGGCGCGCAGGCTGATCCGGATCGGTTGCGTGAACAGTGCGGAATTGGCCACACCGCAGGATGACGCAGCGGCGGTCCGGCCAGAAGGACCGGATTTCGAAATTCGATCAGACCAGTACGTCTCCCGTCACGACCGTGTGCCATCAGCCATCAGCCATCAGCCATTGACACGCTCGCTCACGTTCGCGCGCGAGCGAACCTGGCGATGATCAGGTGTGAATCGCCGAACTCGTGCCAGAGATAACCACGTCGTCGCGCCTCGTCGTACGCGCGCTGCAGATGACGCCGAGCGCGGACGCCCGCCAGCGCGCGCGTCTGTGCCGGACCATCGAACGCGACCGCGACGAGCCGTTCGAGCATGGCCAGGTGCGTCGCCTTTGCCTCGTGCAGCCCCGTGATCAGTCCGGTCACCGCACGCAGCGGACGATCTGGCGTGATCACGAGGCTGGTCCAGCCCTCACCGGGCGCCGTGAACCCGCTGTCGTCGGTCACCGTCTCCAGCGCCCGTACGACGGTCGTGCCCACGGCGATGACCCGGCTGCCGGCGTGTCTCGCGGCGTTCACGCGCTCCGCCGTCTGCCGTGGCACGCGGTAGAACTCCTCGTAGGGCGGCTCGTGATCCTCCTGGCTCGCGACGCCGGTATGCAGCAGCAGCGGCGCGATCTGGATGCCGCGCGACACCAGCCGCGTCACGAGCTCATCGGAGAACGGACGGCCGGCAGACGGCATCTCTGCACTGCCCGGCTCGGTCGCGAAGACGGTCTGGTACATCGAGCCAGGCCACGCCTGCGGGACATATCCGTATCGAATCGGAAAGCCGTGCCGTCCGAGGTAGTCGACAAGCGGACACGGAAGCTGCAGCGCAGCGAGCCACAACCGAGATCTTGAGTCGAGCGCATCGAGCGCCGGATACGGCGCCAGCACCGTCGCGCGTCCGCCGGCGGGCAGACGCAAGATCGTTCCCGCCAGCGTCCCGTGATACGGCAGCGACGCTGTGTCCCCGGGCTGACGGACTTCGACGGACCAGAACCCGCCAGGCAGTCGGGTCGACAGGTGCAGCTCGAGCGCAATTCCCTGGTCGGTCGTTGCCGGGAGCGCGGCGTTCAGGGTGCCGCTCGTGTTGACGACCAGCAGATCGCCGGCCGCAAGCCATCGCGGCAGATCGCTGAAGCGCGCGTGCTCGATCGAATCGGTCTCGATGGTCGAGACGAGCAGGCGCACCTCGTCTCGTCGCAATCCCCGCGCTTCCGGCGGTTCGGCCGCCTCGAGGCGCGCCGGCAGCTCGAAGTCGGCGATTACACCAGCTGCGCCCATCGCGCGTCCTCCTGTTGTGCGACGAACCGTTCGCCGCGGACCTCATCAGGGTGCTGATCGAACAGCCACTGCCAGAACGGCACCGTCACCTCGGGGAGCGGGCGATCCGAGATGTCTTCGCCCGGGTAAGCCTCCTGATGCATGCGCGTCCGCATGTCGCCCGGATCGACGAGCACCGCCGACACGCTACGGTCGCGCAGCTCGGTCGCCAGGGTCCGCGTCAGAAGCTCCAGCGCCGCCTTGCTCGCGCCGTAGGGACCCCACCCGGGGTACGCGCGCACAGCCGCGTCGCTGGTGATGTTCACGATCAGCCCGCGGCGTTCGGCCAGGAGCGGCATCGCCATCTGGATGAGCGCGATCGGCGCGCCGGCATTCACCGGAAAGACGCGACCGAAACGCTGCACGTCGAATTCCATCAGCGGGCCGATGGTGCCCAGCTCCGACGCGTTGTTCACGAGCAGGTCGAGCCCGCCCAGCTCGCGCGCCGTCTTCACGAGGCGCGACCGCACGCCGGCGTCGGTCACATCGCCGGCCACTGCGACGACCGTGGACCCTGGACGGCCCAGCGACTCGGCAACCTCCTGCAGCGGACCCGCGGTCCGCGCGCAGACGACCAGGTCGTAGCCGCGTTGCGAGAGTACCCGCGCGATCACCGCGCCGAGCCCGCGGCTCGCCCCGGTCACGATTGCCACTCGATTCGATTGCTGCATTGACGTCTCCTCTCTCCTGCCTTCAAGGGTCAGGCTTCAAGTGCACTTGAAGTCAAGCCCGAAATTTGCGAGACTGCTGCCATGGACACGGCGTTGACCATCGGCGAGGTGGCCAAGCGCAGCGGGGTTGCCACCTCGGCACTCCGCTTCTACGAAGCCGAAGGCCTCATCCATTCCGAGCGCACCGACTCCGGCCATCGGCGCTACCCACGCGCGGTGATTCGGCGTGTGGCGTTCATCGTCTTCGCGCAGAAGATCGGGCTGTCACTCGACGAGATCCGGACCGAGCTGGCGAAGCTGCCGAGCCATCGGGTGCCCGAGCGCGCGGATTGGGCGAAGCTCTCGGCCGGCTGGACGAAGCGGATTCGCGCGCGGATCGCGGAGCTCGAGAAGCTCGAGGCGGGTCTCACCGAATGCATCGGCTGCGGCTGCCTGTCGCTCGATCGCTGTAAGCTGGCGAATCCAGGCGACCGGATCGCGGCGCGCGGTCCGGGGCCGCGGTTCTGGATGTAATCTCTGGCGTGCTCGTGGGAGAACCTCGGAGGACCACCATGCGCCTGACCCTGTGCGCCGTCGCCGCGCTGCTCGTCACATCGACCGCGTTCGTGCCGGCTACCGATCAACAGCCGAATCTCGGATACGACGACACGCCGATGCAGCCAGGAGGACGCTGGCACATTCACGACGGCCGCCGGCCACAGCCGGCGATCGTCACCCCCGGACCGCCGCCCGCCGCGCCGGCGCCCGCGCCGAGCGATGCGACCGTGCTCCTCGGCGCGCGTGACGATCTCGGCGCGTGGCAGATGACTGATGGCTCGCGTGCAACGTGGACGATGACGAACGGCGTGCTGGCGACGGGGAAAGGCATGCTCCGCACCAAGGCGACGTTCACGGACTTTCAGCTGCACGTCGAGTTCGCGACGCCTTCCGAGGTCAAGGGCGACGGTCAGGGGCGCGGCAACAGCGGCGTCTTCCTGCTCGGCCTGTTCGAGATCCAGGTGCTCGACAGCTACAGGAATCCGACGTATCCCGACGGTCAGGCTGCCGCGATGTACGGCCAGCATCCGCCGCTCGTCAACGCGTCCAGGCCGCCCGGCGAGTGGCAGACCTACGACATCGCGTTCACCGCGCCACGCTTCACGCAGGCGGGCGCGCTGGAGAAGCCGGCGGTCGCGACGGTCTTCCACAACGGCGTGGTCGTACACCACGCGACATCATTCTGGGGACCGACGGCGCACAAGCAGATCGATCCGTACACGCCGGCCTCGGCGAAGGGGCCGATTGCGCTGCAGGATCACGGCAACCCGGTTCGCTATCGGAACATCTGGATCAGAACGCTGACCGAGTACGATCATACGTCGTGAGTCAGACGTCGATCTGGACGATGCGCGAGCAGAGATTCTGAAATGCCCACTCGAATCGCACTCGGACTGGCGTTGTCCATCGCGGTGGTCGTGCCGCAGCGTGGCCCCGATTCCGATCAACTGCTGCGCGGCGCGATCGACATCCACGTGCACTCCGATCCCGACAACGTGCCGCGGTCGCTCGACGGCATCGAGGCCGCGAAGCAGGCGCGATCGAAAGGGATGCGCGCGATCGTGCTCAAGAACCACTACGACCCGACCGCCGGGTTGGCGTATCTCGCGCGCAAGGAGGCGCCCGGACTCGAGGTGTTTGGCGGCATCGACCTCAATCTCACGGTCGGCGGCATGAACGCTGCGGCCGTCGAGCATCTGACGCAGGTCGCCGGCGGTTGGGGCCGCATCGTCTGGATGTCGACGTTCGACGCAGAGAATCAGGTTCGCTATTCGAAGGAGAGCCGGCCGTTCGTCACCGTCTCGCGGAATGGCGCGCTGCTGCCGGAAACGAAAGCGGTGATCGCTGCAATCGCGAGGCACCACCTCGTGCTCGCGACCGGACATGTGTCTGCCGACGAGGGGCTGATGCTGATCCGCGAGGGGCGGCAGCAGGGCGTGGAGCACATGGTGGTGACGCACGCGATGATGGCGCCGGTCCTCATGGACGTTCCGAAGATGCAGGAAGCGGCACGCCTTGGGGCGTTCATTGAGTTCGTCGGCGGCTCGCCGACGACCGCCGACGCGCCGGCGCGCATTGACGGCATGGCGGATGCGATCCGCCGGGTCGGTCCGCAGTTCTGCATCGTCTCGTCAGACCTCGGTCAGAAAGGGAACGCATTGCCTGTCGACGGCTTTGCCGCGTTCCTGCTGGCGCTGCGGTCGAAAGCACTGTCCGCGGCGGACGTCGAGCGCATGTCGAAGGAGAACCCCGCAAAGCTCCTCTCCCTGCCGTAAAACCTCAGCAGTTCCGCTCACTCGCGCGCTCTTACGCCGGCTGTTCGCCGTCGGCAGACGGATGGGGCATCTGGCCGTTCGGTTGGCTGCGAAAGGTCGTTTCGTGTCTTGGAATCGAGAGCCTGCCTGACCGAACGCTGTAACGATTTCCGAAAGAGATGCACTACTTGTCGAAGGCGGAGAGAGCGAGCGCGACCGGCGCGCCCGGAAAAGCACTTCACGAGGATGAACCGAGATCGTTGCGGCGCGCTGACGCGAAGATTAGGATTTTTCCGTCGGCGCTTCGTCCGCGGTTCAGCTTCGACGGCGACTACGTGCGGCGGCTGATCGCCGAGGACCCCGAGACCGAGCGACATTTCACGGAGTATTTCGGCTCGCTGCTGTCCCTGAAACTTCGTTCCCGGCTGCGCTCGCCTGCGCAGGTGGAGGACGTGCGGCAGGAAACATTCGTCCGGGTCCTGACGGCGCTCAAGAAGAAAGGCGGCCTTGCGTCGCCGGAGGGGCTCGGCGCATTCGTCAACTCGGTCTGCAACAACGTGCTGCTCGAGACCTATCGATCGAAGGCGCGCATGAGCCAGATCGACGAGGAAGCTGGGGAGCCGCAGGCCGACCAGCCGAGCGCCGAATGGCGGGTGTTGAAATCCGAAGAACGCGAGAAGGTGCGCGAGGCAATCGAAGGCTTGCCGCAGCGCGATCGGGATCTCATCCGATGGCTGTTCTTCGAGGATCGCGCCAAAGACGACGTCTGCCGCGAGCTGAACATCGATCGGGGCTATCTGCGGGTGCTGTTCCACCGCGCCAAACAACGATTCCGCGAACGATTTTCCGCTGTCGAACAGCGGGCGTGAACCAGTGACACACCAGGAAGCGATCGACACCCTCGCGAGCGAACGCTATCTCCTCGACGACATGTCGGGCGAGGACCGGCTGGCGTTCGAGGAGCACTACTTCTCGTGCGAGGCATGCGCCGGCGATCTGCGGAGCGCGGCGGCGATGCTCGAAGGCGCGAGGCGCGGATTCGGTGCTCGCTCCGCGTCAGCGCGGGTCGTGCCGACGGCAGCGGGCAGCAGGACGAAGGCACGGAACTGGCTCCGCTCGGCTGCGATGCCATGGGCCGTCGCGGCGACGCTTGCCTGCATCGCCGTCTATCAGTCCGTCCGCGTCGCGGCGCCGCTGCCACAGGACGCGTCGCCGGTCGCGCTCGCGCCGATCACGCTTCGCCCGGCGAGTCGAGGCGCTGAACCGGTGGTGACGCTCGATCCGGGATCGCATTTCGTGACCATGGCGCTCGACATCAACGATCCGCCGCAGACTGCCGAGTTGACGTTCAGTCTCGCCACGTCGAATGGCCGGGCGGCGGCGTCCGGCCGTGCCGCGGCACCTGCTCCGGGCACGCCGCTGTTGTTGCTGTTCCCTTCATCGACACTCGCGGCGCCGATGCACTACATTCTCTCGGTGCGTGACACCGGCTCGCCGGCACGGATCGTCGGTGAGTACCGGTTCATGCTGTCGCCGCGATGATCGGCTCCTGCAAGGATGCCACGATGGAATTGAGACGCCGCTTCATCTTCAGGGGAAATGCCGCCGCGATCGGCGGCCGCATCGTCCGGCCCACGGACGTCGTGATCGATTCGAGCACCGCCAGTTCCCTCACGGTCTGCGGCGGCCGCTCGCGTGCGCGGGCCGCGTCGACCAAATTCGGCGAGTGGGTCAGCTTCGCCGCCGCCGCGACCTCGGCGGAGGGAGTGTTCGACGACGTCAAGCAGGAGACCGAGCTGACGTTCCACCGCATTCCGGAAGACAGCTTGACGACTTCGACGCGCGTGATGGCGGACGTCACCGGATTGAGCATCGGCGACAAGCCGAAGCTGACCATCAAAGGGCTGCATGCCGCCTTCAGTTCGAAGAGTTCGTCGGCGAGCGGCGAACCGTCAATCGCGCTCGGCAGCGACACCGTCGTCGACGGTGCGGCGATCGAGAACGGCGGCATCGTCTATGGCCTCAGCCTCGATCTCGCCGTGACGCCGTTTCAACAGTACGACACGCATTCGAAACTGCTGACGGCGGTCGACGACCCTCAGTTCGTTCGTGAGTGGGGCGATTGTCTGTTCATGAGACAGCCCGTCGCCGGTGCAGCCGCCCCGCCAGTCGGCCGGCTGCATTACGGCTGCGGAACGATCTACGCCACGATCGTGCGGTCAATCAGGTGGACCGGCAATCCGTACCCGGGTGCAAGCATCGATCAGCACACGGTGATGGTCCCCAACTACGGGACGATCTTCTTCGGCGAACTTCTGATCACCGCGCTGTCGCGGCGGCTCACGATGCTCCGCGTCGAGCTGGGATCGCCGGTCGGCGGCTTCGTCGCGTGTGCTGAAGTGGAGAACAACGGCGCCTGGTCGAACTGAACGGGTGTTCGTGCAAGCGCGAGTCGTTCTCCTCACTCTGATCCTCATCGCCACCGGCTGCGCGCGGAATCCGGAGCTCGAGCTCGCCACCACATTCGACGCCGCGACGCTCGCCGCGCGGCGCGACGAACTTTCCGACGGGCGCGCGCTGGCCGAACGGGGCATCACGCTCGCGCCGCAGGACTCCGAGTGGGGGTGGAAGTTCCGCCTGCTACGCGGAGAAATCCTGCTGCTCCAGCGGCAGCCGGCCGACGTGCTTCCCGTGATCGACGCCACGCTGCCTGATGGTCCGGCATTCGATCGTCTGCGCGCACGTCAGAAATTCCTCGAGGCGCTGGTGCAGCGCAGCCAGAACCGCTTCGCCGACGCGCTGGTCACGCTGGAAGGCGCGCGGCGCCTGTCAGGCGGTGCCCGCGACGTGCAGTTCGACGTCGCGTGGCTCGACGGCCAGCTGCGCATGCGGCTCGGACAGTGGGCCGACGGGGAGGCGCGCCTGGACAGCCTCGTCGGCGAGGCAGCCGCCGCCGGCGACCGGTTCCAGCAGGCGCGCGCGCTCAACGATCTCGGCATGGGCAGCTTCGTGCGGGGACGCTGGGACGAGGCGCTGAGCCGTTTCAACCGGGTGCTGGCGTTCGAGGAGCTCGAGCCGCTGGCGATCTACGCGGCCGCCCTGCTCAACGCCGGCATGTGCTACGCGCGCCTCGGCGAGTTCGACCGCGCGGTCGAGACGCAGCAGCGCAGCGTCCGTCTCCAGGCCGATCGCGGCAGACGTGCGTATCTGACGCAGGCGCTCGGCGAGCTGGGCACCACGTTGCTGCAACAGGGCGATCCGCAGCAGGCGATGCCCTATCTGCGTCGAGCGCTCGCGACCGCGACCGAGTCCAATCTGCAGGCCGACGCCGCCGTCTGGGCGGGCAACCTCGCGTCCGCGAGCATCGACGAGCGCAACTGGGACGAAGCCGAACGCTTCAACGACGAAGCGACACGGCTGAAGACGGCGAGCCGCGTCGGCGGGCTCGCAAGCAACACGTTGAACGCGGCGCAGATCGCGCAGGGACGCGGCCGGCTCGACGAGGCCACACGGCTGTTCGAAGCGGCGCTCGGCGACGCCGGCTCGCATCCATACCTGCGCTGGTCCGCGCACGCCGGGCTGGCCGGCATCGCCATCGCGTCGGCGCAGCCCGATCGTGCGGCACATCACTTCGAAGCGGCGCTGGCGATCATCGAGAAAACTCGATCGGGGCTGCTGAGGACCGATTCCAAGCTGACGTTCCTGACGAGGCTGATCCAGTTCTACCAGTCGTACGTCGACGCACTGGTCGATCAGGGCCGGATCGAGCGGGCGCTGGAAGTATCGGAGTCGAGCCGCGGCCGCGTGCTCGGCGAACGCAACGGCCTGTCGCCGGCCGCGCAGGTCAGCGCGGCGGCGCTCCGGCAGATCGCGACGCGGTCGCGGTCGGTCCTGCTGTCCTACTGGCTTGCGCCCGCGCGATCGTACGTGTGGGTCGTCTCTCCTGCCGGCGTCCAGTGCCGGCGACTGCCGCCTGCGGACGACATCGCAGCGCTCGTCCGACAGTATCAGGCGACGATCAGCAACAGCCTGGCCGATCCGCTTGCTCCGTCCGCGACGGCGGGCGAGCGCCTGTACCAACTGCTCGTCGAGCCGGTCTCACGCTGGATTCCATCGGGCTCGCGCGTGGTCATCGCCGCCGACGGCGCGTTGCACGGGATCAATTTCGAAACGCTGCCGGTCGGCGGCGAGAGGCGGCACTACTGGATCGACGATGTCGAGCTCCAGACGACGCCGGCGTTGTCGATGTTGTCCATCTCGCCTCGTCCGTCGGACGACGCGGCATCGTTGCTGCTGCTCGGCGATCCAGACGCACATGCGCCCGAATTCCCCGCGCTGAGGTATGCGAGCGCCGAGATCGCGAACGTGGCGAAGCATTTTCCGTCGCAGGGTCTCGCCACTTATGTCGGAACTCGCGCCGCGCCGTCGGCCTACAAGAGCGCGTCGCCCGATCGGTTCGCGTTCATTCATTTCGCTGCCCACGCGGAGGCGAACCTCTCGAGCCCGCTCGATTCGGCCGTCATCCTCTCGGGTGCAAACGGGTCGTACAAGTTGTACGCGCGCGACGTCGCGGAGCTGCCGCTGCGAGCCGAGCTCGTCACGGTGTCGGCGTGCCGCAGCGCCGGCGAGCGCCACTATTCGGGCGAGGGCCTGGTCGGGTTTGCGTGGGCGTTCCTGCGAGCCGGGGCGCGGCGCGTCGTCGCCGGGTTGTGGGACGTCGATGATCGATCGACGGCCGAACTGATGGGCGACCTCTACGCGCACATCGCCGCCGGCGAAACGGCACCGCATGCCCTGCGCGAAGCGAAGCGCGCGCTGATCGCGCGCGGCGGCAACTACGCCAGGCCGCACTACTGGGCGCCCTTCCAACTGTTCACCGTCGTGCCTTGAACGTCCGCCCGACGTTTTAACCTCAGAGGACGCAGAGTCCCGCGGAGCAGAGCGCGACCGCCGGCTGGCGTAGCCAGCCGCGTACTTCTTCGTGATCGTCGTTGCTCCTCGTGCCCTTCGTGGTTCCGTTTACGGTTGAAACGGATCTCCTGCGTCGCTCACCAACACAGCGTTGAAGGTCGCCACGCAATCGGGCGTCACGCCGACTGGAAACGAAGAAGGAGAGATCGATGATTCTGTTTGCTACGCTCGCCGTACGATCGCTTTCACACCGGGTTCGTGTTCACACGACGCAGTTGCTGCTGGTCGCCGCCAGCCTGTTCGTCGTGTCGCTGCCGACCTCGGCATTCGCACAGACCGCTACCATCTGTGGACCGGAAGTCAAAGCCGAAGTCGCCAAGGCGTTCGCCTCCGTCACCGGCCTGGCCGATGCCGATCGGCTCGCGTTCGAGAAAGAGCTGTACGCGAAGTACCAGTTCTGCGTGCAGGACGCGCAGAACATACCGTCGACGTTCATCGCTGCGGCGCGTGAGTGCGGCGCGGCCGTATCGAATCTCGGCAGCCTGTTCTACGAAGAACTTCCCTGCGCCGGCTACGATCCGCAGCGCCGCCAGTTCGCCGCGCCGATCAAGATCAAGCAGACGTTCGGCTTCGGTCCTGCGCCGCTGCCGGGCAGCCGCGAGCACGTGCTCCACTGCGTCGCGGACGCGAACGGTGTCCTGCAGCCGGTCGGCCGCGACAGCGTGCACCT